>PUND01000134.1 GCA_003551645.1 Phycisphaerae bacterium | reverse complement strand
TCATCTCGGTCAGGGCGGCCAGCTCCGCACCGGCCGCTCCCTGGTACACCTTGGCGTTCATTCCCAGCAGGAATTCCTGCGACATGGATTGCTCTCCTTATCGAACGCTTCCCCGCCACATCGCGGGAAGCTGCGGTTTTTCCTTCTCGAATGCCGGGCCCATGAACGGCCGGGCCGCGTACCTGGCCCGCCTGCGACGGCCGCGTCGCTTCAGTGTCGTCCTGCCGCCGTATTCCAGAAGCGACGGGGCCTCGCCTCGGCCCTTTCGCGTAAGCCGGGCCGGGCCGATGACCACGCTGCGGGCCCGCGTGTCGTAGCCGAAGAAGATGAACCTCTTGAGCAGGCCCGTGCGGCTGCTAGGCGGCTCGCCCGGTCTGCTGATGCGCTTCCGCCTGCGGATGCTGCTCCTGGCCGTCCGGCGAACGAACGCGCCGAAGCGGCTCAGAACCCGCCGCGTCGCACTGTCGGTCGCACGGCGGACCTTTTTGGCGTCGAAGAACGACTGCTTTACCCGAAGGCCTATCACCGAACCGCCTCCCTCAGCAGTTCACGTTCGGTCAGCTTCTCAAGAGACTCCCTGGGCAGGTCGGCGTCGGCGAGCACGCCCTTGGCCTTCAGTGCCTCGAACAGGTCCTCGATTACGCGGGCCATACCCAGATCGGTCCGCATAAGGGCCAGTTCGCCGGCCGGGTTGCCGGTGTTCGTGGCCAGGACTATCGAAGCGCGTTCGCCCGGTCCGAACTCGACATGCTCTATCCGAGCGCCCCTGGCCTCGCGAGACGATATCCAGGCGGCCATCGACTCGGTCGCGACCACGGCCTTGCCGGTCCGGCCGTCCGTATGCTTGTAGGTGATGACGGGCATATTCGCTCCTCAGCTCGCTCGGATAAGATGGACGCTCCAGGCCCAGCCCCAGTCGTGGTAGCCGGCCGACGCCAGATACCCCTCGCAGCTCAGCCCCGCCGGCTGGCCGGCCAGGGCCTGCATGTCCGAAAACGTATCGTCGGTACTGGTCCAGAAGCTGGGATTGCCGCTCCCGCCGTTGCGCTGGTCCAGAGCGGCCACCAGGCCGTTGCCCTGGGTGGTGTCGATACGGTAGCCCATGTAGTGCAAGGCCGATGTGTCCACGTTGGGCCACAGGAAGCCCCCCGAACCGCTGTCGCTTCCCAGCCAGGGCCAGAACTCCGCGAAGTCCGGGTTGGCCGTGCCGCCGATACGCCAGACCCGCAGCATGATGTCCAGGCGGTCCTGGGCCGTCATGTCATCCGGCAGGACGATGCTCTCCAGCTGGCCCGAAGCCGGGTGCTGGCAGGCGCGGGTCGTCGGGCAGGTCTCGCCCTGTCGGTGCCGGTCTGGTGGTCGTGGCGGATTGGCCGTCCTGCGGCGGGCAGACCATGGTCTTAGGGGCCATGACCCGCACCTCGGCATCGTCGGCCAGTTCAGCGGCCCGCTTGCGGGCGCGTTCGGACAGGTCGCCCTCGGCGTTGGCCTGGATGCGCCAGGCAATCTTGCGGATGAGGTAGGCCCGGTGCCGGGTCCGGCAGGGCTGGCCGTGCAGCTCGGCGTAGCGCTCGGCCATGTCGCCCGTGGTCATCCGGTCCAGGGCGGCGATTTCGGCTGCGATGTCAGTCATTTCATGCGGCTCCTTTCGTCAAGGTTCTCCGAGACGCGGCCCGTTAACCGGCGGGTCGCGGAGCCACACTGAGCGGCGTTTCCGCCGGAAGCTCAAGGCGGTTTCCAGGCCTTTCCGAGACTTCTTTCGCAGGCGTGCATGCGGCCGATTCGGCCGCCCGGAGACGCCGCAGCAGGCCGTTGGCGAGGATGGCGGCGACCTCGCGGCGGCGTTCTTCGGCCGTCATGCTTTCGGGATCGGTTGTCGATATCATGGCACGGCTCCCAGACGCAGGTTCGTTGTGCCTACATTGGTTACCTATGCCGTAGGCAGCGACAATGCTCACTTCCGTTGGTCGCCAGGTACGGCTATGCTCGGCAAAGGCGTGGCTCGTAGTGCAGGCATGAATGAAGGTGCAAATATGGGTAAAAACACCTGTTACATGTGCGAGAGAGAAGCCATATCCGTTGAGCATGTTCCGCCGAAGTGCTTCTTCCCTGAGAAGAAGGATCTTCCGGAAGGCACGGACTACAGGGTGAACCTTATCACTGTGCCGGCCTGCGAAGAACACAACGCGGCGAAGTCCAAAAATGATGAGTACCTGTTGGCGTTGATTGCGTCCCAGATGGAAAACAGCGAGGTGGCCGCCGGCCACTTCTCCCGCAAGATTCTTCGCGCCTTGGAGCACAGCAAGGGCTTGAGAAAGAGACTGACGAACGGCGCTCGCAAGACCAAGATAGGAAACGAGCATTTGCTTGCACTCAAGATTGACCGCAACTCATTCTACGACGGGTTAGCCAAGATGGTACGCGGCATCTATTTCCATAGCTTTGAACAACGGTTACTTACACCAGTCCAGATACACTGCCCGCAGATGTGGGACGAAAACATCGCTCCAGATAAACATGTGAGGCGGCTCTGTGATATATGGTACAAAGCCATTGCTCGCGAACCTGTCCATGGGATGAATCCAGAGGTGTTCAGCTATCAACTCCTGCGATCAGATAGTCCTAGCTTGGTGGTCATGAAAATGGTCTTCTACTCGGGAGTCGAAGTACTTGCGCTGTCTGGCGACAACATCGACGGCATTCCCTGTGCGTGAGATTCTAGGCCTGCGGCGCATCGTGCTACGTTGCCTAGCGTGAGCATGAGAGGCGTTGTTCGCCATCAGTACCCCGCGAGTGATCTCGACCTGCTTTCGTCCCGACCACCCCAGAGGTCCCCACGTCCTGATAACCGGAGCCCACGGATTCTCTGTCTTGAACAGAGACTTTGGGCCGAGGCGGGCAAACCGGCGGCCGGGGCAAATGCTCCGGTTATCTGCCTCGGGAGAGCAGAGAGACCGGCGGCGGAAGGCGGGGATCGTAACCCCTTGGCGGCACTGGCGTAGAAAGCGAAAAGGCCGCCGAGTTCTCTCGACGGCCTTGGCCGTGAACCACCGGGCCGCTGCTGTTTGCAACGGCCCTTCGACTAGCGGGGGTGGGATTCGAACCCACGACCTCCGGGTTATGAGCCCGACGAGCTACCAGACTGCTCTACCCCGCGATCATTTTACGCATAGTAGCCGGTGCGGCCGGGGGTGTCAAGGTTTTGTTGACGCTCAATTTTCGTGTTTTCGTTTTTTCGTGTTCCTGCATCCTCCGCATCCGGCGGACCGGTCGCCCGGCGGATACAAAACTATATCGGACGGGCTAAGGCCATTGTCTTAGCTCCTGTCACCGCCCCGCCGGCCGGCCCGCGGGATTTATTGGTCGGCGGAGGCCGGACAGGCAACGGCCCGACGGCGCTGTATGTGGCGCTCTTGCACGCCGGCGGCTGGGGCTATTGTGCGCCGGCGGCCCGCGCCCCTGCCGGATTTATTCCCCGACCGAGGCCCCACAGGCCAAGGCCGGATCAACGCTCGGTTGTCCGCCCACGGACGGTGCCGAGTTACTAGGCCTTCATCTCCGCCAGATAGTCGAACCACTGCCGCAGACCCTTATCGGGCGGGAGTGTCTCGACCTCGTATTCCAGAGTGAGGTCGCCTCCGTAGCCGATTTCTTCCAGCCGGCTGATGATCCAATAAAGCTCGATATCGCCCTCGCCGAGCATGGTCGTCTTATGCGACTCCGGGTCCGACGTACCGTCCTTCAGGTGAACGTGCACGATATGATCGCGGAACGTGTTGAGGGCTTTCTTGTAGTCGGTCCCGGCCCGGAGCAGATTGCAAGGGTCGTAGAGGATACCGAAATATGGCGAGCCGACCTCTTTGCACATATCCAGGCAGGCCTGGGGCGAGCCGGATATCCCGCCGCCGTGGTTCTCAACGCCCATATAGATGTATTTCTCAGCGGCATACTCGGCCGCCTTGCGGAACCACGGCGCCATCCGGGGTATGTATGACGGGTCGTCGTACTGCTTCGGGCCTCGGAACACGCGGATGGACCTCGCCCCGACGGTCGAGGCCAGGTCGATAGCCCTTTGGACTTTTTCAAGCTCGGCCTGCCGCTCGGCCTCATCTTCGCTGCCGAAGCCGCCGCCGACGTAGGTCGCCAGGTTGGCGATCTTCAGCCCGTGGTCCATCGCGTGCGCCCGCGCCCTGAGGGGATCCCACTGGTCCTGATCCAGCGAGAAATGCGGCTCCTTGCCCAGCAGGTCCACCTTTGCGAACCCGGCCGCGGCTATCGCCACAAACGCATCATCCACCGGCTGGTCGCGGTATGGATAAGTACTCGCGGAGATACATTTCATGTCCATTTTCGCATAACTCCCGTGCTCTAATCGAATACGACCTTCGTTCCGTCGAAGCCGACCGTCCTGTTGCCTACTGCAATGCGGGCGTCCAGACCCTCACCTTCGACTACCACCGCCGGTAAAGTCACGATTACCGACAGGATCGGTCCGCTAAGTTTCGGCACATGATACACCCTCCTTAACGCGAGGGCCCACAGGTCCCGAACCGGCGTGCTGATACCGACAGTGTTTGCCACGGCGGGAAACCAAAACCGCCGTCGCCCATTATTATGAAACAATGCTCATGGGTAAAGCGGCCGCGCCGATTTACCCCGCCGGGCGCGGCCGCTCGCTGTTTTATCCGTACGCCTTGACTGCCCGGCGATGTGTGGCTACGTTGCCGGCATTGAAATCCGTTTGCCTGTCTTCCGAGGAACACCCATGACGGACGAACCGCTGCCGGTAGCCGTAATCGGCGCCGGGGGCTTCGGTAGCAATACCCTTAGCGCCCTGGCGAGAATGGATTCTGTGCGGATAGTCGGGGTCTCGGACCACCGCGGCGATGCGGCCCAGCGGGCCGCTCGCGATGTCGATGCCGAGAGCTTCACCGACAACCGCTCACTACTGGCCGAGTCCCGTCCGGAGGCGGTGTTTCTGGCGGTTCCGCCCCCGGCCGCGGGCGATATCATCGCCGGCTGCGCCAAGCGGGGAATCCACGTCTGGAAGGAGCTTCCACTGGCTCGAAGCTTGGGCGAGGGCGCCGACTTCGTCCGCCGGATGGAGGCCGCAGGGCTGAAGTTCGCGGTGGGTACGCAGCGGCGGTTCGCCACCGGCTACCGCCGGGCCAGACGGCTTAAAGGCCGGCTCGGACAACTATTCCTGGCCAGGGCACACTACCTGTTCAACTGGGGCCCGAACCTTGGCTGGCGAGCCGACAGTTCCGCCGGGGGAGGAACGCTGCTTGAGCTGGGGTATCACATGGTGGACTTGCTGGTGTCGATGCTGGACCTGCCGGAGGAGGTTTACGGCTCGGGAGTCTGCGGGGCCAGGACCTCCGCCCGGCCGACGAACGTTCCGCCGTACGACACCGAGGACACCGCCGCCGCCCTGCTGCGCTTCGGCAACGGATGCATGGCCTCTGTGGTGAGCACGCGCGTATCCGGACCGGTCAGCGAGGGACTGTCGCTGCACGGCAGCGACGGATCCATCTTCGCCGACAGCGAGGCGTGCGTACTCCGCGACCCCGACGGGAACGTGCTCGACCAGGTTGACGACGATCAGTCCGACTCGCTGGCGGTCTTCCGCCGACAGGCGGAGCATTTCGTCGAGGCCGTACGCACGGACGCGAAAACTCACGAATGCTCCGGCTGGGAAAACCTGCTCAACCTCGCGGTCATCGAGGCGATATACCTTTCCGACCGCACCAGCCACCCCGAAAGCCCCGCCCGGCTGCTGGGCACTCACGGCATCTATGCCGAGGACTGCCTGGCCCGCAGGTCCTCCGCGCGGACCGACGATTGACAGGAGTTCGGGAATCATGGCGGAACTCCGGGGCCGATCGCGCGTTAGAAATTCAGGAGCCGCGCGCGATAGCGGCGCCGGTGCAGTGAAACCCCGAAGCCGACGGAGTCGGACAGGAGATATCTGATGGTTCGCTATGCTTTTTTCGTAATGGTGGTTCTGGCGGTCTGCGGCCTGGCCGCGGCGGAGAATAACTTCGAGCCGACGATGGCGACGTATCTCGGCGGCGACGAGATGGTCGAGGAGTGGACGGCCGTCGATATCGCCCCGGATGGGATGGTCGTGGTCGCCGGCACGGCGGGGTGCGGTGAACGTTCTCCCTGGCCGGGCGGCGACCTGCCGGGGGTGAACGTAAGCTGGTTGATGGGCGGCGGCTTCGGCATCGTCGCCAGGATCGATCCCGAGACCAACGGGGTGGCCTCCGTCGCCCGCATCGGCGACTGGATCGAGGATATGGCCGTCGCAGACGATGGGCGAATCGTCATCACCGGCTCGTTCGGCGTGGCGGTGCTGACTCCAGACGCCTCGCGGATAATATGGCGTGACGGCGACATAATCCGCGGCACGCGGTCGGCCCAGTTCCGCAACCAGACGCCGCCTTTCCGCCGGTACCGCTACACCAGGCGAGTCGCGCGTGTCTCCGTCGGCTCCGACGGAACCGTCGCGTCCATACAAGCCGAGAAAAAGGAGTGGAGCGCCGGGCCGATGCACGGCCGACTGTACGTCTGGGACCGCGACGGCGAGCGCATCTGCGACCTGCGAATGAAGCAGTACAAGTATCCCAAGGACGTGGTGGTTGACTCAGCCAACAAGCAAGTGATCGTCGGCGGGTTCAACACCTACTCCCATGATTCCCCGCACATGGACAACCATCCCATCCACATGCAGTTCATGACCGCCTTTACCTACGACGGCAACGTCAACTGGGCCGCATACGACTTTCCCGCAAGGGAAGTATACGCCCACAACACTTACGCCGACTGCCGCGTCCAGCGACTGGTAATCGGACACGACGGCTACCTGTATATGGGCGGCTACATCCATGGCGGCGACTACATCTGGAAGCATGACCCGTTCGACGTCGACAAGCACGTGCAGGTGGATGTGAACTACGACAGGTTTACTCACGCGATCGACATGGGCCCGGGATTAGACCAGAGCTATTTCGCCAAGTACGACCCGAAGACCGGCGAGATACTCCAGGGGCAGGTCCTGCTGTGCCGCGAACGGCCCGACGGCGGCGGAAAGCCCACGCAGATACAGATCCGGGGAATACACGCCGACGCCGACGGCAACGTCTATCTCGCCGGCTACTGCGAGGCCTACATCAAGGACCGCGACGCCCAGAGAGTCGCCGGCGAGCAGGTCGGAGAATATGAGGCGCCGGAGATATTCCTGCTGGGCGTCTCGCCTGACTTCAGGCAGAGGCACGTCTGGACCGTTTTCTCGCGAGACAACTGCGAGGCCGCCGCATGGGGCCTGAGCGTTCGTGATGGCAGGGCCGCCCTTATCGGCGAGGTGTACCAGGGCGAGGTCATCACCACAGAAAACGCCCTTCAGAGCGAACCAACCAGGCACACCAACGGATATCTGGTCATCTGGGAGCTGGACTGACCGGCCGCGCGGGCTGCGTCTGTGTATCCGCTTGTCGTTGTCCGCCGACCGCGCTGGTCGCGTCACCCGCCGGCGCGGTCGCTGCCGCCATCGACATAGCTCGTCGCCGCCACCCTGCTACACCTGCTCGATATAACTCTGAACTATCGGCTCCAGTTCGGTTAGCTGGCGGATGCGGTGTCGCGGGGTGGCCGCGGGGCGTTCCCTTTGCCCGGTGGGGTCCTTCAGTACCGATATCATGCCGGTTCTATTCGCCCCGCGGATGTCGGCCCGGAGGGAATCGCCCACAAATACGGTCCGGTTCGCCTCCAGCCCGGCCCGGTTCAGGGCGATGCGGAATATCCTGCGATGCGGCTTGCGATAGCTTACATCGCATGAATAGATCCGACAGGGCAAAAGGTCCAGCAGTTGTTCCTCCCGCAGATGCCGGTCCAGGACCTGACCAGGCACGAAGGTATTGGAGATGACACCCAGCTTGAGGCCCTGCTCGCTGAATCGCCGGAGCATGTCGGTGAGGCCGTCTTCCACTGTCGCGCATTGTCTAAGGGGCAGATACCACATCCACGCCAGCTCTTCGGCCTGCTCGGCCGTGAGTTTCTGGCCCATGTCGTCCGACAGTCGGCCCAGAAGGTCCAGCGAGTTGAACTCCCGCCGGGTGATGCGGCTCTTGAAGTAGCTCCACCTTATCGCCCAGAGCTGCCTGCGATGGAACTTGCCGAACGGAGGCAGCGGCTGGTCCAGCTCACCGAGATATTCATACGCCAAGCGGGCGCCCGCCTCGAACATACCTCGCACATCCACCGGACCGAAGTCCAGCAGCGTGTCGCCCAGGTCGAAGAAGATGCCGTCTATCGGCCTTGTCATAACGTTATTCCGAAACTTCGCCGGTTCGGCCTGCGTACTCGGCCCCGCTAGCGAACCGGACGCGTTTTACCGGTCGCCGTAAACCTCCAGCTCCAGCTTTCCATCACGGTAGCGGACCACCTGGTCGCCGACAACGATCAGGTCGCCTTCGGCCTTGGGCGCCGGTTCCGGACCGTCCGCAACGAACCTGAAGGCGAAGCTCCGCCCGCCCGCGCTCACCGCACCGTTGTCCGGCGCGCCTGGCCCGGTGAGCACAAGCATCGCCTCTGCGCCGCTTGCGCCGGAAAAATCAACGGCCAGGCATGTCCCGTCGTCTATCGACAGTATACCCGAGCCGTCCTCGACCGCCTCGAAGTGTCTGACGTCGCCTTTGAGACGGCCCCACTGGTCCTTCTCGCCAAGGCCCCAGACCCAGACGCTTCCGTCTGTGTTGGCGCGATGCCAGCCGCGGGTGTCGCGGGTCTGGACCGAAATAATCACGTCGTCGGAGTCCCGCCAGCGGTTGCGGAATACGTACAGCCCGTTCTCGTCGGCCACCGCTTTCGGCAGCACCTCGGCGGGGTTGCGCTGCTCGATATCCATAGGCCAGTTCACCAGCGACATAATCGCCCTGTGCGGATACTCACACGATGTCTCGAAAGGCCCGCCCTCCTGTTCGTCCAGCTCGCGCGAGACACGGTTGTAGAGCCACAGCAACGCCGGCCGTTCTTCTTCGGTAACGACGCCGAAGCCGGAGCAGAACGTGCCCGGGCCGCTCATGCCCCGCCGGCTCCAGACGTTGTGCGGGTAGGCCCCGCGCCTTGGGAAGTCCGGCTTACCGTCCATGGGCAGTGTCTGCATGATGAACTTCAGAACCGGCCAGCGGGCGTTGGGTCTGGGCGAGGCGAAATCCTGCCCTCCGGCAACCCGCCAGGCCTGCACGGCCGGCAGATAGATGATGTGCGAGGCCATAACGCCCGTGCCGTCGCCTTCGAGGAACCACCCGCGGTCGCCGAAGCCCTCGGTGACGTTGCGAATCATCGCTCTCTTGCTGACTTCGAGCAGCTCGTCTATCTTCTCGGTGTCAACGCCGGGGTCTTTCATTATCGCCAGAAGCGCCATCGCTCCCCCGCCAACCTGCATGCCCCAGTGGTTGCTCGCGGGCATGTGCTGGCTTCCGCGGGCCAGTTCCGACAGCGTCATGTGGTCGCCCTCGTTGTAGTCCTGTATCTCGCGGGCGATCTTGCGGCGGTAGTCCTCGTCCCAGCCGTTGTAGCACAGGTCGTAGCCCAGCGCTATCCAGCCCAACGCTGGCCCGGACCGCAACGGGCCGTAAGGGTCGCGAAACGAATACCGCCGGTCCCGGTCGCGGTAGTTTTCCAGGGCCATGTCCATGGCCTTGCGGCCGAGGTCGGCGTAGTGTTGGTCGCCGGTGAGCACGTAAAGCATCCCGTAACCGGCAGGATGACTGATGGTATACATACCCGGGGGGGAGTCGGCCGTCGGACCGGCACCGTCGGCCGGCGGTCTCTCACGCAGCGGGTTGTAACGCTCAGGCAGCGTCCTTCCGTCGCCCTCGTTGAGCAGGAACCTCAGCCGCTCCACGATGGCCCGGCCCTGAGGCGTCTGCGCCCGACGGCGAAGCTGGGGTATCTCGCTCTTGCGGAACAGCAGCCGAGGGTGCTCGCCCGGCTCGACCGGCTCATGATCGGGAACCGGCCTCGGCCAGGGGCCGTCTTCGCGCTCGGCCGGGGGAACCACCGACGAAGGCAGAGGCGCCGGGTCCGGTTCGGCTTCGGCATCGCCGGCCTCCCTCGCCTGTTCTGCGCGGGCCTCAAACTCGCGAACCTGGCCTTCGAGCCGGTCTATCTGCTCCAGAAGCTCCTGGAGTTCCGCATCACGCTGTCGGATGCTCTCGGTCAGCGAACGTATCTCGGCCTCCGAGTCGTCCGCCGCCTGCTGTGTGTCGGCCGGGGCCGCGGCCAGCGACCCGGCGCTGAGGGCAATAATCATTGTCATGCGAAAACCCATCTTTTTCTCTTTGCACTCGGCAATAACATTCGGTGTCGTGCGGACCGTCACAAGATGCGACTCGCGCCTACCTTGTAACACATACAAGGCGCGTCTGGCTTGTCAAAACAGGTGCCGGAATCCCGGTCCACCGGCGCCAGGCCCGGATAAGCGCGTAAAAAACCTCCGACCCACTCTAACGGGCGAGCCGGAGGTTGCCACGGCTGGAAGACAGCCGTTATCTATGCCCCTCAGCGGGGGGACATCACTGAGTCAGCCACCGAATAATAACATCGGCCACCGGGCATGTCAACGTGACACAGACTATTTTGGCCGGGAACTCTCATTTAATTAAAGTCTTATATAGTAAAGTTTTGAGACCTGAAATTGCCCCCAGGAATAGAAAAGTCGCAATCTGACATGACCTTGACTCAATGACGGATGGCTCCTGTCAGCAATCGTAACTCTTGGGCTAAGACCTTATAAATAAGCAACTAACGGTAATGATTTGTTGGCTGTCGCAAAACACAGATATTTCTCCACAGCATTTCCACATGTTATGCACACATGATGCGTGATTGACACCCTTGGAAGCGGTTGATAACTTCCGCCCCTGTTTTCGGGTCGGTCGCGCATATGTGCTTGCCGAACCGGCCATGCCAAGCGAAGGAGCCGGTCGTGAGCGAATCTTTCGATGCCGTCGTCGCCGGACATATCTGCCTGGACATCACGCCCGAAATACGCGCCGCGGGACAGAATGTCGCCGACATCTTCCGCCCCGGAACGCTTCTGGCGGTCGGTCCCGCGACGATCTCCACAGGCGGACCTGTCTCCAACACCGGCTTTCCGCTGCGCCGTCTGGGCGTGGACGTCCGCCTGATGGGTAAGTGCGGAGACGACGTGTTCGGAAGGGCCATAGTGGACTGCATCCGCGACGAGGCCCCCGGCGCCGAAAGCGGCATGCAGATGGTCGCCGGAGAGCAGACGAGCTACACGGTCGTTATCAACCCCCCGGGGATGGACCGGATGTTCCTGCACTGCCCCGGCGCCAACGACACCTTCGGCGCCGACGACGTGGACGCCGACACCGTCGCGGCGGCTCGGCTGATGCACTTCGGCTATCCGCCGCTGATGGCCCGGACATACGCCGACGACGGCGCCGAACTGGCGCGTATCTTCGCGGATGCCCACGATGCCGGTGTCACCACCAGCTTGGACATGGCCTATCCGGACCCCTCCACGCCCGCCGGCAAGGTGGACTGGTCGCGGATACTCGGTAACGTGCTGAGCCACGTGGACGTATTCACGCCCAGCGCCGAGGAACTGACCTTCATGCTCAGACGGGAGGCCTTCGACGCACTCAGCAGCCGCGCCAAAGACGGCGATATACTCTCACTGATAGACGGCAAGCTGCTGTCGGACCTCGGTAGCCAGTGTGTGGACGCCGGAGCGGCCGTGGTGCTCATCAAGTGCGGCGAGCACGGCCTGTATATGCGCAGCGGACCGGCCGAGCGGTTCGGCCGCACGGGAGGAGCAGGCCCCGAGGATCCTGACGCCTGGGCCGACCGGGAGCTTTTCGAGCCGAGTTGCCGGGTCGAGCGGATAGTCTCGGCCAACGGGGCCGGTGACTGTGCGATTGCCGGTTTTCTGGCGGCGATCCTTCGCGGCCGCAGCGCGGACGACGCATTACGATTCGGCTGCGCCGTCGGCGCGCAGAACCTCTCGGCCGTTGACACCATCAGCGGAGTGCGGACGTGGGACGAGACCGTCGCACACGTGGAATCCCGGCCGGCACAGAACGAGGTCGGCATCGACCTCACCGGCTGGCGTTTCGACGACCGGCAGCGGCATTACGTCGGCCCGACCGACCGCGACGCCGAGGGGTGAGCCGGCGATGCACCATCCGGCAGGGGCTTGCGGGGCATCGGCGCTGGTGAACCGCCGCAGTGGGCGAGACGGACATGATGCCCATGACACTTCCACTGAATACCGAAAACGGCTCAACAGCCGGTCAAGGTTGTCCGGCCGGCGGGTGGCGGATATCATGCGAACCATGGCCGACGAAAGCCCAAGCACCGAACGTCAGCGGAACATCTGGGCGCCGTGGCGGATGGAATACATCGATTCGCTGTCGGATGCCGACCAGGGCTGCTTCCTGTGCCGCTACCGCGACGACGCCGAAAACGACGCCGAGAATCTGGTACTGTGGCGGGGCAGGCGCAGCTTCGTGGTACTGAACCGCTTCCCCTACACCGGCGGGCACAGCTTGATATCGCCGATGGAGCATGTCGGCGACGTGGCCGAGCTGGACGATGAGACGCTGCTGGAGATGGTCCATCTGCTGCGCGACATCAAGACCACGATGGATGCGGCCATGTCGGCCGAAGGTTATAACGTCGGCATAAATATCGGCCGATGCGCCGGGGCGGGCCTGCCCGGGCACCTGCACGTGCACGTCGTGCCGCGGTGGGGAGGCGATACCAACTTCATGCCGGTATTCGGCGGCGTGCGCGTGATACCGCAGTCTCTCGGCGAGATTTATCGGCTACTGAGTGAGTCTTCGGAAAAGCTCGGCCTGCCGAAACTGCCGGCGGATGAGCCATAGCGTGATTGTCGGGCAAATGTGCCCGACCTGGCCGTTGCTCCATATGAACACACAGCGGACGGACATGTCCGGTTCTCTCGCACCTTACGCCGTCGCGGACTCCGACGCCGCGCGCCGTCACGCCGAACCGCCGCACCCCTGGCGGTCGGCCTTTCAGATAGACCGCGAGCGGGTGCTGCACTGCACGGCTTTCCGCCGGCTGGACTATAAGACGCAGGTCTTCGTCCCTCATGAGCACGACCACTTCCGCACACGGCTGACGCACACGCTGGAGGTCGCCCAGCTCGCCCGGGCCGTCGGCCGCGCGCTGCGGGCAAACGAGGACCTCACAGAGGCGGTCGCCCTTGCCCACGACCTCGGCCATCCGCCGTTCGGGCACGCCGGCGAATACGAGCTTGCCGAGCTTATGGCCGACCACGGCCGATTCGAGCACAACCGCCAGTCGCTGCGGGTGGTGGACTACCTGGAGCATCCGTTTCCGGCTTTTCGCGGGCTTAATCTCACCGACGCCGCGCGGGAGTGCATCGCCCGCCACCAGAGCAGATACGACTCGCCTGAGCCGGACGAATTCGACGCCGACACGCACGCGCCGCTCGAAGGCCAGCTCGTCGATGCCTGCGACGAAATCGCCTACACCGCCCACGACCTGGAAGATGCCCTGACGGCCGAGTGGATAACGCCGGACGACCTTGCTCATCTGGACCTCTGGCGGCGGGCGTGGGAGTCGGCCCGTGATGAACATGGCGACGTCCGGGCCATTCATCTCCGGATACAGGCATGCAAGAAGGTGCCGGAGATACTGGCCGGCGACCTGCTGGCCGCAACGCGGCAAGCCCTGGAGGTTCTTCGGCCCGGCTCGACCGACGACATCCGCCGGGCGCCTAGGCGATGCGCCGGGTTTTCCCAGGAAACCGCCGAGCAGCTCGACCGGATGCAGCGATACCTGCTGGAGAACGTCTATCATGACCCGCGAAGCACAGCCGAGAGCGAGCGCGGCCGGCGGATCGTGCGAGAGCTTTTCCGGGCTTATATCGCCGACCCGTCGCTGCTGCCGAGGCGATACCGGGAGCGAATCGAAAAGGACTCTCTGCAACGTGTGGCCTGCGACTACATCGCGGGCATGACCGACCGGTTCTGCACCGCGGAACACAAGCGCATTTGCGGCTGACTCCCCACACCGCGGCTCAGTCGAGGTAGAAGGCGTAAATCCGGCTGCTTTCGGCGCCGCGTGTGGCGCCCAGCACGAAGCGGACACCACCGACTTCCCGCTCGATAGATACGCGGACCATCCGCCGGCAGTTATCGCCAACCTCGGCCAGGCGGGACCATTCGCCGTCAATCAGCCCCTCGATGCGGAAGCTTTCGGGCAGTTGCTCCGGCAGCGTCATCCTGTGCTGATCGACGGGCCGATGGTGGCTCATCTGGATGTCCTCATCCAGGGCGCTGTCGAGGATAAGCGTGGCGGTGTTGACGCGCCTCGGGCTGTCGAACGTGTAGGCCGCCCAATCGCCCGGTGAGGCGGTCCACGCGTGGGTGTCTTCGCCGACAGGCCTGCTCAGTCCGTCGCGCAGAGGCGACGGGTCTCCGGTGCCTGCGGTCAGTTCCGCATCGACCGTCAGGGCCGAGAACCGCTGCGCCACGCCCGGCAGGTAGCAGTCATCTCTCAGGAGCAGTTGCTGAAGCTCGCCGACATCGTCGAGCAGTTCCGCCGGCGTCAGTCCGCGCCGGCACGCCATAGCGGCGGCCGAGCCGACCGCCTGCCCCATCGAGCAGCCGGTTCCCATCACCCGCGTGGAGCTCATCGCCATGTGCGTGGCGCTGTGACACCTGCCGGCGAACATCAGGTTCTCGATGTCCCGGGAGTAGAGCGACCGCAGCGGTATGCCGTAAGGCGACGGGGTCTTGTGGTGGGTGGTCGGCGGCCGGGAAGACCTGACCGCCCGGAAGCCGGCCGGGTCGTGGTCGTCCATTGTCCAGCCGCCGTAGGAGACGGTATCGTCGAATCGGCCGCCCTCTTCAAGGTCTTTCTGCGAAAGAACATGAGCGCCCAGATATCGCCGGCTCTCCCGCTTGGCCGGTAAAAACTGCATCCACTCCAGCGCCCAGTCGGCCGCGGCGTCGCGGTTCGGGCAGCGGTTCTTGATGTGGTCCCAGACGCCCCAGGCGATCTTCAGCAGCTCGTCGCGAAGCTCCTCGGTGTCGCGTATCGAGTCGTGCTCGCCGCCAAGCTCCACCCACCAGTAGCCCATCTGCCAGAAACCGTGCGCTTTCCGGCCGCTGGGCAGCTCGTCGCAATCCTCGAAGCGGTACGCCCACGCCGGCGGAATGCACGGAACCGGCCCGTCGCACTTGCGAGTCTGAAACAGCAGCGACATGCCCATGGTCTTATCGTCGGGCTGCGGCGGCGCGAGCGACTCGCCGTATTCGTCCCGCCCTTCCCTGCCGATGCGAAAGCCGGCGCCCGAAAGCGGCGCCAACACGCCATCGCCGGAGCAGTCGGCGAAAAGTCGCGCCCGTACTCGGTAGAAGGTCTCAGTGGTGCTCTGATAGCCGATGACAGATTCAATCCGCCGGCCGGCGACCTCGGCGTCCATCACAGAGCAGTTCAGCAGCGGCTTGAGGTTTGGCTCGGCCAGCAGCGTCTCGTGCAGCACGGTGTCCCATACGCCCCAGGAGCGGGTCGGGTTGCGCCGCAGGTTCTCCAGGCGGATTTCCTCCAGGATGCCGGTCTCTCGGAGGTTGGGAAGTGCGTTGTGGCGGTCCGCGCCGCAGATGTGAACGCGGCACTCGCTGGAGGCGTTGCCGCCGAGAACGGGCCTGTCGTGAACAAGCGCAACCGATGCCCCGTGCCGCGCGGCCGAGACCGCGGCACAAAGCCCGGCCATGCCTCCGCCGACCACGCAGAGGTCAACATCGTGCTCAATTGTGGGAAACGTCCGGTTCTCGGTATTCATCGATTCCTTTCATCATCGCTTAGCCGGCAGGGCCGTCATGTCATTCCGGCTATGACCTGCCGACGCAAAGACCAAACTGCAAACGGCCGCGGCGACCGCCCTATTTTGCCTTCTCGGTCGCGCGCAGGCGCAGGTACGCGTCGATGAACTGCTGTATGTCGCCGTCCAGGACGCGGTCGGTCTGGCCGGTCTTGAGGTCGGTCCGCTCATCCCGGACCAACTGGTACGGGTACAGCACGTAAGAGCGGATCTGGTTTCCGAAGGCGATCTCGCCCTTGTCGCCGTACATCTTGGCAAGCTCACGGTCGCGACGCGCCTGTTCGTGCTGGTATAGCTTGGCCGTCAGCATGGAGCGGGCCTCGGAGCGGTTCTTGTGCTGGGAGCGCTCGTTCTGGCACTGCGCCATGATGCCGGTCGGGACGTGCGTCAGGCGGATGGCGCTGGAGGCCTTGTTGACATGCTGACCGCCGGGACCGCTGGAACGGAAGGTATCCTCCCGGACGTCCTTGTCCCAGTCGATGTCGATATCCACATCCCGCAGGACCGGCAGCACATCCACAGAGGCGAAGCTGGTGTGGCGGCGGCTCTGGGAGTCGAACGGGCTTATCCGCACCAGCCGATGCACACCACGCTCGCAGGACAGATAACCGTACGCGTAAGGCCCGGATACCTGCAGCGTGGCCGACCGTATGCCGGCCTCCTCGCCGTCAACGCGGTCCACCTCGCGGGCGTCATAGCCGCTGCGCTCGAAGTACCGCAGGTACATCCGCAGGAGCATCTCGGCCCAGTCGCAGCTTTCGGTGCCGCCCGCGCCGGCGTGGATGGCGAAGTAACAGTCGCCGGCGTCGTGGGGGGCTGAAAGCAGCGTGCGGAACTCGACCCGCTCCAGTTCGGCCTCTATTTGCTCGGCCGAACCGGCGGCCTCGGCGAGCGTATCGGGGCTTTCTTCCTCGACGGCCAACTGGTGCAGCACCTCCAGGTCGTCGATGCGCGCGATCAGGTCCTCCACCGGCGCGACTATCGCCTTGAGACGCTTCAGCTCGCCGACCACCTTCTGAGCGGCGTCGGGGTTGTCCCAGAAGCCGGGGGCGGACATACGCCGCTCCAGCTCGCTCATCTGCTCGCGCTTGGCGGGGACGTCAAAGAGAGTCCCGGATTGATACAATCCGGGCGCGAAGGGATTCGATGGTCTCGCCCATTGTTTCTGTTTCGGCCATTGGTCTCTCCTGCAAGGAGTATAGTACCATCGCGGTCGGCGGACGGCAAACGCCCCGGCGGACGACGGCTTTTCACCGGTCCCCAGACCGGTTATAAAGGCCGGGAGGAGAGGACATTTGGTGGAGAACTTCTCGGACAGACTGCTCTCGGCCGTCGAGGCGAAGGGTTCGCCTGTTTGCGTCGGCATCGACCCGAACTTCGACTATCTGCCGGATGAGCTTCGTCGCGACGGGTCGGACGCCTCGCAGCAACTGCGGGCGCTGCGGGTATTCTCCGAGGAAGTGCTGAGGATAGTCCAGCCGCACGTGCCGGCCGTCAAGCCGCAGTCGGCATACTTCGAGGCATACGGTCCGGCCGGCGTGGAGGCGTACTACGGAATAGTCAGGCGCGCCCGCGAGCTGGGGCTGATCGTCATCGGCGACGTCAAGCGACAGGACATCGGCTCGACCGCCTCGGCCTACGCCGCCGGACACCTTACCGCCGCGGAGGCCCCGGACGCCGTTACCGTGGGCGGGTACTTCGGCGAAGACGGCCTGATGCCGTTTATCGAAGCCGCCCGCGAGGCCGGGCGAGGGCTGTTCGTGCTGGTGCGGACGTCGAACCCCTCGGCCGCCGATTTGCAGGATATCACCGATCCCCACGGCAAAGCGCTTTACGAACACATGGCCGAGCTTGTCGCGCGCCTCGGCCGCGGCGACGGGCTTGTCGGGTCAGGCGGTTACAGCGCCGTCGGCGCCGTGGTCGGCGCGACCTGCCCCGACCAGGCCCGCGAACTGCGGAAGGTAATGCCCGAGCAGATATTCCTCGTCCCCGGCTACGGCGCCCAGGGCGCCACGGCGGCCGACTGCGCCGCAAGCTTCAAGCCCGACGGGACCGGCGCCATAGTCAACGCCTCGCGCTCGGTGCTCTACGCCCACAGGCGGCCGGAGTACTCCGAACTCCCGTGGCGGCAAGCTCTGGAGTCGGCGGCCAGGGACTTCGCCCGCGACATTCGAAACGCCATCGACGGCACGAAATGAGCCGATCCGGCGCCAACAAGCAGTTATTCGCGTTGACGGCCCCGCCGCCGGAGCGGGTGACGCTGATCACAGGCGGCACCTATCGCCTCAGGCGTGTATTCAAGCACGATTTCTACGCCGCGACGTGCCTGTACGAGGGCATCGACAAACCCGACCCGCCGATGGCGGTCGTGAAATACTGCCGAAGGCAGTCGTTCTGCGGGATTCCCATGGACTGGCTCGCGCGGCTGCTCACAAACAACGAGGCCGCAATCTACCGCACGCTGGAAGGGCTGGAGGGCGTGCCGCGATATCTCGGGCCGGTCGGAAGCAACGGTTACGCCATAGAGTACATAGACGCCCGGCCGCTGGACCATTTTGACAAGCCGCCGAAGGGCTTTTTCGACCGGCTGTTGGCACTGATGCGGCAGGTCCACGCGCGCGGCGTTGCATATACCGACGCCAACAAGCGCTCAAATATACTGGTCCGCCCGGACGGCCGACCGGCACTGGTGGACTACCAAATTTCCTTCCGCCGCCGGGACGACTGGCCTTGGCCGTTGTGCCGGCTGTCGCGCCGTCTGTTCGCCTACATGACCGAGCGCGATATCTACCACCTGCTCAAGCACAAGCGGCGCATGGTGCCCGAGGAGCTTAGGGAGGATGAAGAGGCGATTTCGCGCAAACGCGGCCGGCTGCATCGGGCACACAGAAAATTCATCGAGGGATGGAAACGCTTCCGCCGGGGGTTCCTCCACAGCCGACACAACAAAGGCACACTCAACAGCCCCACCGCCGACCTGGAAGACCACCACCAGCCGGAAAAAGGCACCTGGCGGGATACTCAGCAATCAGCGCGTAGTAAGTAGAAGCTAAAGGACATGGTTGGACAGCAGTCACGGTCGCAGAGGGCCTATAGGATCCACTCAAATGACAGATCAGGACAGATAATGGGTACAATACAACACACAATGCATGGCACGGCATACGACGGGGTGCGCGCGCTGTGTGTGCTCGTATTATTGGCCCCGTTGGTGGGTTGCCGCAACCGGAACGCAGATGCTCGTGCGGCCTTCAGGACACGAACGATATTAGATTCGACGGTACGATTGGTGGACGCTGCTGAGGTTGGGGCAGGCCCCACAGCTCCTGTGGACGATATAAGTGCGCTGGTCAGTTGGTTGGATATGCAGCTCGGGGCAGACTTGCCATACGTCGATACTACACGGAAGACTATAGCCGACGGCTGGGGACGCGAGATCGTGATCATAGCGGAGGACGGACGATTTGTCGGGCTGGGTAGCAAAGGGAAAAGCGGCATATGGGAGGATGGACGTGGCGATGACATTATTGTGTTGCTGGAAGACGTGAGATTGCGGTGAAGTGCAATGCGGACGGCCCGGCCGACGGGGCTTGCCGGGAGATACCCAACGCGGCCGGGGATATCGGCGGCCGGGTGGGGTGCGGAGCGGGGGCGGCTCAACTCAGCAGACCGGCGATGATTTTGTCGGAGGCCTCATCCTCGTCAAGCCCGCGGGCCATTAGCGTTTCGAGCTGCTTTCTGTCCACGCTGCCAAGCGCCGCCTCGTGTGTAACGTGCGCCTGGGGGTGGTTGACCTCGACTATGGGGACGGCGCTTGCGAACGCCCCGTGCTGGACTATTTCCCGGCAGTCCACGTGTCCGCGGGCGAAGGCGGCCGAGGCGGTCAGCTTGTTATAGACCTCCGCCCGCGCCTGTTCGCGGACGGCCACCCGAGTGGTCAGCACGCCGCGGGCCTTCTCGCCGACCAGCTGCCCGGTCTCGCGTATGCTGATACGGTCGTCGGCCCGGCCGCTGACCTTGGCGGTCATCTCCATCACGCCGCCGGCCTCGACCGTGGTGTCGTAATCGATGTCGATCTGCCCGACCCGGCCTTCGACAAGCTCGAAGTCGGTCCTGAATCGCGCATCTTCGCCCACGTGGACCTTCGCCTTCGGTACCACCAGCACGCCGCCGTGGTCGCTGTGGATATGCCGCTCGAAATAGTTGTAGCGGGCGCCGGCGCCGAGCACTATCTCGGCGTCCATCAGGTGCTGAATATCCTTGCCGTAGGGGAACACGCAGTGGGCCATGACGTCTATAGCGGCCGAGTCCCGCACCTCCATGCGGATGTTTATCCGCTGGATGCCCTGCTCCTGGAGCAGGCCGAAGCACAGGTGCACCGGCTTTTCGATGACCGTTCCGGCGGTGACCACGAACTTCAGGTTCACGCCCTCTTCGGCTTGTTCGGTCTGCACCTCCAGGCCGGGCACGCTGCGGCTGGAGAGCACCTCATTAAGGCCGATCATCAAGTGCGCGGTGTCCGGGTCGCGGGCGGCGGCGTGGATGTTGGCGGCCGAGATTATCTCGTCAAGCCCGCTCAATAGAGAACTCCTCGTCCGCCTCCGGGCGGTTGCGATGGTCGCAGGGCATGCACTTGTTCTCGAAGTATCCGCTGACTTCCGCCACAGGCCCCTTGCCGACGATATGCCCGCAGCACATCAGGAATGCGTGCTCGGCCCAGTGCAGGACCTCGGAGCTGTGCGTGATAAGCACCACGGTCGCCCCGGCATCGCGAAGCAGCCGGACCGCATCTTTCATACGCCCGAGCGATTCGACGTCTATGCCGCTGTCCGGCTCATCCAGCAGCACCAGGCGCGGCTTCATGGCCAGTATGCAGGCAAGCTCCAGCTTCTTCCGCTCGCCGCCGCTGAGTGTATTATCGACGGCCCGGTCGCGGTAGCGGGAAGGACTCATCGCCACCTGCTCAAGCGCCGCATCGACCGCCTCTTCGGATTCGTCCCTGGCGCCGGCGCGGATGTATTCGCGGACCGAAAGCCCCTCGAACCTGGCCGGCTCCTGCCAGCCCAGCGTGATACCCCTCCGCGCCCGCTCATCCACCGGCAACGGCTTGAGCGCTTCGCCCTCGAAGGTCATCCGGCCGTCGAACTCGCGGTAGCCCTGAAGCCCCATAATCGCCGAGGCCAGCGTAGATTTGCCCGCGCCGTTGGGACCGACCACCGCGTGGATGTACCCGGACCACAGTTCCATGGACAGGTCGTTGAGTATGGGCGTTCCGTCCAGGTGCAGGTTTACGTTTTCAAGCTCCAGCATCGCCATCGGCGCTTGTCCTTCCGCCCGCCGGCGCCTTTACGCCTCCGACTGGTCGAACACCTGCTGGGCGGCTTTGGCGATATCGTCGGCTGTCAGACCGACCATCTTCAGCGTGCCTTCGGGCGTCTTGGCGCTTTTCGGAATGTCCCGGACGTACATCCGGCGGACCATCACGCCGAGGTCGCTCGTGGCGGCCGCGGCGGCTATCTCGTCGCCGACGCCGCCGACGTAGTTGTCCTCGATCACCAGTATCTGCCCGCGGCAGTCGTCGCCGATACGAAGTATCTCGTCGGTCTTCAGAGGCAGCGAATAAGCATCCACCAGCGAAGCCGACAGCCCGGCCTTCTTCTCCAGGACATCGACGGCCCTGCGGGCCTCGTGGACCATGTAGCCGCTGGCGACTATGCACAGATCCTCGCCGTCGATGAGGTGGTTGAAACCGCCCTCGAAGAACTCGGTGTCCTCTTCGTAGATAACAGGCACATCCGGGCGATGGGTCCGCATGTAGCAAAGCCCGTCCACATTGGCCATCAACTCGGTCAGCTTGAACGCGCTGACGGCATCCGAGGGAAGCATCACTCGTATCGCCGAAACGCCGTCCTGTCTCGCGGCGTGTGCGAACGCGCGCATGTAGCCCAGGTCCGGCAGACCCATCTGGCTCGGTCCGTCCGCCGCCAGAGACACGCCCGCGTGCGAGCCGCACAGCTTGATGTTGGCATTGGTAATGGCGGCCATCTCGAGCTGGTCGTAACCCCGGACGAGGAACTTGGCGAAGCTGGAGATGAACGGGATCTTCCCGGCCGCCGACACACCGGCCGCGGCCGAGACCATGTTCTGCTCGGCGATCCGCGCCTCGAAATAGCGCTCGGGATATTTCTTCGCGAAGTAGCTGGCGAATGTCGAGTTCTGCACGTCGCCGTCCAGGGCCACCACGCGCTCGTCGGCGCCCAATGCCGCCAGCGCCGCCCCGTACGCACGCCGGGTGGCGAGCTTGCCCTTCTTCTCCAGGTCCGCGTCAAGACCTACGGCAGCTATGGCTTCTGAGAAGCTGCCGGCCGAAACCGGCCCGTCGGTGGACTTGCCGCTCGGTTCGGGCGTGGTCAGCTCGACCGCCGGGGTGTCCTCAAGCTCGGCGACTCCAAGCTCGGCCGCCCTGGCGTCCAGATCGGCCATCGCCTGCTCGAGGGATTCCTCCTTCAGCGGCTTGCCGTGGGAATCCGCCGACTGAAGCTCGTTGACGCCCCAGCCCTTGACCGTCTTTGCGACTATGACCATGGGCTTGTCGCCCGCCTCGGCGGTAAGCGCGTCGAAGACCTCGTCCCAGTTGTGCCCGTCGATGACCTTCACTTCCAGCCCGAACGCCTCGGCCTTGCGGGCGAGCGTCTCCGCCGACTGCTGCTCGGAGACGTAATCGCTCTGGCCCTGCTTGTTGCAGTTGAAGATAACGCGGACGTTGGTGAGCTTGTGGTCCACGAGGAAATCCAGCGCCTCCCAGACCTGCCCCTCGCGGCTCTCGCCGTCGCCGCAGATGCAGAAGAACCTGCGATCAAGCCCGTCCACTCGGGCGGCGGCGGCAAGCCCGGCCGCCACGGATACGCCCTGTCCGAGCGAGCCGGTGGCCGCGTCGAAGAACGGAAAACCAATCGCGGGGTTGGGGTGTCCGTCGAGCACGCTGTCGGCGTCGCGCAGGGACATGGCGTCGTCGAAGCGAAGCTCCGAGGGCCGCTCCGGCCAGCCGACCACCCCGCCGAGGTCGCAGTAGGCCGCGTACACCACCGGCACGGCGTGCCCCGCTGAGAGCACCAGACGGTCCGACGCGTCGTTCCACGGGTTCTTCGGATCGTACCGCATCACGCGGTACATCAGCGCCGTTGTAAGGTGCACAAGCGAAAGCCCGCTGGACGGGTGGCCGCTGCCGGCCTCGGTGCACATGCGAACAACCTGCTTGCCCAGCTTGATGACCTTACGGTCCAGGTCTTTGTATTCAGCCATAATCGTCTCCAACTCTTCTGTGGTCCGTCAAATCGCCATCGGCCGACCGTTCCGCCGTTTCGCGGAAATGCTCCGCGAGGGACCGGGGGCACGCGCCCCGTCGCAATCGGGCGGCGGACGGTCCGGCCCTGACCCGATAAGAATTGGGGAGTGTATCGCACGGCGCGGCCGCACGCAATGACGCCTGTTGATGGAAAATCCACTTTGCGCGGACGTCGGTCGGCCCGGCCGGCGGGCGTCCATGACGACAACCGCCGCCAAAGGAGCGCGCATCCGCAAAAGTCGCCGGGCGCGAAACGCCGATGCGCGCCATGACCGCCACAAGCTACCGGATCACGATGCCGCAGTAATCGCCGAGCAGTTCGGCAAGGGGTATCAGGTCGGCCTCGTCGGCCAGTGGTTCGGCGGCGATGTCCAGCATTTCACGCGAGTCGGCAGCCCCTGCCGGGTAAGCGAACAGGTAGCCGACGGCGTTTTCCACGGCCAGGTCGGCCTCGCCGTCGCTTGCGGCCTGTCGGGCGAGAATGGCGAATCGCCGCCCGTGCATAGCCACGGCCCGGGTCACGGCGCGGTCAAGCTCCGCCAGTGCCTGCTGTGCGGATCGGTTGCGCAGCGTCGCATCGTCCGGCAGGTTCAGGGGCTCGGCGCGCACGTTCCGCTCCGGGTCCCCTTCCACGTAGCGGTCGGAGGCCCTGGACCTGCCGCTGACGGTCGTGGTCATGAGCACCTCGCCGGTCGCGGCGTCCCGCATCCGCACACTCGCTTCCACCTCGGCGGTAACCGTAACGTGGTAGATGGGGTAGCGATGCCTGAGAATCCTCGGTCTGGCCACGTGTGACGGCGTGGCCCGCAGGTTCCGCTTCGCCCTGCTCAAGGCATCTTGCGCGGAGTCCAGTTGCCGCCGGTAACGTCTGACGCGGCTGGAGGACCTTGGAGAGACATTCCGACCGGTTCTGCGATTGTCGCGGCGGAGCTGAGCCACGGCGTCTTCGTACCGCCGCAAGGCCCGGGCGACGTCGTCCTCTGCCCGGTTCACGTCGGCGACCGCCCTGTCGAAGGCCCGGTTGGGCACCAGTTTTGTCCCGGCCTGGTATTCCGTCGTTCCGTAGGTGCTGGTCTGGTTCTGCATGATGCGTGAATCCAGCACCTGTCCGCTGAGGGTCGCGTCGGCGTCACGTGCGGCCTCGTGCCGGCCGTCAACTATCGTGACGTTGTCCGGGCCTGCTCGGAGCATGGTCTGCATCGCGCGTGTCTCGAACCGCCCGGCCAGGTCGGCCTCACGGGCCGGCGAGTCGAATCCCGCCAGGGCTATCGTGTATCGCGTCCGATGGTCCAGTTCGCCGCGGCTCTGCGCAATCGCCTCGTGGACCGACGGGTGGTCGGCCCCGTAGGCCACGGCCGCCAGGTAGTGCAACAGCGCCGCGGCCGGCCGGTCGGCGAGGTCCACATCGTCGGCCGCCGCAAGGTGCAGCCGGGCAAGCTCACGCTCCACGCGAGCGGTTCTCTCGGCGGCGGGGGCGTAACCGGGCAGGACGGAATCGCTTTCCAGCAGCGCCCGCAGGGCGTCTGCCCACCTGCCGGCGGCGACATAGGCATCGGACCGGGCGATCAGTTCATCGCACACAGCGACCTTCGCCCTGTGTATCAGCGGCGGGATATCCTCCCGCTGCGGGTGCAGTTGGCGGGCCTGTTGGAGATGCCCCAGCGCCTGGGCGTACTGGGCGGCCTCGAACAGGGCGTCGGCGTTTGAGACCAGCTTGTCCGCCCGGTGCCTGTCGGCGACCACCCGGAGCACTTCCCTCGCGCCGGAGTTTTCGTGATATTCAAGTGATGTGCGGGCCTGTTGCTCAGCCGCATCGCGATTGTCCTGGGCAAGCTCGCGTCTGGCGCGTGACAGATACATATCGGCCGCGCCCCGCCTGAGACGGTCGAGGTCAGCCGCCCCTCCGGGCATGGTCGTGAACTGCGACAGCGCGTGTCGCATCCGCTCTACGGCCTCGTCCCATCGGCCCTTCTCAGCCAGCGCAAGCGCAGCGCCGCGGTCCGCATATGCCGCGTCGGTGCGCCGTCGTATATCCGCCCGCAGCTCCGATGCGCCGGCCAGCGAGGGGTTGTATTTCAACGCGGTGTTTATGTGCTCGGCCGCGGCGTCGAGCCGGGTATCGGCGACCGCCTCGCGGGCCTGCTGACGGTGCCAGACCGCACCCTCGCTCTTGGCGCGAGCCAGGGCGGCCAGGTAATCCTCATTCGGGCCTAAAAGCCCCGACCGATTGTCCACCGCCTGAGTAAGGTGGGTGATGGCGGCGTCGTAACGGCCCTGCTCCAGCAGAGATATGCCGCGATTGTAGGACCGCCTGGCTGAACACCCGCCCATTGAAACCGCCAGGGCGATAAGCCCCGACAGGACCAAGACGCCTGTTACGCTGCCTTTCATGACCTGGCTCCTTTATGTCCCTCCCTGCCGGTGCGTCCGGTATTTCAGACACCCCGGCGGGGTCGAGGTTATGTCGATATCGAATGTTGCGGATGCCACCCCCGGCCACGACCGGCCAGGCGTTCGCGGGGCTTAAGGGGGTTGGCGGATTCGGCGTCCGGCCTTACAATGAAGGATGTATTCGGAGGAAGCGCTCTAAATGGACCGCGGGAATACATGCGTTCGCGTCGTGGTGGTATCGAGCGACGGGTTGCTTACGCCGCAGGAGCAGGCCCGGCTCAGCGCCGCGGGTGTCGCCTGTGAGCAGGTCACAAGCCCCTACGAGGCGGCCGCCGCCCTGCTGGCCGCACCGGCGACGGCCGTGGCGGTGGACCTGCCCGTGCTGAACCGCGGCCATCTGCGAATGCTGGAGATGGCGCGCAAACTAGGCGTGTCGGTACTTGCCACAGGGGCTATTCCGGCGGGGCTGACCGGCGAGGACCTGCGCGGCGTTCGCCTGCTGAGCCGAACCGAGCTGACTGATGCGCTGCTCTCGGCCGCACCCGCGCAACAGGCCCGCACCGATACCGAACCGAACGAGGGACATTACGAACCCCAGCCACGGCCCGAAACGTATGAAAACAGTGCCGGCAAGGTCGCCGTGCGGACGGATGAGGTCGCCGAGCCGGAAGGCGCCGATACCGGCGAGAAGGCCCGCGACGATTCCTACAAGCCCGAAGACACAGCGGACCACACGCCCGCGCGGCGGAAGACCGGCTCGGACATACTCAGCGCCGACGAAATAGCCGCATTACTGGAACAGGACCTTTGAGCGAAGAAGGCGACATCCTCCTGCTGGCGAATGACTCATGCGCCGAGCAGCTCGGCGAGCGCCTCGGCCGGCGGCGGCTCCGCGCTGTGGCCGAGCCATATGAGGCACTGCTTCAGATGGGCAAGCGGCAGTGGCCGACGGTCCTGCTGACCGCCCCCCGGCCCGACTTCGCCGGGCTGTGCAGGGCGTCGCGACGGTTGCAGTCCGGCGGGCGTCTGTTCGGGCTTTGCCCGCCGGCGGCCGAGCCGGATGTGCGCCCGCTGCGCGGGGGGGTGCTGGACGACTACTTCATTCTCCCCCTGTCCGTGCGGGACGCCGGACGCCTGCGACGGCTGGACGAACCCACCGGGGAACACTCCCCTGAACCAGCCGGACAAGGCGCCCTGTCCCCGGCCGAGATATCCGAACTGCTTCGGGCCGCGAAGAACCTCCAGACGCTTGAGGACCACCTTGCGGCGATGGTCGCCCGGCTGGTTCCGGCGGAAGTCCAATGGCAGGACGCCCCCGCCGACGACGGCGAATGCCTTCTGCGGATGGAGACCGAGCCGACGCGCCTGCTGGTGACGGATAACCATTCGCCTTCGCCGACAGACGCAGCCGAAGTCAAGCTCGCGGAACTTCGCGAGCTTCTGCCGGCACTGACAGGCGCCGCCAAACGCGCCCAGGCCCTGCATCGGCTGGCGATTACCGACCACCTGACCGGGGCCTACAATCGGCGGTATTTCTACCATCTGACCGACCGGATTCTCGACCGTGCCGCCGAGGAGGATTTCCGCGTAACTCTGCTGCTGTGGGATATCGACGACTTCAAGCGCTACAACGACACCTACGGCTACGCCGCCGGCGACGAGATACTCCGCGAGACAGTGGAGCTGATGAAGCGGATTACCCGCTCGCACGATATCGTCGCGCGCATCGGCGGCGACGAGTTCGCGGTGCTGTTCTGGGACCCCGACCCGCCGCGCGTGCCGGACAGCCGGCCCATCGAAACCGCCTACGCACTTGCCAACCGCTTCCGAACCGCGGTGGTCAACCACAACTTCCACCGGCTCGGGCCTGAGCAGCGCGGATCGCTGACCATCTCCGGCGGGCTGGCGAGCTTCCCTCGCGACGGGCGCGCCTGCCGTGAACTGCTCGCATCCGCCAACGAGGCCCTCAAGCAGGGCAAGCTATCCGGCAAAAACGCCATACACCTGATAGGCGGCCAGGAACACGGCAGTATCAACCATCCGTAAGCTCACCGCGCCTGGCCTGCAACAGATGCTTCTTCTCCTCGGGCATATCGCGCTCGGCCAGCAGCTCATCCAGCCCATCTACGAAGAACTCTTTCGCGAAGTCCGTCGTGAACACCCGCTGGTCCTCGGACCGCTGGTCGATGCTGCGCAAAAAGCCCTCGAAATCATCAAAGTAGCTTCCGTAGATGTGGAATGAGTCGGCCATGTGGATGTACTCGCCCGGCTCGACGCCCACCTGCGCCGCAATCGCCGCCTGAAGCTCGGTGAAGGCGTACATGTTCATGAACGCGGCCTTGAAGGCGTCGTTGCTGCGCATGTGGGCGTTCATGTGCAGTCGGCCGTCGGCGATGCGGAACCACAGCCGTTGCAGACATGCCGGGTCGTGGATGTTCAGGTCGTTCCAGACCTGCCAGGTAACGGCCTGGGCGCGGCGGGTGTGCCCGGCGTTGCGGAGCTTGTCCACGACGGCCGCAAGCTGGTCTATCCGCTCGCCGGTGGGCAGTGCGTAGCCGGAAAGCCGCTGGTGATATGTGTACTCCCACTTTCCGGCGGCCGGGTCGATCCAGTGGTCGTGCACGCCGTAGAGCACCTCGGCGCGGTACTTCTCCAGGTCGGCCAGTCCGCCGGGAAACGCCCGATGAATCCGCGGCTCACGGAATGGCTCTGTAACGTGAATAAGGGCGGTAACATCCCTGCTGTTGGGATCGTCTGGGCGGTCGTACTCGGTTGGAAAGCTATCGCCCTCGCGCCAGCAGGCGACGACGGCCCGCTCCCAACCGATGGGTAGCGTCTCTGCGACGACGTGTATCGACTTCATTCTGCCTCCCTGCCAGTGGGCCGATGCGGCGTGCATGTTTTTACGCCGCCCCGGCCGGCCGGTCAAGTCCGTCGGCCGGGAGGGCCGAAAATCCACAAATATGGGGGAATTATCTCCCGATACGGTGTATGATGAGGCAACCATGAAAAGGACAATTGCGATATTGCTGACGGGGTTGGTGCTGACGGCCGCACAATCGGCCGCCGACGAGCTGCAGACCTACGACACTCGATATTACGATATACACACAGACTTGCCCCTGGAAAGGGTCCGCGAGGCGGCGGTGCGGCTGAACACGATGGCCGAGGAGTATCAGCGACGGACCCAGGGGTTTTCCGGACGGCTAAGGGGACGGATGCCGTTTTATCTGTTCAGCTCACTGGAGCAGTACTACAAGGCCGGCGGCATCCAGGGCAGCGTCGGTGTGTACACGGGCAGGCGCCTGATGGCCGTCGCCGACGAACGGGTCGGCGAGCGGGTCTGGGCGGTCATCCAGCACGAGGGCTTTCATCAGTACGCCCATCAGGTAATCACACCGCGCCTGCCGGTTTGGGTGGATGAGGGCCTGGCCGAGTACTTCGCATCCGGCATATGGACCGGCGACGGGTTCGTCACCGGTGTGATACCGCCGGGCCGAATGAGGCGCATCAGGACTTACATCGAGGACGGGAGCTTGATGAGGTTCTCGGACATGCTGGAGATGACACGTCAGCAGTGGCGCCAGGCCATCGGCACGCCGCGGGCCGCCCGCAACTACGACCAGGCGTGGTCGATGGTGCACTTTCTGGTCCACGGCGACAACGGTCGATATCGCCGGGCGTTTTCGAACTTCATCAACGATATAGCCGACGGCACTTCGGCGACCGACGCGTTCAATCGCCACTTCGAAGGCAACATAGCCGCGTTCCAGCAGCGCTACGTCAACTGGTGGCGCTCGCTGCCGGAAAACCCCACTCGCCACCTTCAGGTCGAGGCGGTGGTGGCCACGCTTACGAGCTTTCTGGCGCGCGCGACCGAGGCGGGCCTGTCGTTCCGAAACATGGACGCTTTTTTCTCGGCGGCCGAAGAAGGCGAACTCGGCATCAACCCGTCGGCCGGACCCGACATCTGGCTGCCCGAAAGCTTGCTGGAGCGGGCCGTCCGGCAGGCGAAACAGTTGCGGGGCTGGTCTCTGGCCACCTCCGGCGGACGGGCCGTGGGGCTGGAGCTGCGCGAAGGCGACACGCGGTACAGCTCCCGGTTCCGCCTGCGCAGGAACGCCCGACCGGAGGTGGAGGTCAGGACCGCCAACACGGGGCGCTAGCCGCTTTCACCAAGCATGCTTCTCAGTTCATCGGCGACAATCCGCGCGCCGGGTTTGTGGAGACTCCGGGCGGCCTCGGCCATCGCTTCCAGCTCTTCGGGATGATTCAGCAACCGCGATACCTGCTCGACGGTCTGGTTTGTTGTCCGTCCTATTACGGCCGCGCCGCGGCTCGCGAGGTACTCGGCGTTGCCCGCCTCATGACCGGGAACCGGGTTCAGCAGCACCATCGGTGTGCCCTTGGCCAGCATCTCGGCGGTGATGACGCCGCCGGGTTTTGTGACCACCAGCGACGCGGCCTCGACCAGCTCATAAAGGCGGTTCGTGAACCCGACGGGCGTGATGCGCCCGGCCGCCGACGGCAGCGCGGCGAAACGCGCCAGCAGGCGCTTGTTACGCCCCGCCAGCGGCACCAGGTGGGCGTCGGTGTTTCGCAGTATCTCGCCGGCTATCCGGACCACAGGCCCGCAGGTAAAAGCGGCGCCGCCGGAAAGCAGCACGATCGGCCTGTCCGAGGGCAGCCGCCAGCGGGCCAGAATCTTCGGCATCTCCAGCGGGCGGGTCCATCGCCTGTGGACCGGGATACCGCTTACTGTGATCCTGGCCGAGGGGATACCCCAGCGCATGAGAATGTCGGCGGTGTAATCGGAGGGGACGAAGTAGCGGTCCACACCTTCGGCATACCAGTATCGATGGGCCTCGATGTCGGTTACGACCACCACGTGCCGGCCGGAGAATCGGCCCTGCCTCTGCAGCCGGTTGACGTAAGGGGCCGTCAGAAAATGGGTGTTTACGACTATCTCAGGCGTGCCCTCTTCCAGGAGCCGGCCGAACCTGCGCAATATGCGGCTCTCGGCCCAGAGCCGGATACGCTCGCCGCTGGACCGACCCGGTCGATGAGGACGATTGCTGATGCGGTATCCAAGCCCGTAAATCCGAGGCGCCCGGGACATGCTCATCACGAAGCTGCCGGCGTAGCATCTGGCGAAGATGCGCGGCGTGTAGTCCAGCGCCTCTGCCAGCTTCGGGCGAACACACGGCCTGCCGAGGCGAAGGGCGTCGGCGACGGCGCGGGTCACGGCGTGATGCCCCGTGCCCACGCCGACCGTTACTACCAGCAAGCCGGACCGCCGATGGTTCTTTTCCATGTCGGGGTATAGTTTCCTACCGGCGAAGGCAAACCGCAAGGCCCAGCCGCCGAAACCACGCCGGGCGGAAGTCCACCGGCGCCCCAAGGGCGGGCGATCCCGGCCCGCAAGCACGCGCTGTTGCCGGGAATACCGGATGAATCCCGGCCGTGGCAGAGATGCAAACCCGCCGCGGGCCGGGCCACTTCGTGCTTGCGAACTCCGCCGCCTCGCCGGCTCCACCTCCGGCCTTTGCCAAAGTCCGCGGCAGTAAAGGTCAAACCATAGTCAGCGAAAATGGAGGATTTTTTTGGATTTTGGTTTGACATCGCCGAAAGAGCTTAATAGTATATCAGTGCATACTAAGATGCCAGACAAGCCCAGACAACTTGCCCGGCTGATGAAGGTGCTGTCGGTCGAAACGCGCGTAAGGATAGTGCAGTTGCTCAAAGGCCGGGCGTTGTGCGTGAACGCGCTGGCTTCCCGGCTGGACGTCACCCAGGGCGCCGTCTCGCAGCACCTGCGGGTAATGCGGGACGCCGGGCTGGTGATAGACGAAAAACGCGGCTACTACGTCCACTACCGCCTTAATGAGAAAACTCTCGCCGCGTGGCGGGAGGAGATAGAGAAGTTGCTTAGCCCCGAACACGGGGCCGGTTCAAACACGAAAGGAAGGTCAAAATGTCCTGCGATGACCAAAAGCAAAACCGCTGCCAGAAGCCGGAGAACCTGAAAGGCAGACCAGAGGACTGCACGCCGGAGCAGATCCGCACCTGTCACGGCGATGCTCCCACCCACGAATGCGTGGGCACCGCCGGCTGCGAGCACCCCGAACGGCTGAAGGGCAAGCCGGGAGAGTGCTCGCCTGAACAGGTCCGCGAGTGCCACGGCGACGACGCCGGCCATCCCTGCACGGACTGACGCAGCTATCACACTTGCCGAAGGATGTGCCGTGGGCGCCGACGACCAGAAGACCGAATCCGGCCAGTTACCGGACTATTACCCGACAGTCGCCCGGGACGTGACCGCTTTTTGCGGTTCACGTCCCGGCGTCTGGCTGGATCTCGGCAGCGGCGCCGGCGGACTGGGGCTTGCGATCCTTGAGCGTGCCCCCGGCTGCACGATGGCGCTGGTGGACCCGTCGGCCGAGGCGCTGTCAAAAGCGCTCGCCTCCGCGGATCGGCGGGGGCTGCGCCGGCGGACGGTGGCGATTGTCTCACCGGCGGAGCGGTTACCACTGCCCGATGAATCCGTAGATACGGTCGTCAGCAGGGGGTCGTTCTATTTCTGGCCGGACCGCGCACAGGGACTGCGGGAAGTGTGGCGCATACTCCGGCCGGACGGACGGGCGATGATCGGCGGCGGGCTGGGCAGAGAGTATCCGCAATGGGCCAGGCGGGAGTTTATCCGTCGCAGGCGGGAATCCGTCGCCGCCAAAGGCCCCGAGGCGGAACGCCGGTTCGCGGAAGCACGCAAGCCGGAGACCTTCGACCGCCTGGCCGTCGAGGCGGAACTGCCGAGCTTCGAGGTAGTCGGAGAAGGCGGGCTTGGCCCGGAACATCCGAACGCGGGCATCGGCGTCTGGCTGCGAATCAGAAAGGAGAACCCATGAGCGGCGGTAGCGAGCCGGTAATCCAGGTCGAAGGACTCGCCAAGCATTTCGATGGTGTCCAGGCCGTTGCGGACGTGGACTTCGAGGTGCGGGAAGGCGAGTTGTTCGGCTTTCTCGGCCCTAACGGCGCGGGCAAGACCACGACTATCAACATGCTGACGGGTCTGGCCCGGCCGGATTCCGGCACCATCGGCATCGCCGGGATAGACTGCTCCAAAAAGCCCAAGGCCGCCCAGCACCTGATGGGCGTGGTGCCGGATGAGAGCAATCTGTATCCGGAGCTGAGCGGCTTCGAGAACCTTAGTTTCTGCGGGGCGCTTTACGGCATGGACCGCAGAGACCGTCGGGAGCGGGCCGGCGAGCTTCTGGAGCGCTTCGGCCTGGACGCCGCGGCCGAGCGGAAGTTCGCCGGCTACTCCAAGGGCATGAAACGGAAGCTCACCATCGCCGCGGGGATAATCCACTCACCGCCGATATTGTTCCTGGACGAGCCGACCACCGGCATCGACGTGGCCAGCGCGAGGCAGATTCGCCGGCTCATCGCCGACCTCAACGCCGCGGGGACGACGATCTTCCTGACCACGCACTACATCGAGGAGGCCGAGCGGCTGTGCGGACGCATCGCCTTCATCGTCGAAGGGCGGATCGTGCGAATCGACGCCGTCGGGAATCTGATGCGCCTCACCGAAGGCCGTCACGTGGTCCGGCTGTCGGTCTCCGGCGGGGCGGCCGGGCTGTGCGAGGCGATAGCAGCTGAGATGCCCCACCTCGCATGCACAACCACCGGCGACGGTGACATCCGCGTGGAATCGACCGAGCCGGTCAGGGTAGGCCCGCTGGTGCGGCTACTGGAGGACAGCGGAGCGGAGGTGTTCGAGGCCAGGCGTGTACGTGAATCGCTGGAGGACGTCTTCGTCCGGATCACCGGCATAGAGGCCGGCGCTATGAAGCAGGAAAAAGACAGAGCGAAAGCGGGGGCCGGAGCATGAGAGCGTTGACCGTGTTCTGGAACATCCTCTCCAAGGACATGCGCTCGTACTACCTCAAGCCGCCGAATATAAGCTGGGGGCTGATTTTTCCACTGGCTTGGACGGGCATGTTTTTCATCCGCTCCGGCGTGGGGCTTGAGAGCGTCCCGGAGCTGCTGCCCGGCGTGATGGCCGTATCGGTCCTTTTCGGCACTACCAGCATGCTGGCCGTAACCGTCACGTTCGAGAAGAAACACAGGTCATTCGAGCGGCTGCTGCTGGCGCCGATACCGCTTGAGCTGCTGATGCTGGCCAAGACCACCGGCGCGATTGTCTTCGGCGTGGCCAACGCCTTCGTGCCGGTCATAATGGCGGCGTTTCTGATGGACCTGTCGGTCGTATCCTGGGGCACGCTTATCCCGGCGGTGGTGCTGATAGCGTTCAGCTCGACGTTCCTGGGACTGTTTATCGCCGTCTCGGTCAGCGAGGTCTTCGAGGCCCAGACGTTCTCCAACTTCTTCCGCTTCCCCATGCTGTTTCTGTGCGGGCTGTTTTTTCCCATCGAGCGGCTGCCGGTCTGGCTTCGGCCGGTGTCGTACGCAATGCCGCTGACCTACGGGGTGGACCTTCTGCACGAGTCGGTGCGCCGGGCGGGGACGATGCCGGCGGTGCTGGATTTCGGGATGCTGGCGGCCTTCTGCGCGGTCCTGTTCGCCGTCAGCTTGCGAAACATAAAGACCAAATGGATCCTCTGAGCCGAGCGCCCCTGCCCCGGCCGGTCACGCCTTGCGGCCGGGCACTCCCGCCGGACGGCTGCTGGGGTTTGGGACCGGTAACCTGTGCCCTGGTAAGACCAGCCGGGAAAACCGCGGCAAAAATGCCCTTGTCTGCAGACCCAAAACCGATAAGATGTACGGCTTCCTTGGGAGCAGTCGAAGCGTTCCCGGCGGCGTGTGCATCGTCGTGGATCGCCCGGTTTCACATACTCATTGAACCCCATTGGAGTTAACAATGCCGGCTTCTAAACCGCAGGACATCAGGAATATCGCTCTGGTCGGCCACGGCGGCTCGGGCAAGACCACGCTCGGCGAGGCCATGCTGCACGCCGCGGGCGTCACCGGCCGGCTCGGCTCGGTCGATGACGGCACCAGCGAGCTGGACTACACAGCCATAGAGCGCGAACGGCAGCACTCGGTGGACCCGACGCTGACGTACCTCGCGCACTCCGGAAAGCACATTAATTTCATCGACACGCCCGGTTACCCGGACTTCATCGGCGGCGCGATCGCGTCGCTAAGCGGCGTGGACACCGCCGTGGTCGTGATGTCGGCAATCGCGGGCATAGAGGTCAACGCACGACGGCTGATGAACCTGGCCCGCGAGAATCAGATGCCGGCGGCGATCATCGTCAACCGAATCGACGGCGAGAACGTGGACCTGTCCGGACTTATCGGGCAGATACAGGAGTCGTTCGGCTCTGCGTGCCAGCCGCTGAATCTGCCCACCGGCGGCGGGTCGGGCGTTATCGACGTCTTCGCCAACGAGTCGGGAGAGGCCGACTTCGGCGACGTCGCGGACGCCCACATGCAGATTATCGAGAGCGTCATCGAGTCCGACGAGGCGCTGATGGAGGCGTACCTCGGCGGCGAGGACGTACCGGCCGAGAAGCTCTCATCGGCGTTCGCCAGCGCGATGGTCGCCGGCACGGTGATCCCGATCCTGTTCACGGCCGCGGAGTCCGAGGTCGGCGTCAAAGAGTTTATGGACGCGGTAGTGAACTACTTCCCCTCGCCGGCGGACGTTGCGCTGAAGCCGGCCCGGTCGGCCGCCGAATCCACCGAAGAGCAGCCGGCGGAGGAAATCCCGCTCTCGGCCGATGCCGACAAGCCGTTCGTCGGCCAGGCGTTCAAGATCACCGCCGACCCCTACGTGGGCAAGATGAGCTGGATACGCATACTCCAGGGCACGGTAACGCCGGAGACCAGCTTCTGTCTGCGGGACGACCGGCGGGCTATGAAACTCTCGCACCCATTCAAGGTCCAGTGCAAGCAGACGGACGAGATATCTAAGGCCGTCGCCGGCGATATCGTCGCGCTTTCGAAGGTCGAGGAGATAGAGACTGGCGATGTGCTGCACGAGCAGCCCCAGCCGGTGTTCCGCCCGATGCTGCCCACACCGACGCCGATGTTCTCGATGGCCGTGATGCCCAAGAGCCGCGGCGACGAGCAGAAGATATCCCAGGCGCTGCACCGGCTATCCGAAGAGGATCCGACCTTCACTACCACCCGCGACGCCCAGACCAACGAGACGGTCATCAGCGGCATAGGCGACCTGCACCTGCGGATTATGCTTACAAAGATGTCATCGCGGTTCGAGCTTGAGGTCGAGACCAAGCCGCCGAAGATCCCCTACCGCGAAACCATCACCGCCAAGGCCGAGGGCCATCACCGCCACAAGAAGCAGACCGGCGGGGCCGGTCAGTTCGGCGAGGTGTTCCTCCGCGTCGAGCCGCTTGAGCGCGGCGAGGGATTCGACTTCGTCAACGACCTGTTCGGCGAGTCGATCCCGCGTCAGTTCCTGCCGGCGATCGAAAAGGGCGTCCAGGAGGTCATGCAGAACGGCGCGATCGCCGGGTATCCGATGCAGGATGTGCGCGTCAGCATCTACGACGGCAAACACCACCCTGTGGATTCCAAGGAGGTGGCGTTCAAGTCGGCCGGCAAATACGCTTTCCTCGACGCGGTGCAAAAGGCCAAGCCCACGCTCCTTGAGCCGATGGTCGAGCTGGAGGTTACCACCCCGGCGGAACACATGGGCGACATTGCCAGCGACCTTTCCGGCCGGCGAGGCCGCATCAGCGGCCAGGACATGCTGCCGGGCAATATGTGCGTGGTCAGGGCCACCGCCCCGCTGTCGGAAGTGATGCAGTACAACAGTCAGCTTCGTTCAATAACCGGCGGGCAGGGCAGCTACACCATGGAGTTCAGCCATTACGAGCCGGTCCCCGGCAACGTACAGCAGCAGGTTATCGAGCAGTCGAAAAAGACAGAGCAGGAAGAGGAATAGCCGACGCCGCCCGCCCGAGGCGGGCAGGCCGGCGGGAGCCGAAAAATGTCTCGTAAGTGTCCGTTTACCCAGAAACAGACCCGTGCCGGACGGAAGCACAGCCGACGCGGAAGGGCCAAGTACCTCGGCGGGGTCGGCGTCAAGACCACCAGCACGACGCGCCGGAAGTTCAAGGCCAACATCCAGCGAGTCCGCGCGGTCATTGACGGGCGGGTAGTTCGCGTCAAGGCCTCGACCAAGGCGCTTCGCGACGGCTACATCGTCAAGCCCACAAAGCGCAATTACACCCCGCCGGAAGAGTCCGAACAGTAGAGTCGGACGCCGACGGCATTCCCGGTCGTCGGGTGAGGTCCCCGCTTTTTTGCTGCGCGGCCCGGCTCATGGAGCGTTGCCCACCCCGCCGGCCCGCGGCGGCTGCCCGAAGGCCGCATTCCTGAGCACCGGCGGGGATAGCCACACCTCATGCCTTTGCCTTGCCGAAAGCACCAAACCACGGAAACTTGACCCGGATCGCCCGCGTCCAGGACAATATCTACAGAGATGACCCCGGAACGAACTGTCATTCGTGATGCGCTTACCGACGTGCCGGCGGGAACGGTCGTTACCGTCGCCGGATGGGTCCGTACGGTCAGGACCAGCAAGGGCGGTTTCAGCTTTGTGCAGGTCAACGACGGCTCCTGCCTTGCCAATCTCCAGGTGGTCGCCGACAAGGAGCTTCCCAACTACGACTCCGAGGTGGTGCATCTGACGGCCGGGACGTCGGTGACGGCGACCGGTAAGCTGGTCGAAAGCCCGGCCAAGGGTCAGAGCGTTGAGCTGCACGCCGAAGATTTGGCCGTCGTCGGCCCCGCCGATGGAGAGGCCTACCCGATCCAGCCGAAGCGGCACAGCTTCGAGTTTCTGCGCAGCCAGGCGCACCTCCGGCCTAGGACCAATACCTTCGGCGCTGTCGCCAGGGTCCGCAGCGAAGTCTCCGGGATGATTCACGAGTTCTTCCGGTCGCGCGGGTTCGTGCAGGTTCATACGCCGATTATCACAGCCAGCGACTGCGAGGGCGCCGGCGCGCTGTTCCGCCTTGCCGCCGACAACCGCGAGGAAGGCGAGGATGCGGAACGGGAGTTTTTCGGCCGGCCGACGTACCTGACCGTATCGGGCCAGCTCGAAGCGGAGACGTACGCCTGCGCACTGGGAAAGGTGTACACCTTCGGCCCGACTTTCCGCGCCGAGAACTCCAACACCCCCCGCCACCTGGCCGAGTTCTGGATGGTCGAGCCGGAGATGGCCTTCTGCGACCTCGCCGGCGACGCCGACCTGGCGGAGGACTTCTTGAAATTCATCTTCGCGGGCGTGCTGGAGCGATGCCGCGAGGATATGGAGTTTTTCAACACCCGCATCGACAAGACGCTGATAGAAACGTTAACCCACGTGGCCGAAACGCCCTTCTTCCGCGTCGGCTATACCGAAGCCGTGGAGATACTCTCCGCCGCCGACAGAAAATGGGAGTACCCGCCCCGCTGGGGCGCCGACCTCCAGACCGAGCACGAACGATACCTCACCGAGGAGAAGTTCTCCGGGCCGGTGGTCGTCACGGACTACCCGGCGGAAATTAAGCCGTTCTACATGCGCATCAACGATGATAAGCGGACCGTCGCCGCGATGGATGTGCTGGTGCCGAGGATAGGCGAGATAATCGGCGGCTCGCAGCGCGAGGAGCGGCCGGAGGTGTTGACGGAGCGAATGAGCCAGGCGGGCCTGAATCCTGATGAATACTGGTGGTACCTTGACTTGCGCCGATACGGAACCGTGCCGCACGCCGGCTTCGGGCTTGGATTGGAGCGGTGTCTGCAGTTTATCACCGGACTGGGCAACATACGCGATGTGATTCCGTTCCCGCGAACCCCTCGCTCGGCGGAGTTCTAGCCCACATTATCCGCGAAAGAATTGCTTTCGCTCATAATGTGCCTTCAGGAAAGCACATGCTTTCCCGGCGGCTTGTTCACTGAGACGACCGTTTCTTCGTGAATAAGCCGGAATAGAGGTTATGATTGTTGTGTAGCCACAAGAAAGCAACCGACATGAAGATACAACTACACCTGCATACATCGGTCTATAGTGCCTGCGCCAAGGCCACACCCGACCGGCTGATGAAGAAACTCATCGAGACCGGCTTCGACGCCGTTTTCATAACCGAACACAACGCCGTGTGGCGCGAGTGGGAGATCGAACGTCTCCAGCAACGATACCCCGACATCAAGATATACCCCGGCGTGGAGATAACCGTCGGGCAAGAGTCGTTCCAGCACCTTCTTGTACTGGGCACGGTGGACCCGGCCTTTCTCGAGATGAGTGATGAACAGGAGATTCTGGAGGAGGCCCGGGCGCGTGGACATCTGACGATACTGGCGCATCCGTTCCGCTGGCCCGACGGGCACGACATGCTCGACAGGGGCAACTACCCCGACGCAATCGAGTATCGCACGTCCAACCACGGCACGGAGGAGGGCCTGCAGACACTGCAGGCCGCCGAACGGTTCAACCTCCCGGTGGTCAACGCCGGGGATGTGCACGACCTGGACATGGTCGATAGCTTCTGGATCGAGGCCGAATGGGAAATATTCTCGCCCGACGACATCCGCGAGATCATTCTGGAAGGCGCATACACCAACTTCATGCTGGAGGGCGCTTCCCTGCCGGCCCGGCCGCACGAAGAAGTGGAATAGCAATCCCCAGGCAGGCCCTACCCAGTCCCGTCGCGGGCCGGGCTATCTCTGGCGATAGACGATGCGGCCGCGCGACAGGTCGTACGGGCTTAGCTGGACCAGGACGCGGTCGCCCGGCGTGATACGGATGTAGTGACGGCGCATCTTGCCGGAGATATGCCCGAGGACCTCGTGGGTCTTGTCCCCGAGCTGGACCTCCAGGCGGAACATGGCGTTCGGCAGCGCCGCCTTTACCGTCGCTTCAACCTCTATGACGTCGTCTTTGGGCATACGGCTCCTTCGGGCACTACCCGGTTTGGACGGAGGAATATAGCACGGCGCGCCTGAAGCGTCAACGAGAAGCAACGACTGTATTTGACAGCGGACCGCCGGCCGGCAAAGATAGTGCGACACCGACACGGAAGGAGCAACGCGATGGCAAAGCAGATCGACATCGATCTGGTCCGCCACGTCGGCAAGCTCAGCCGGATCGAGTTGACCGACGAACAGGTCCGGACATTCTCGCGCCAGCTCGGCGAGATTATCGGTTACTTCGACAAGCTCCGTGAGCTTGACACCGACAACGTCGAGCCGATGGCCCACGCGGTCGAGCTGACAAACGTCTTCGCCGAAGACGCCCCCGGCGAATCACTGACGCCGGAGGCCGCTCTTTCCAACGCGCCCGACCGCCGGGACGACATGTTCCAGGTCCCCCGCATCATCGGAACCGGCAGTTGAATCAGCCCGTCTCCGGGAGTAAGCCCGTGACAGACATAACCGAACTTTCGGCCGTGGAGCTTCGCGACGCGATAACCGCCGGCGACATATCCGCCGTCGCGGCCGCGGAGGCGTACCTGGAAGCCATCGACCGCATCGACCCGCGGCTCCACGCCTATAACGAGGTCCACCGGGACCGGGCGATGGAGCGGGCGTCGGATATCGACCGTAGACTCTCGGCGGGCGAACGGCCCGGCCCGCTGGCCGGCGTGCCTGTGGCGCTGAAGGACAACCTCTGCACCGCCTACGGACGCACGACATGCTCCTCGGCCATCCTCGCCGACTACCGTTCGCCGTTCACCGCCACGGCGGTCCGCAAGCTGGAAGACGCCGGAGCGATTGTGCTCGGCAAGACCAACCTCGACGAGTTCGCGATGGGCTCGACCACCGAAACCAGCGCGACCGGCCCGACGCTGAACCCCTGGGACACAGGGCGCGTTCCCGGCGGCTCGTCGGGCGGCTCGGCGGCGGCCGTCTCGGCCGGGATATGCGCCGCGGCCCTGGGCAGTGACACCGGCGGTTCTATTCGCCAGCCGGCCGCCTTCTGCGGCGTTGTCGGCTTCAGGCCCACATACGGGCGAGTCAGTCGATACGGCGTGGTGACATACGGCTCCAGCTTGGACCAGGTAGGCCCGCTGGCGCGCGACGTTTCCGACTGCGCGCTTTTGACGGCCGCCATCTCCGGGCACGATCCGGCCGACTCCACGAGCGTGCCAGCAGATGTGCCGGACTACCCGGCCACGGTGGATACGCCCCTGGAGAATCTGAAAATCGGCGTCGTGCGGGAGTTCTTATCCGATTCGCTGGATGCGGACATCCGGCAGGCGATTGACTCGGCCGCGGAGACATACGCATCACTGGGCGCCGAGGTCCGCGAAGTCTCGCTGCCCTATAGCGCTATCGATCGCGACGACGAAGGCAACATCAGTTCCCACGCGGTCGCCTGCTACTACATCGTCGCGATGGCCGAGGCGTCCAGCAACCTCGCCCGGTTCGACGGCGTGCACTTCGGACACCGCACCGCCGAGCGGGTCAGGGACATCGTGGAGCTTTACTCCCGCACGCGGGCCGAGGGCTTCGGCGACGAGGTCAAACGCCGTGTCATGCTCGGAACCTACACCCTGTCGGCCGGCTACTACGACGCCTACTACAACAAGGCCATGAAGGTCCGACGGTTGATTCATCGCGACTTCGAACGGGCCTTCGAAACTGTGGACGTCCTGCTCGGTCCGGTGGCGCCGACCGTGGCGTACCGGCTTGGCGAAAAGGCCGACAACCCGCTGCAGATGTACCTAGGCGACATTTACACCATCTCGGTGAACCTCGCCGGGCTGCCGGGTTTGTCGATCCCCGGCGGCGTCTCGAAGGCCGGGCTGCCGCTGGGCATACAGCTCATCGGGCCGGTCTTCAGCGAGCAGACGCTCCTGCGGGCCGGACACATGTTCGAGCAGGCCTCCGGCATCCGCCGACTCAGGCCGGACCTTGCCGGAACGTAGCGACTTTGACGTAGCGGAAAGCCAAACGGATGATGCGAACAAGCGACGATATCCTGCCGGTGGTGGGTCTTGAGATTCACGTGGAGCTTGCGACCGCGACCAAGCTGTTCTGCCGCTGCCGCAATACCTTCGGCGACCCCCCCAACACGCACGTCTGTCCGGTGTGCATCGGGCTTCCGGGGGCGCTGCCGGTGATGAATCGCCGGGCGGTCGAGCTTTCGATGAAGGTCGGGCTGGCGCTTGACTGCAAGGTGGCCGACTACACCAAATGGGACCGGAAGAACTACTACTATCCCGACCTGCCCAAGAATTATCAGATAAGCCAGTATGACCTTCCGCTGGCGGCCGACGGCCGGCTGGAGATACCGCTTTCGGACGGGTCCACACATGTGGTCCGGGTCCTGCGGGCGCACCTGGAAGAAGACGCCGGAAAGAACATCCACGCCGCCGCCGCCCACACCGGCGTTGACCTCAACCGCTCATGCGTGCCGCTTCTTGAAATAGTCTCCGAGCCGGATATGCACTCGGTCGAGCAGGTGCTCGGATACGCCCGGGCCATGCATCGGCTGGTCCGATGGCTGGGGGCGTCGGAGGCCAACATGCAGATGGGGCAGATGCGGTTCGAACCGAACGTCAACCTGCGGATAAAACGCGGCGACGTCGAATTCCGAACACCGATTGCCGAAATCAAGAACCTCAACAGCTTCCGCGCGCTTGAGCGGACAGTCGCTTTCGAAATCGACCGCCAGTACGCCGCCTGGCTGGAAGACCCCGAAGGTTTCTCCATCGACAAGCTCGGCAAGCAGAACCGCGGCTACGACGACGACCGCGAACAGACCGTTTTTCAGCGGGAAAAGGAAGAGGCCCACGATTACCGCTACTTCCCCGACCCGGACCTGGCGCCGGTGGTCATGGACAAGTCCTGGCGGGACAGCGTGGCCGCCGAGATAGGCGAACTGCCGCTGGCGCGGTGGAAGCGCTACACAGAAGACTATTCCCTTTCGCCGGAGGAGGCCGACGCACTGACGCAGGACCCCGAAACCGGAGATATCCTGGATGAGGCCGTCGATACGGGCGCGGACGCCAGGCGAGGCGTAAACCTGCTTCTCGGCCGGGGCGCCGCGCTGGCCAACGAGCGCGGCTGCGCCATCGCCGCGGTCGGCGTCACGGGCGGGCAACTGGGCGAGCTTGTGAAGATGCAGGACGCCGGGGAGGTCAATGCCACCGCCGCGGCCAGGATATTCGACATCCTCACCGAAACGGACCAAAGCCCCCGCGAAGTCGCCGAGCGTGAGGGGCTGCTGGCGGTCAGCGACAGCAATCAGATAGAGCAGTGGGTCGAGCAGGTGATAGAAGCCAGCCCCCAGGCGGTTGAAGACGCCACCGGCGGGGGTAAGAAACAGAAGGGCGCCTTTGGTTTCCTCACAGGGCAGGTGATGCAACTGTCGAAAGGAGCCGCTCAGCCGCAGGAAGTGCAACAGATATTGCGGCAAAAGCTGGGACTGTGACCGGAAAAATCTGTTGACGACGCCCGCTGTCTTTTCGGATACTGAATTGGCTTGCCGGCGCAGGCGGCCGGAACCCCGCCGGCCCGACCATGGTTGTAATATCTTCGTGAAGAGACCACAAACCGTCCCGCCGTCGGGCACACCCAGACAACCAGGGATGTATCAAGGAGCTTACGAATGGCACGGGTAGTTCAGAAGCGCAGTGGCCCGCCGTATCTGCTTATCGTGTTCGTGATGCTGTTTCTGATCGCGACGGTTATGGCTGTGCTGTTTTACCTGAATTTCGACGAACAGCGAGCCCTTGCGGCCGAGGAGCAGCAGCTACGCGAACACCTGGCCAGTGACCGCGAGATTGAGCAGGGTCGAATTGCCGAGTTGCTGCAACAGCGACAGGACCGCACGCTCGGCAGCACCGTGCTGGGGCACATGTTCTACCAGATGCAGGAGCTTGCCAACCTGGTCCACCCCGCGGCCGACGAGCCGGAACAGGCTGATGCCCAGGCGCAGAGGGCCTACGAAGCGGCCGGCGAACGCGGCGGATTGGCCCCGCTGGTGATCTCGCTCAAGGAACGTGTGGACAGCAGAGACGAAACTATCGAATCGCTGCGGGCGTCGCTGGAGGAGCGCGAGGGTTCTCTGGAAGAGAGAATCGAGGCGCTGCAGGACATCGAAGCCCAGTATGAGCAGAGTCTGGAAGATGCCCGCGGGCAGTTGGCCGAGCTGGAGCAGCGAATCGGGAGTCTCCAGGAAGATCAGGAAAGCCAGCTTGAGGAATCCGAGCAGCGGCTCGTCAGCGTCCGAACGGACATGCAGGCCCAGATAGCCGAGCGAGTCGAGACCATCGAGGATCTGCAGGGCACAATCGGCGAGATGGAGGCGATGGTCGAGGGGCTGCGGAGCCGGCTGGAAAGGCAGGTTGGTATCGATGCACGTCCACTCCGCCCGGACGGAAAAGTCGAACGGGTCTTGGAAGCGGAGAACATCGTCTATATCAACCTCGGCTCCAGGGACGATATCAGACCCGGGTTCACCTTCAGCGTCTATGACGACGAGAGAGTACCGGCGTTGGACGAAGAGGCGGAGCCGGCGCGCGGCAAGGGTAGTCTAGTGGTCACCAAGGTCGGAGAGCGCATCAGCGAGTGCCGCATTGTCGAACAGGTCGAGGACGACCCGATAGTGGAAGGCGACGTGGTCGCCAACATCATCTTCGACGGCATCAGAGAGCTTGAATTCGTCGTCGTCGGACGTTTCGACCTCTTCGGCACCGATGATCCTACCGAGGAAGGCCGAGAGCAGGTCAAGCAGCTTATCCGGCGCATGGACGGACGGATCGCCGATGAAGTCACGGTCCGCACCAACTACGTAATAGTCGGCCACGCGCCCCAGCGGCCCACCCAGCCGCCGGAAGCCGCACCGCCGAGTGTCTGGGAGGTGTACAACCGGCAGTTGGAGCGATACAGGCGGTTCCAGGAGATCCAAGCCACGGCGCGCGGCATGATGATCCCGATTCTGGACACCGGCAGGTTCCTGGCCTTTACCGGCTATATCCCCGACGCTCCCTGAGGCCGATCCGACGAAACAGCCAAACTACCTGACCCAACGGGCGGCCGCGACATGGCCGCCCGTTTCATGCGCGGCGACTCGGCGGCTTTCCACGCCTGCCGATGCTGAATTCCCGGCGACCGGAACATTGGTTGGAATATTTTTTTCTGGCATGACGGCCGCCCGTGTTTATCCTGCTGCCGGTTCCAGACTGTGAACAACCGTATGAACCGCCCACCGGGCAAGTGTGTTCCTGACATAAACAAGGAGTGCCGCAATGAAACTCACACAGCGTATCCAGTCCGTCAGCCCCAGCGCGACAATCGGCATCACAACCCGCGCCAAGCAGATGCTCAGCGAAGGCCACGACGTCGTAAGCTTCGCCGCCGGCGAACCCGACTTCGACACCCCGGATTTTATAAAGCGGGACACCAAGACCGCCTTAGACGCCGGCGACACCAAGTACGTCCCCAAACAGGGCAAGGCGCTGCTGCAGGCCATCGCCGCCAAGCTCCGCGATGAAAACGGGCTTTCCGTCGAGCCGGAACAGATAGCCATGACCTTCGGTGGAAAGCACGGCCTTTTCTGTGCGTTCCAGGTGCTGCTTGAGGCCGGCGAGAAGGTGCTCATCCCCACACCTTACTGGAACAGCTACCCCGAACAGGTCAAGCTCGCCGGCGGCGAGCCGGTCGCCCTGCCGACCTCGCCGGAAACCGGCATGAAGATAACTCCCGAGCAGCTCCGGCGGGCGGCCGACGACGCCAGAGTACTGCTGCTGAACTCGCCCAGCAATCCCGCCGGGGTAACCTACACGCCCGAAGAGCTGAAGGCCCTTGCCGACGTGGTGCTCGAAACCGACCTCATCGTCTTTTCGGACGAGATTTACGAAAAGCTCGTCTTCGGAGATAACAAGTTTGTGTCCTTTGCGTCGCTGGACGAGCGCCTCCCCGAACGAACGCTCACGTTCAACGGTCTCAGCAAGACATTTGCGATGACCGGCTGGCGGCTGGGCTGGGTCGCCGGCCCGAGCGACGCCATCGGAGCGATCCGGCGGTTGATGAGCCACATGACCACCAACCCGGTCAGCTTCTGCCAGGCGGGAGCACTCGCGGCCTACACCGACCCCGCCGCGGCCGAGGTGGTCGAGCGGATGCGAACCGAGTTCGAGCGAAGAGGGCGGCACATGACCGAACGACTCAACGCCATCGAAGGCGTCGAGTGCGCCACGCCGGGCGGGGCCTTCTACTGCTTCCCCGATGTCAGCAGCCATTACGGCAGGACCATCGGCGATGTGCAGGTCGGCGACTCGCTCAGCTTCGCCAAGGCCGCTCTGGAGCAGGTGGGCATCGCCCTTATACCGGGCTGCGCGTTCGGCGAGGATCGCTGCGTCCGCCTGACCTTCGCCACGGGCATGGACCAGATAAACGACGGCCTGGATCGGCTGGAAAAACTGCTGTCCTGACGCCGTGGCCGCCCCCTGCGTCCGGTGGCGGAAGACGGCCCGCACGGGTCGGACGAACCGCCCCGTGTGCGGCTTGCTGATGTGGGTGCTGGTTAACTGGGTAACTGGCTGACTTGTTGACTGGTTGTTCGGTTGAGCGGATTAACGATCGGGCGGGTCTTTGCCCCCGGCAAGCCCGCTGTACCGGTCACCGGCTGCCACGCCCGTAGCCGACGCCTCAGGTGTGGGCGTGGTGTATCTTCCACAAGCTCCGCCAGGTCGCCGATGCGCGGTCCATCAGGCCCATATTCTGCAGCGACAGGGCCAGTCCGGCCCGTATCCGCTCATTGTCCGGCGCCCCGCGCGACGCCGCCTCCATGTGTTGCACGGCCTCCTCGAACATGCGGCGGTCCGTGTACAGCACGCCCAGCCGGTAGTGCAGGTCCACATAATGGGGCTTTATCTCCAGGGCGGCCTTATAGGTCTCGATGGCGTCCTCGTACATGCCCAGCTCCTGCTGGACAAGCCCCAGCTTCATAATCGCCTGAACGTATGTGGGATTCAGGTCCACCGCCTTGCGGAACTGCTCGAGGGCGTCGCCGTGGCGACCCTCGGCTCGCAGCAACACGCCGTAACGGTATCGCAGGTCGGCGTGATCCGGCCGACGCGCCACCTCCTCGACGTGTCGGTCTATCTGCATATGCAGCAGATGGTCGTTCGTCAGATCCGCCGCCGATACCTTCGCCGGCTCGCCGGTCTCAAAGCTCTTGGCGAACTCATCGGCCAGGGCGACCTTCAACTGCAAACGGGCGGTCTCGGCCAGCAACAGCGTGCTGTTCGGCTCAACGGCGGCCGCGAGGTCGAAACTGTTTATCGCATCCGGGCGGCGTCCCGCCGCCGCCTGCGCCACCCCAAGACCCACATAGCTCAGCAGCACCTGGTCGTTCAGGTCGGCCGCCCGGTGGAACAGCTCCGCCGCCTCCTCCCAGCGGCCGAAAATGAGCTGGTGTGTGCCCAGCTTCACCAGCCCCTCAAGGTAGTTCGGCTCCAGGTCAATCGCATGCAGGTAGTGCTTCATGGCCGCGGAGTCGTCGCCAACCTGGCTGTACAGGTCCGCAAGACGCACGTGCAGATCGGCAACGTCGCCCTGCTCGGCGACCAGAGAGTGCAGACGCTCAATGGCCTCTCGGAGCTGACCCTGCGCCGCGAGGGCCTCGACCTGGTCGTCAAGCAGTGCCCAGTTCTCCGGCTCCATGGCGATGGCCGTCTCGAATTCATCAACCGCCAGGTCATACTGACCTGCGCGGTAGTACAGGTGAGCCAGAGCGCAGCGAACCCAAGTCAGTTCCGGCCTGGCGTCGCGAAGCGCGACATACTGGCGAACCGCCTCCTCCGTTTCGCCGAGCGCAACCGCCACGGCCGCCAGACGTTCCCTGGCCACCAGGAACGAGCCGTCCCGTCTGACCACGTCGCGGTAGTATTCGGCCGCCGTGGATCGCTCGTTAAGCTTTTCGTTGCAGAAACCGAGCGCGAACAGTATCGGGACCTCGCCCGGGTGGTTCTGACTGGCTATTCGCAGGTGGTCAATCGCACTGTTCGCGTCGCCCTGCTCAAGATACGCCGAGGACAGCGCCAGCCGCGCGGCCAGGTGGTCCGGCTTCTGCCGGCACACGTGACCGAGGTGGCGAATCGCATCTTCTGTCTCGGAACCCCGCAGATACGCAAGCCCCAGTTGCAGGTGCGCCTCCAGACGGTCCGGACGGTCCTCGCAGGCCTGGCGCAGTTCGTCGATGTCCCTCGGCTGCGGCGACCAGTAGTAACGCGCCAGCAGGTCTTCCAGGTCGGTATCGGCCCCTCGGCCGAGCATTTCAAGCAGGTAGCTCACAAACGTATCCCTCCGTCAGGCGGCGAGCGATTCCAGTTCCTCGGCGGCCTCGCGGTAGTGGGGGTTCAGCTCGATGGCCCGCTGCAGGTGCCTGCGGGCCTCGCTGTGGCGGCCGCGGTGTCTGAGCAGACGACCGACCATGCAGTGCACATCCGGCCAGTCGCCCCCTGCCGCGAGCACCCTGCCGAGGTGTGACAGCGCCTCGGCCGTCCGCCCCGACAGCCGGCACATCCTCGCCATATCCAGCCGCGCCGCCAGATAGTCGGGGTTTATACTCAGCGCCCTGTGCAAGTGTGTTTCGGCCTCTTCCCGGCGGCCCAGCCGCTCGAGCACCAGCGCCTTTCCGCGGTGCAGGTCCGCATAGTTCGGATGCTCATCAAGCGCCGCGGTCAGCACCTCGGCCAGCAGGCCGAAAAGCTCGGCATCCACGTCGCTCTCCGGCAAAGACAGGAACGCATCCACGAAGTCCGGTTCGGCCGCGACATAGCGAGCCAGCTCCGTGCCGCCCGACGGCGAGCAAATCCTCTCCGGCTCCGGCACCCGAACGGTCACGTTCTTGCCGGCTTCCGCGGCCGCCCTGACAGCCAGGGAAAGCTGCCAGGTCACCAGTACATCTCCGGGGCGAAGCTCCACGGCTCGCTGCAAGGCGCTAACGGCCGAGACCGGGTCCTTGTCGGCCGCGGCGGCAAGCCCGAGATAGTAGTGAGCATTGGGGTCGGCGCCATTGAGCTTACATGCCTCGGCAAGCGCCTCTCTGGCCTCGGCGCGGTGTTCCTCGGCCGCGAAGAACAGGCCCTGCTGGATTAGAAGCTCGCTGCGACGGCCGAGCACCCGCAGCGATTCCGCCAGGACCATGTGCGCCTCCGCCCGACGACCCGCCCGCCACAACGCCTGTGCGCAACGGCGTCGCACTGCCGGGCAGTCCCTTTCCGCGTACCGGGCCGCTTTTTCGGCGGCCGAGGCGCACACCTCGTGACGACCCGTCAACGCATATACGGACGCCAGATACCCATAGAGGTCGGACCGGCGACCAAGGATCGCCTGTGCCGAGTTCAGATACTCTTCGGCCTTCTCGAGACGGCCATCGATCAGCGCGCGGACACCCAGACCGCGCCAGCAAAGGCCACGATAAAACCGGGCCATGACCCCGGCGAGGTCGGCTCGCTCGGCCAGCGGCTCCAGAGTCGCAAGCGCCTTGTTATACGACTCTTGCACAAATAGACGGAGTCCGCGGGCGTAGATTTCCGAAACCCCCGCTACCGGCGGGGGGGCAGGTTTGGTGTCACGTTCGCCCATGATCCTCCCTTACCCCGTTTTCATCGGCACATGGCGGACCACGGTGAAGTAAACACCTTCAAAGACAGGCCGAAAGCGCCCCGGCCAGCCAGGCGGCCGCATCGCTGCCCCACCGGGGCTGGCACGCCGGAGCTGAATCTTACGCTACCCTGAGCGTCCGCGGCTGAGCATATCCTTCGCAGCCGAGACGAGCCGGTCTTTCTCCCGGCCGCTGAACACCAGCGCCGTCAGCCATGCCGCAATAAGAACCGCCGCCCAGAGCGGACCGACAATGACGACCGGAAGCAGGAACAACGCCGGCGCCGCCAGCACCAGGTATGTGCCCCGCCGCATCCTCAGCCGTGTAAGCAGGAAATACCCCGCCGCCACGGCGCCGCCGCCGACGTACATGCCCACCCCGGCGGCCCTGGCCGCCCCGGCAGGTCCGTGGGCCGGCATCCACCACAGCGCCAGTGCCACGTTTGCCGCGGCCCCCACCACCGCCGCCATCGCGATAACCGCCGGCCGCTCTCGCAGCTTGGCCAGCATCGTCAGAAGCGCAAGGTGCGCCAGCGACTGGAAGAACATCAGCAGACCCGGCACCAGCGACCGTCCGACCTCGACCATTTCCACGGGCATGATGCGGACCCACAACGGCGCGGTCACATACAGCAGCACGCCAACCGTCATCAGCGCCAGCCCGACCGCCTTGTAAGCAGTCTGAAGCGTCTCAAACGCGTCGGCTCCCGAACCCGAGTCCGAGCCGACTTGCCTGTCGGCCTCCCAGCGGCGCACCACGTGCGTGAAAACCACCGCCCACGCCGCGGAGGAAAGCGCCATCACCGGCTGGCCAAGCAGCCGCATATAAGCCTGGAACGTGCCGCCGGCCTGCTCGCCGAACCGCCGATGCGTAAGGTAGTAGCTGACGTAGCCCAGCAGGTTCCACAGGACGTTGCTGACCAGCGCGATCAGCCCGAACCGGAGTATGCGGGCGAACGTCGCCCACAGGCCTTCGGGCGCCGTAGTCTCGGCCCCGCCGGAAGCGGGCGCGACGGAGTCGGCCACGGCGCTTTCGTCGGCATCCGCCGTCGGCACCGGCGCCGGCTGCGAGAAGTCGCCCTCCCCGGCGCCGGCGACGTGCCGCCTCAGCCCGGCCTGCAGCAGGACCAGCCCGGTCACCAGCGCCACAGTCACGGCCGCCGAGTGCGACAGCAGCACCGCCTCTCCGGTGGGCGCCGCCAGGACCACAACGACCGCCAATACGGTGAAGCCCACGCTGAACAACACTTCAAGCGCGGCAATCAGCCGATAGGTCCGCAGCCCGTACAGGAAACTCAGCAGGTTCAGGTACAGCGCCATGACCAGCACGTTGGCCAGCGCCGCCAGACACACCCGCATGTAGCGTGCGGCGTCGGCGACCTCCGCCTCGGCCCGCGACGCGACCACATGTCGCGCAAGCAGGTCCGCGCCTGAGAACGCCCCGGCTGTCAGCAGAACGCACACGGCCAGAATCGGCCAGCGGATGCGCCTGTAGAAGGAGCGAATCTCGCCCCGCGCCTCGTAGAGACCCACGTATCGTGTAAGACCGTGGTTGCTGCCGAGTGTTACAACCGGGGTGATGATGTCGAACAGGAAGGCCCCCACCGCCCACAGGCCGTACTCCACGTTGCTGAGCAAGTGCACCAGCAGCAGAAGCCGAACCAGGCCGACGCCCTTCTGGAGCATCATAGCCGGGACATAGACCGTCATGGACTCGGCCATCGTCCCGACCTTCAGCAGCCGCGAGAGCACAGCCACCGCGAACCTCCTCAGCCCGTCCCACAAGGACTCATCGCGTCACCGTCACAAACGCCTGCGGCTCGTGACGGTGGACGTTTTCCAGCGCGGCGGCCGCGGCATCGTAGGAATCGTACCTGCCGACCTGCACCACGTATCGCGGGCCGCTCTCGGCCAGTGTGGCCCGGGCCTCCGCGTCGAGCCCGGCGGCCCGCAGCGTGTCGGCCAGTACGTCCGCGTTGGACCGCTGGTTGAAGGCGCCCGCCTGGATGGTCCAGGCCCGCGCGTGGACCCGCCGTTCGGCGGGGGCGGCGAAGCGAGAATGCGGGAAAGCATATATCACCCGGTTGAAGTGCAGGTCGGCCTCCCGCCAGCGGCCCTGCCGCTGGAGAACGCTTCCCAACCGATAGCGCGCGTGATCGGCCGGGGCCTGCTCCTGCCCTACATCGTCCAGCGCCCGGCGGTAGTGGTCCTCGGCCTCGGAGATATCGTCGCCGTCGTAGGCGATGTCGCCGAGTGTCACGCGCGCCTTGGCCCGGAGCACCCCGTCATCGGAGCGTCCGACCGCCTCGGCAAGGTCGCTCCACGCCAGGTCGATCCGATCCGCCCGATAGTGCGTCAGCCCGCGCAGGTAATACGCCTGCTCGACGCCGCGGACGCGCGGATATTCGGCGATGAACCGGTCCATACCCTCGATAACGGCGTCGTCATCGCCCGCCTCATAGGCATCCAGCCCCACCGTCAACATCTGCTGCGCCTCCGGCGGCATCTGCGCGTTGCAGCCGGCCAGCGCCGCCATCGCCATTGCCAGTGCCGCGTAAACGACCGTTCGTTTGGTACGATCCATCGTTTCTCTCCCGTCCCGGACTTTCCTGTCCGCATGTCCGCCGGCTCAGGTGGCCAGCAGGACAATCACAAGGTTCAGCAGCGAGAAACCCAGATGCACGATAAGCCCGCCAGCGCCGACCAGGCCGGCCACCTTCACCGCCTGCGGGAGCATCATTATCATGCGGAATCGAAGCGGCAGGTACACCGCGGCGACCAAGCCGCCTATCAGACCGAGCAAGCTCATTATATCCAAGATAAGTTCGCCGCCGGCCCATCGCCACGTTCTCAGAAGCGGCGCATATCCCAGACGCGGTAAAGTCAGCACAAACAACGTGAACATCGCCAGACACACGAAAGACATCCACCCTTTGTGGGGCGGCCGAGAGCCGTCATTTTGCGATTGTGTCCGGTCTTCCAGCATGGCCGCAAGCTCAACTGCCGCTACAGTAAGCTTCCGCGACGCCCGCGCCAACAGCCGCCCAATGTTCGCAGCCGCCCTATGGCCGGGCGGAAACGGAGTTGCTTCAGCCACCGCGGGCTGCTTGTGGCACGTGGGGCGCTTACCGGCGGTCTGCTTTCCGTCCGAAGGCGTTGAAGTGGGTCACCTCGTCCGGGTCGGATTTTTCCGGCCGGTCCGGGCGCCCGTCTGGTCGGCCGACGGGCATGATCGACCACACCCGCAGCGGTTCGGGAACGCCGAGCATGTCGGCTATATCCTTTTCGTGGCGGCGTATGGCGCCCTCCACCCAGCAGGCGCCGTATCCGAGGGCCTCGGCCGCCAGAAGCATGTTCTGCATCGCCGCCGAGGCGTCCTGCACCCAGAACTCGCCGAACCGCGTCGGCTTGGGGTCAATGACAAGCACGACCGCCGCCGGGGCCGCCTCAAGGGCATGGCTGAAGCCGCGGAGTTTGTCCATCACTTCGACATCGTCAACTATCACATACTGGCGCAACTGTGCGTTGCAGCCGGAGGGCGCATCAATAGCGGCGGCGACTATGCGCTGCAGATCCTCCCGGTCAACCGGATCGGGGCGGAACTTCCTGACGCTGCGCCTGGCGTGAATGGCGGTAAGGGTATCCATCTCGGCACTCCTTTCACATGTGTCTCTGTGTGGGACATACCGCGCAGCGCCCCGCGGCACAAGGGGCGGCACGGATGAAGTTGACCAATCCTAAACGAGCCGACCGGCCGATAATGCAAAAGGTATGAACACGAGCGAGAATTTTGAGGATTCCCCGCGGCGGGCGGCGCTGATAACCGCCGGTGCGGCTGGTCTGGGCAAATCGGTAGCCGTGGAGCTTGCCGGAAGGGGCTGGGACATTTTCGTGCAATATGGGCCTTCGGTGCGTTCGGCCGACGATTGCGTCGCGGAGATATCCGCCGCCGCCGAAGACGCCGGAGGACGCGTCGAGTGCTCGGCCGCCGACCTGACCTCGCCTCAGGACCGCGAGCAATTGGTTGAGCGAGTGCTGGAAGAATTCGGCCGCATCGACATGCTGGTGAACTCACCGCCCGCACAGCCCCGCCCCACCGAGGACCTGTTGGAGCTTACCGAGGAAACCTACTACCGCGTGCTGGATATGCAACTGACGGCGACGCTGTTTCTGACAAAGCTAGTCGCCAACGAGATGGTCCGCCTGGCCGAGGCCGGGCAGATATCCGACCCGCGGATAGTGACCATCAACTCCATCAGCGCCTATACCACCAGCGGCGACCACGGCCCGCAGTGTATCGCGCGAGCCGGCGTGTCCATGATGAGCCGTCTCTTCGCCGACGTGCTCGGTGAGTTCGGGATAAACGTGTACGAGTTGCGGGTGGGGCTTATATCGGCAGGCCCGGCTGATCCTTCGCATTCGCGTTACGACTCTTTGATAGCCGAGGGCCTGACGCCGCTTCGCCGCTGGGGACGCGCAAGCGATGTGGCCCGAGCGGTGGCGGCCGTCGCCGACGACCTGCTGCCATTTTCGACCGGGGAGATCATAAACGTGGACGGCGGGTTTCACCTGCGGCGCCTGTAAGCAGGGCGCGATGGACCTCGTTCTTGCCAACCGAGGCGGGGATGGACGCGGATGAAAACGGGTGCTTCTGGACGGTGCGTGGGCCAGGGTGCCCGTGTCATTTGAGGGAACGGCTTCAGAAATTCTCTACTGGCTCTGCGGGTCCGGATTCTCGAAGGTCAGCTCCACGTCCAGTATGCGGTCGTCGTTGCAGGCGGCCACCCGTCCGCCGGCCGGTATTACCACGAAGTCCTCATCCCACCGGCCGAAGAAGAACTTCTCCAGAAGCGTCCAGTCGCCCTTGCGTTGCAGGAACTGCCAGCCGCGGCTTTCCGCCTCGGCCCGGGCCGCGCTGAGTATCGGCCGCTCGTCGGTGGCGCCCATCTCCAGATAAAGCATTCTGGAGTATTTCGCGGACCAGCCGCCCAGCGTTTCGGCGATGTAGTCGGCATTCTCGCGGCCGTATTGCCGCACAAGCTCATCGTACGAGCCGACCACCGGCAGGTGTTTCAGGTCGGACTGGTCCTCAAGCCCTCTGCCTTCGGAGCGTTCGTACCATCCGGTCGTCATATAATATGTGCCCGGGTTGTCCGCAAAGTTGCGCTTAAACTCCTCCCGCGAGCCGAAGAACAGCGTGATGCAGTCGTGCGCCCTGGGTATCACCAGCGGAGTGTGGCGAGCTGTTATCCCCACAACGCCGTCATTGCACCGCCCGAAGCCCAGCAGAATGCCGTGGTAGCCGGTTTCGGGGTCCACGGCGTCAATCTCCTGCTGGAGCTTTTCGCGCATCGCGTCGGAGTCATCGTGCAAGCTCTTTGGCACAAACCTCAGGTCCACCCTGTGCGGGCTTTTCGCGGCAAGGGCGCACGCCTCGCGGTACATCACATCGCAGCCGATGAAGATGAGTTTCTTCCGTTCCATGTCCTCTGACCTCTGACTCCGCGGGGCCGGCGGCCCGGGCCGGCCAAGCCCCCATCAGGGGCATCTGAGAATAGCCCCTGGCGGCCACAATCCGCCAAACCCTCGTCAGGGGGCGTCTGAATGCTTACCACCCCGCCAGGCGACAAATGCTAACCTCCCCGGCCTCAACACGACAGGCATTCCACAAAAAGCCCTAATGGCATCACCGCGCCGCAACCGCCTGGGTACATCCCCGGGTGCTATGACCTTTCAGGACCAGATGAGCTTCAGTATGGCCGCCACGCCGACAAGGGCCAGCACTACCACCGGGACCAGTACCAGCACCCAGCCCTGCCTGAAATTCAGCCGGTTCCTGCTGCCGGGCTTGCCAGAATGTTTGCCGCGCGGCTTCTTGGCAGGGGGATTCACCGACTGCGCCGGCGGTTGTGCCGGTTCGCCGGACGCCCCGACTTGCCGCTCGTCCGGATAGGGTATCCGTACCGGAACCCTGCACGAGGGGCAGTGAACCGACCGGCCGCACATCCGCAGACCAACGGTGAACACATGCTCGCATCGCGGACAGGTCACATTGGCCCTGAGAGGGCGTTTCATAGCAGCTCGGGCCTGATCCGCAAAGCCGACTTCCGCATCCGCATCGAGGTCGTCATCACTCGGACCATCACCCGGTATGCGGACATCCTGGCCGCAACGTGGACACGGCACAACCTCGCCGGCCTGATCGGCCTCAACATCCAGAACCCAGCCGCAATGTCGGCAGACTAGCTGCATGTTCGTCACCCGTTGAAAAACACCGGGACACGGCCCAGACCTTGAAGCCGGATAAGCCCGACTTCCGCTCAATTCGGATGTGCGGCGCTTACACTGAAGCTTTAAGCGCCCGGTGGCCTGATTTGTTTCAGCAAAACGTCCCGCAGGCGTGATTACTTCTCAGGCCGGTAGCGCTGAGCGATAGGCATCCGCCGGCCAGTACCGAAGGCCCTGCCTGTAACCTTAAGCACTGGAGCAGCTTGCCTTCGCTTGTGCTCTGCGCCGTCAACCATCCGCACCACCTTTCGCACAAGCTCCTCATCGAAACCATCGGCGATTGTCTGCTCCGCGGTCCAATCCAACTCCACATACCGCGACAATATCCCGTCAAGGACATCATAGGGCGGCAGTTTGTCCTGATCCACCTGACCGGGCTTAAGCTCCGCCGAGGGCGGCTTGGTGATGGTCCGCCGGGGTATGCGCTCGACAGAGGCATTTTCGTTAATCCGCTCGGCCAGCTCGTACACCCTCGTCTTCAACACGTCGCCTATCGGCGCCAGCCCGCCCGACATGTCGCCGTACAGCGTGCAGTATCCGCAGGAAAGCTCCGACTTGTTCCCTGTCGCCAGCGCCAACCGCCCCCAGGCGTTGCTGATGGCCATCACCGCCAGCCCGCGCAGGCGGGCCTGGACATTCTCCACGGCCACCTCCGCTCCAGGGGCGTCCCGAAGGTCGGCCGCCAGCATACGTTCACAGGCGACATGGGCCTGCTCGATGGATACCTCCCGGTAGCATATGCCGACATTCCGCGCCAGCTCCGCAGCGTCGGCGACGCTGTGTTCGCTACTGTACCGGCTCGGCAGCGCAAGCGCGTGGACGCTTTCCGGCCCGAGGGCGTCCGCCGCGAGCACCGCCGTCACGGCCGAGTCCAGACCGCCGGAAAGCCCAAGCACCACGCTGTCAAAGCCGCACTTGCGGGCGTAGTCGCCAAGCCCCAGACGCAGCGCCTGACCCAGACGGTCTATCTCATCGTCCAGCGGCTCGATACGTCCACGCCCCGCCTCCATATCCACCACCAGCAAATCCGGCTCGAAAGCCCGCGCCCTGGCCAACAGTGTGCCCGAAGCGGAAATCACGCAACTGCCGCCGTCGAAGACCAGCTCGTCGTTGCCTCCGACCTGGTTGACGTAAACCACCGCCGCCCCCGCCCGCGCCGCCTGGCGAGCGAACAGCTCCTCCCGCAGCCCGGCCTTGTGCTGCTGATACGGACTCGCCGCCGGGTTGACCACCACCTGCGCGCCGGCCTCGGCAAGCTCGGCCACGGGGTCCACACCGTACAACTCGCGCCCCAGGGCGTCGGCGTCCCAGAGATCTTCACATACACTCAGCCCAACCCGCATACCGCCGACTTCGATAACCGCGGCATTCTCGCCCGGCTCGAAGTAACGTGTCTCGTCGAACACGTCGTAGCTCGGCAGGAGACGCTTGGCGTGATAGCCGGCCACCTCACCGTCGGTGAGGACAACAGCGACATTCTCCAGCGGCCTTCCCCGTTTGCCGGGGTTCGGCCGGGCCGTGCCCACTATGGCCGTCGTGCCGGTGCAGCGGCGGGCCAGCCGCTCAATCGCCTCGGCGGCGTCGGCCAGGAAGCGGTCCTTGCGCAGCAGGTCGCGCGGCGGATAGCCCATTATCGAAAGCTCCGGAAAGACCACCAGATCGGCGCCCTGTTCTACGGCCTCGTCGATAAGCCGGGCTGTCGTCGCGGCATTGGCGGCGATGTCTCCGACGGTCGGTTTGTACTGTGCCAGAGCTATCCGCATGTTGGGTAATTGATAACGCCGCAGGCAGCCGATTTCACCCTGAAACCATTAACTTCCCGGCAACCGACTGCCGCTTTTCATTTCCTGAGCAGGTATATTGTTGCAAACGCCGCCGGTGCGACGATAACATTAGCATAAGGCAATTCCGGGTTTTAGGCCCAGATATAATAGCTGCGCCCAGGCGGCCGCGGCACCGGCCGCATGAAGTCCGCCATCAGGGCCGCGGACAGACTTAACGCACGGTCGCCCGGGCCGTTGATACGGAACCGGCGGCTGATAACCACGGCGGAACCGACCGGGATATCCGTGAAAGTGGAAGGAGCCGCATAACAGACATTGCTTCGGCTGCGCCTGTCAACGTGTCGCCGCGGGACAGACGCAACGACGCGGTAGGGTCGAAAAATGGACACGGTCAATGCCATTGCCAAGGCGCGGTTCGCGTCGGCCAGGCCGCAACGGGTGCAGTTGCACAAAGACGAAGCTGTAACAGTCGAGATGCTATGCCTCGAACCGGGGCAGAGCATCCCGGTCCGTCAGGGCCGGTGGTCTTACTACGTGATAGCCGGCACGGCCGTCGTCGAGGCCGAGGACCAGCAACACCAATTGCAGAGCGGACATGTGGCCGTAGCCACGGCCGGAGAACGCCACACGCTGACCAACGTGGCCGAGACCCGGCTGATATGCCTGGCCGTCGGATGCGGACTGTGACGGCCGAGGCAGCGAGCGAGGATGACATCAGATGGGTATATCCATTACCATAACCGCCGGTGATGTGTCGCTGGACGGACAGTTGAACGACACGGCTACGGCACAGGCCGTCGCGGATTCACTGCCGATTTCCGGAACAGTCAATACCTGGGGCGAGGAGATTTACTTCGCCACGCCGCTGGCTCTGCCCGCGGAGGATGATGCTCGCGCAGAAATGGAAATCGGCGAGCTTGCCTATTGGCCCGAGGGACGGGCCTTGTGTGTGTTCTTCGGCCCCACGCCCGCCAGCGGTGCTGACGGCGTTCCCAGGGCGGTCGGCCCGGTCAACCCCATCGGTCGGGTTCGGGGCGACGCAACAGCACTTAAATCGGTCGCCGACGGCGCCGAAATCAAAATCGAGGCGGCAGACTGACCGGCCGCCGCAAGGGACTTCTTCATGAAAATCGGCATAACAGACATGTTTCTTGGCGCTGAGACGCGCGCCGAGGCCTTCAAGAGGGCCGCCGAGGCGGGTGCCGACGGCGTTGAAGCGATGTACTACACGTCCGAAGAGGCCTCGAAGCTTGAAGAAGACGGACACGCCGCCGAGTTGAAGGCGCTGGCCGACGAACACGGGCTTGAGCTGCCGAGCTTGTGCGTGGGCGTCATCAACAAGAAGCCGTCGCTGATAAACGGCGTCGATGCGGCCGGTGAAACGCTCGACCTGCTGCGCCGGACGATAGCGGTGGCCGCCGAGGCGGGCGCGTCGGTGGTGCTGGTGCCGTTTTTCGGACAGAACGCCATCGAATTCTCCGACGAGCTGGACAAGGCCGCCGAGGCGCTGAACGAGCTTATCGAGCCGGCCGAGCAGGCCGGCGTCACGCTCGGAATCGAGTCCATGCTCAACGCCGACCAGATTGAATATCTGCTGGACGCGTTGTCCGGGTCGCCCAACGTGAAGGTTTACTACGACACCGGCAACGCCTACGCGCGAAAGCTCGATCCGGTCACCTTCATACGAGACCTCGGACCGGGCCGCATAGCACAGGTGCACTTCAAGGACGTCCGGCTGGTCTCCGGCCAGCCGCCGGACTACGACATCCCCCTCGGTGAGGGCGACGTGGATTTCCGAGGCGTTGTGCAGGCACTGCGAGCGGTCGGGTACGACGGCTGGGCAGTTATCGAAACAGGCGGTGAAGACCCCGTGGAAACGGCGAAGAAGAACGTCGCATTTCTGCGAGGCCTGCTGAAGGACTGACCCGCGGGCCAAGACCGGCCGCCCCGACTTGCCTTTTCGCGCCTAATCCGTCCACTCAACGATTTCCGGCCCCATCAGATCCTGGTAGGTTTCGCGTCGGCGGATGATTCGCCACCAGTCTCCGCGGACCAGGACCTCTGCCGCCCTCGGCCGGGCGTTGTACTGGCTGGACATCACGAAGCCGTAAGCCCCCGCTGAAAAAATCGCCATCAGGTCGCCGCGATCCAGCGGCGGCAGCGACCTGTCGCGGGCCAGAAAGTCCGACGTCTCACAGACCCCGCCGACGAGGTCCACCTTAACGCCGCCTTCCGGTTCGTAGCCCGCGCTGCGATGCGGCGGCGGCTCGCCGGCCGGCAGCAGCACCGGATAGGCGAAGTGCTCGGCGTCGTACAGCGCCGGACGGAGCAGATCGTTCATGGCGGCGTCGCATATCACGAACCGCCTGTCGCCGCCCTGCTTGACGTACTGGACCCTCGTCAGCAGTATCCCGGCGTTGCAGGCGATCTGCCGACCCGGCTCCACCACCAGTTCCAGGTCCCTGCCTTTCAGCAGCGGGACTATCCGCTCGGCGTAGTCAGCGGCCAGCGGCGACGCACCCTGTTCATAGTCCGCGGCGAATCCGCCGCCCAGGTCCAGCAGCGAAATCTCATGACCCTTCGACCGCAGCCGATCCACAAGCTCCAGCGACCGGCCGATGGCCTGGACGTACGGCTCGGCCGAGTAGATCGGCGAGCCGATGTGCATGTCCACGCCGTCGAGCCGGACGTGCTCATCTCGGCCATGTGCGTCGAAGAAATCCTCCGCCCGGTCGATGTCCACGCCGAACTTGGTGGCCTTTTTCCCGGTGGTGGTGTATCGGTGCGTTGCCAGGTCGTACACGTCGGGGTTTATCCGCAGCGCCGCCCGGACCTTCCGTCCTCGCTCGCCGGCGATGCGAGAGAGGGTCTCGAACTCCTGCTCGCTTTCGACGTTGAAGACCATGATGCCGGCATCGACCGCCTCGGCGATCTCCCGGTCAGTCTTGCCGACCCCGGCAAACGCCACCTTTGCCGCCTCGCCGCCGGCCGCGAGCACCCGCGCCAGCTCCCCGCCGGATACCACGTCAAAGCCGCTGCCGGCCTCGGCCAGCAGGCGCAGGATGTGCACGTTACCGAGCGACTTAACCGAAAAGCACACCGTGGGGCTCAACTCGTCGAACGCCTCGGCTATCGCCTTGTGGTGGTGCAGCAGCGTGGCCGCGGAGTAAACGTAAGTCGGCGTTCCCACGTGGGCGGCGATCTCGGACACCGGCACGTGCTCGCAGCGAAGGGCGCCGTTAGTGTATTCGAAGTAATCCATGTTATTTCCAGGAGCGTCCGAAAGCGGGCAGCTTACCGCCGCCGGCGTCCGCGGACAAGCCGGCTCAGCCGGCGCTGATGAATTCCCGCACCGCCTCGGCGGTCCGTTCCCGAATCAGCCGGGCCGGCTCGCGTATCGCCAGCTCCGCCGCCTCGCTGGTCCTGGCCAGCGGCCGCACCGATGAGAACAGCCGCTCAACGCCCGGCTCGCCGTCCGTCGTGCCCGGCACGCACACAGCCGGCACGCCGCAGTCGGCCGCGATGCGGGCCGCCCCCACCGTCGCCTTGCCGAACCCGCTTGAGGCGTCGAGCCGGCCCTCGCCGGTGATAAGCAGGTCGGCGCCCGCCAGGCGTCGCCGCAGCCGGACCGCCTCGGCAATAAGCTCGATGCCTTCTTCAAGCGTCGCGCCGGCGAAGGCGACCAGCCCCGCCCCCAGCCCGCCGGCCGCCCCGGCGCCCGCAAGCCGCTCCACATCAACGCACAGTCGGTGGCGGATGACCTCGGCCAGGCGCTTCAGATTCGCCTCCAGCGTCTCGACGGCCTCCGGTGTGGCGCCCTTTTGCGGAGCGTAAACCCTGGCCGCGCCGTCCGGGCCGGTCAGGGGATTGGTAACGTCGCAGGCGACGCGAATCCGGACCCGCTCCAGACGCTCATCCCGGCCGGACAGGTCGATGTCGTCCACCTCCGCCAGCCGCCCCCCGGACAACCCCCACACAAGCTCCGCGCCCCGGGCATCGGCAAACAGCACGCCGAGCGCCTGTGCGGCGCCGCTGCCGCCGTCGCAGGTCGCCGAGCCGCCGATACCGATGATTATCTCCTCGGCTCCGGCGTCCAGAGCGGCCTCGATAAGCTGGCCGGTTCCATAGCTTGTCGTCCGCAGGGGGTCGCGGTGTTCCGGCGGCACCAACGCCAGCCCCGACGCCGCGGCCATCTCCACCACGGCGGTATGCCCCGGTGACGGCTCGCCGGCCGGTTCCGCCACGGCCGCCGAGAAGCCCAACTCGCCCGGCAGCCCAGCGCCGGTCGTGGTCCCCAGAAGCGCCAGCCGGGCGCGGATGGGCCTGCCGATGGGGTCGAACACGTCGGCGGTTATGAGCCGGCCTCCGGTCGCCGCCGACAATGCCGCGACAGTCCCCTCTCCGCCGTCCGCAAGCGGGCACAGGTCCACAACGGCGCCGGAGCAGGCGTCCAGCACTCCTTCGCCCATCGCGGCGGCCGCATCCGCCGCCGGCAGCGATTCCTTGTACGAATCGGGCGCGATGACGATCTTCATATGCCCTGCCTTTCGTCCGCCGCTCGTGCGCGGATGTTTGCCCATACGGCAACGTTGCCGCGGACGATGCCCGCTCGGACCGCCTGGCCGGGCCGGACCGATTCCAGTATCTCGCCGAGCGTCTCGAGGTCGTCCACGTAGAACCGATCCACCTGAAACAGGATGTCCTTTAGTCCGATGCCCAGAGCGTCGGCCGGCGAGCCGTCCTCGAGGCCCACCACCAGAAGACCGCGGTCGGTCGCCAGGCGCAGATCACGGGCCAACTCCTGGTCTATCGGGCGCAGTGTAAGCCCGAAATGCCGCTCGGCCAGGGCCTTGCCGTCGGGCCGTGGCCTGGACGTCAGGCGGATGGCGGCCTCCCGCCGGAGGCCGTCGCGGACCACGCTGAAATTGATCTCCTCATCCGCGGGCATCGAGAGCATATCGCAGGTGAAGTCGAAGATGTGCTCCACCTCCCTGCCGTTGATACCGACGATCCGGTCGCCGGCGTACAGCGCGGCCGAGGCGGGGCTGTCCTGGTCGACGGCCGATACGATCACCTCCCAGCCGTCGTCGCTTAACCGCTGGACAACGGAGGCGCCGAACTCCACGCGGTTGATGCGCTCAAAATCCAGCAGATCGGGCAGCTCCTCGATGAGCGTGCCGATGGGTATCGCGAAGCCGATGTTCTGGGCATCGGCGCGGATGGCGGTGTTGATACCGATAAGCTCGCCCTTGATGTTCAGCAGCGGTCCGCCGCTGTTGCCGGGGTTGATGGGCGCGTCGGTCTGGATAAGCCCCTCGTAGCTGACGCCGCCGCGGAAGTCCAGATTCCTGTTAACGGCGCTGACGACGCCGGTGGTCAGCGAGTTGGCGTAACCCAGCGGGTTGCCGATGGCGATTACGATTTCGCCGACCATCAAGTCGTCGCTTCTGCCGGGCGGCAGGTACGGCAGGTCGCCGTCGTCGGCTTCTATCTTGAGCACGGCAAGGTCGTGTTCGGGCGCGGCGCTGATGACGCGGGCGTCGAAGCTCCCACCGTCCTGCAGCGAGACGCGAATCGCACGCGCCCGCCGGATCACATGGGCGTTGGTGACAACATATCCGTCGCGATGGATAAGGAATCCGCTCCCCAGCGACTCCACCGGAACCCGCCTCGTGAACGGGTCGGGTATGGGGAAGATGTCCTCGAATGGATCGCGTCCGAAGCCGCGCCGGGTTTCGACTATCGTTTCCGATGATATGTTCACCACCGCCGGCCGGACCTTTCGGTAGGCCGTAACCACCGGCGTTACCCGCGGGTTGTCCGGAGGCAACTCCCCGGCGGCTTCGGCCGCGACACAACAGGCAAGTGCCAGGACGGCGATTCTGATCGCTTTGTCGGACATTTTCACAGTTCCAGGACCTCCAGGCGCTTATTGCTGTAGGTACTTCCGACGTTGACGACGGTAACGCCGTCGATTTCCCATCGTCCGGGCCAGTGGGAGTGCCCGCAGAACACGTGCGAAAGTTTCGGCTCGCTCAGCAGCACGCGCCCCAGCCGCGGCGAACCCATGTAGGCGGCCGCGAACGCGAACCGGTCCGGACGGTTCCGAGGGACAAGCTCATCGAACGGCAGGTGGTGAGTGAACGCGACTATTCCGCCGGCCGAGTCCGCAAGGCGTCGCAATTGACCGGCGAGCTTATCACAGAGCAGCCCCAGAAACTCCTCGTCGCTCATGCCCAGCCGGACATATCGGCCGTCCATCCAGCGGGCGCCGAGCATGTAGTGCCGCTCATGAAGCCGCGGTCGATGGGCCTCCACGAGCCAGCGGTGTTCGGTAAGGACCGCCGCCGCTCCGGGAGCGACCTTGGCCCGGTAGAACGGCTCGGGGATATCCAGCGACTCGTCGGCGAAGGAGTAGTCGTACCAGCCGATGGAGCCGGCCAGTCCCACATCGCCGATGACTACCGGGTCGTGGTCGAGGACATGGAAGCCCGCCTCGGCCGCCACGGCCGGCACCACGCTCTCGTAGCGGGTCAGCGAGTCCTCACCGTCGCGGCACCAGAGGCAGTGGTTGCCGGGTACGAGCAGTTTCCGTCCGGGGAACCGCTCGAACAGCCGCAGGCACTCCAGCAGCGGGCCGGTGGCCGCCCCGGCAGTATCGCCGACAAGCACAATCGCGTCGCCTCCGGCGGAGCAAGCGTCGTCCGCCACGCGTCGCGCCGGTTCGCGCGAGCGCGAAATGTTGTAATGCAGGTCGGCTGTTACGACGATTCTGACCATCAGCGGCTGATTATACGCACCGGCGGACCTGGCGGTCCAGCACGGGCAAGACCAGACGCTTTGCAAACAACGCCTGTGACACTATGATTCGACTGTCAGTCGATTCCGATGAAACAGGATCGTGAGACATTTTCACGCCAGGAGCTTGAGCGGTGCCTGAAGCACTACGACGTGGGCAAGGTCCGCACTATTCATGGATTCGCCCGCGGCTCGTACCGCAGCCCGAAGGTCATTATCGAGACCGACCGCGGCAGGTTCCTGTTCAAGCGCCGCGCCAAGGGCAAGGACGACCTCGACAAGGTCGCGTTCACCCATGAGATACAGCTTCGCCTGGCGGCCCGGAACTTCCCCCTGCCGCACCTGGTAGGAACCCGCGAGGACAACAACTCAATGCTGGTGCTCGATTCGAACATCTACGAGATGTTCGAGTTCGTCGAGGGGCAGGGCTACGACGGCTCCACCGAGGCCACATACAGCGCCGGGCGCGTCCAAGGACTGTACCACAAGCTGCTGGAGGACTTTTCCGGGGCGTACACCCCGCCGACCGGCAGCTATCACGACGCCGAGACGATCGAGCAGTCCATCAGGAACACTGTCGGTTCGCTGCCGATGGAGTCCCGCCCGTCAACACAGGAACTGACCGATACCGTGGGGGCGCTCAGTCGGGCTTACCGCCACTGCGCCGAACAGGCCAACGCCGTCGGCGTGAACAACTGGAAGCGGCAGATAGTCCACGGCGACTGGCATCCGGGGAACATGCTGTTCCGTGACCGGAAGGTGGTGGCGGTCATAGACTACGACGCGGCCCGGCTGCACCCGAGGGTGATTGATCTGGCCAACGGGGCGTTGCAGTTTTCGATTATCGGGGGATCGGATAACCCGCTGGAATGGCCGGCGCATGTTGACCGACCCAGGTTCGAGCAGTTCTTGCGCGGATATGACGCCTCGAACGTTGTTACCACCGCCGAGCTGAAGGCGGCGCCGTATCTGATGTGCGAGGCGATGATCGCCGAGGCCGTGCTGCCGATCGCGGCGACCGGCAGCTTCGGGCGAATCAGCGGCTTCCCCTTCCTGCAGATGATTCGCCGCAAGGTGCAGTGGATACTCGAGAACATCGACCTGATCAGGTCCACGGTCACCTGAGCCATGGAAGGCTCACTGTGGCTTGAGCTTGCGGGGGCTTGAAGCCGGGCAAAAGGCGGAACCGAAGCGGAAAATACGCTGCATATCCGGCATTTTTCTGAATGCGCGCCTGATATCGCTCCCGGGCCGCCAATGCGGCGGCGTCATGGCGGCAGGGGTTCGGCTCTGAGCAGGCGGCTGCTGTTCATGCCAGCCACGCGGACTTGCGCGGCCGGGTGTCCCTGGCCGGTGAGGTAAGCACGGATCGCCGCGCGATAAGCAGGTCCACCGTCTCGAGCACGGTCCTTCGGCGGGTGTAGTGGCCGGCTTCGATGAGCATTCTGTCGGCACTGGCATAAAGCTCATGCGCGCGGCGAACGTGCTCGCCTGCCGGGGTCCCGAGTGTGTCGCGGAGTTGCCGGAGCAACTGCCTCGCCCGTTCCAGCCGCGATCGGGCGCGTTCGGCGTCGTCGGCGTCCAGGGCGTCCACGGCCTCGCGGCAGCAGCGAACCGCGGCGTCCATAAGGTATCTGCGGAGCCGGCGCGGCGGTGCGGTGGCAAGCTCGGTCGCCAGGTATGCCCCGGCCGGGCCGCTGGCTGCACCCAGCACCTGTCCGGCGTAGTCGTCGCGTGCGGCGTCCACGTTTCCGTTACCGTCGTGTTTATCCGTCAAAGGCGTGCTCCCATGCGCTTTCAGTGCCACCATCGGCGTATCGGCGGCGGAAGCTTTAATCAGGACTGCTTTGGGACGGCTCAGGGCCGCGGGGACGTGAGTCATTCGGGCCGATAATAGTTCCCGCCCGGTTGACCGGCTTTGAACCACTCGCGGCTGATGACCCCATGGACGAGTTGCCGGTTCCACTGTCTGGTTATGACAAAGGGCGCCACGTAGGTTGAGATGAACCCGGCCGCGCTGGCCGAGAGGTGTCCGCCGACGTGACCGGTCTCGGCCATCTCCTCCCGCCAGGGAATCTGGAAAAGCCAGGTGTAGTTGTCCGGTACCGGAATGTCCTTAGGGGGTACGAACCCGGTCCTGCCGGCCGAGGAGGCGTGCTCGCCGTCCATGGTCCCGGCCAGCGTGGTGCCGACGCCCAGCAGGAACCAGTCCCGACGTGAGTGGAAGTTCACTATCCCGCGACGTGTGTTGCTCAGCGCCTCGTCCAGGTTGTACCTCGGCGACAGCGAGGCCGACAGCAGGACCGCGCCGTCCACTTCGCTTCCGGGCGGTAGTGCCTCTATCGCCCAGACGGCCATCGCCCCGCCGCCGCTCTGGCCGACCAGCAGTACCGGCCGGTCGGGATACTCCGCCTGGTAGCGAACGATTCGGTCGGCTATTTCACCGGCGACGCGTCGATTCCGCCGCTTGGCGCGAAGGTTGTACAGAGGCCCCAGCCGAGAGGTCCAGTCGTACAGCTCTATTGCGGTGTTGACGCCGCCCTCGTCCAGCCCGCGGCATATCGCCCGGTTAAGCACGCTGCCGCCCTCGATGCCGGGCAGGACTATGACAAGCCCCCGTTCGAGCCGGGCCTGGTTTACATAGGGCTGTCGAGGTGCGCAGCCGGCGATCATCGTCACGGCCAGAACGGCCGCCATGCACATCAGCGGGACTGGTGCTCTCGAGCGTCTCATCGCCTGTTCCGCCAGCGGCAAACGGATACGTAAAACCACGGAAGCGGCAGCCGCCGAGGGCAACTGCCGCCTCCGGTTATAATACGCACATCGGCGATTTGACGCCGCGACGTGGGCTACTCCTTAACTTCGTATTCGGCGTCTATAACGTCGTCGCCGTCGTCGCCTTTGCCCTGCTGGCCGCCTTCGTCGCCGCCCGCGCCCGGCTGAGGCCCGCCGGCGGCCTGCTGACCGGCCGCCCCGCCGGCCTGCTGATACATCTGCTGGGCGACCTTGTGCGACGCCTGCTCGACGTTACTCATCGCACGCTTGATGGCATCGGCGTCGTCGCCCTTCATCGCCTCTTTCAGGTTGCTCAGGGCGCTTTCGATGTTGCTCCGGTCCTCGGCCGGGATGCTCTCTCCCTGGTCGGAGAGCATCTTTTCCATCTGATAGACCATCGCGTCGGACTGGTTCTTCAGGTCCACCAGCTCGCGGTGCTTGCGGTCCTCTTCGGCGTGTTCCTCGGCATCCTTGCGCATCTTCTCGACGTCCTGCTCGCTCAGGCCGGAAGTGCCCTTGATCTCTATGCTCTGCTCCTTGCCGGTGGCGGTGTCCTTGGCCGAGACGTTCAGGATGCCGTTTGCGTCGATCTTGAAGGTTACCTCTATCTGAGGCACTCCTCGCGGGGCCGGCGGTATGCCCGTCAGGTTGAACCTGCCGAGCGTGCGGTTGTCCTTTGCGAACTCCCGCTCGCCCTGGAGCACGTGGATGGTGACTTCCGTCTGGTTGTCGGCGGCCGTCGAGAAGACCTCTTTCTTCTCGCAGGGGATGGTGGTGTTCCGCTCGATCAGCTTGGTCATCACCCCGCCGAGCGTCTCGACGCCCAGCGACAGCGGAGTGACGTCCAGCAGGACCATCTCCTCCTCGATGTCGCCGGCGAGGATTCCTCCCTGTATCGCCGCTCCGAGGGCGACCGCCTCGTCGGGGTTGATGGACTTGTTCGGCTCCTTGCCGAAAATCTCTTTGGTTATCTCGCGGACCTTGGGTATCCGCGTGGAGCCGCCGACCAGCAGCACCTCGTCCAGTTCGCCGGCCGAGAGCTTCGCGTCGGACATCGCCTGCTTGCAAGGGGCTATGAGCCGGTTGAGCACCGGCTCGCATAGCTGCTCGAACTTCGCCCGCGTCAGCGTGGTCTGCAGGTGCTTGGGGCCTTCCTGCGTGGCGGTGATGAACGGAAGGTTGATGTTCGCCTCGCGAGCGGTGGACAGCTCGCACTTTGCCTTCTCGGCGGCCTCTTTGAGCCGCTGAAGCGCCATCGCGTCCTGCCGCAGGTCGATTCCTTCCTGCTGCTTGAACTCGTCGGCGATGTGGTTGATGAGTATCTCGTCGAGGTCGTCGCCGCCGAGGTGGGTGTCGCCGTGAGTGGATACCACCTCGAAGACGTTCTCACCGATATCCAGGATGGATATATCGAAGGTACCGCCTCCGAAGTCGAAGACCGCTACCTTCTGGCTCTTGCCCGTCTCGCAGCCATACGCAAGCGCCGCGGCGGTCGGTTCGTTGATGATCCGCTCGACCTTCAGACCGGCGACTTCGCCGGCCTCCTTGGTGGCGGTCCGCTGGGAGTCGTTGAAGTACGCCGGTACGGTGACAACGGCGCGGGTAACCTCCTCTCCGAGATAATCCTCGGCCGTCTGCTTGAGGTTCTGGAGGGTCATCGCGCTGACTTCCTGCGGCGTGTACTCCTTGTCGCGGACCTTCACGCGGACCAGCTCTTCCGGGCCGCCGACTACCTCGTAGGGGACCTGCTTTTCTTCCTCTTTCACCTCGCTATGACGCCGGCCCATGAATCGCTTGATGGAGAAGACCGTGTTTTTCGGGTTGGTGACCTGCTGATGCTTGGCCGGCTGACCGACGAGCCGCTCGCCCTTGTCGGTAAAGGCCACCACCGAAGGCGTCACCCTGCTGCCCTGCTGGTTGATGAGCACCTTCGGCTCACTGCCTTCCATCAGCGCCACGCAACTGTTTGTCGTTCCCAGGTCGATACCGATTACTTTGTTGGAAGCCATAACTCGTCGCCTTCTGTTTTGTGCCTCAGTGCCGGAAAAATCCCAAACCCTTCCATCGCGTATTCTACGCGCACATTCCTCTAGACATCCTTGCAATCTCCGTGCCTTTACCACAATATCATTTATATAAGGAACTTATCCTCAGCGAATAATGGCCCGCGCGTGCCAGAACGGCGGGGCCGGACTGTCAAAAAAGCCGCTTTGGCAGGGCCGCCCCGACCGCCAGGCCACAACCGCATGCAATATGCGACGGGCTATTGCGTTATACCAATGCGCAAGACGGGAGGCGCTCCAGTGAGAAAACAAGGACATATCGGAACGGCCTGTGGCCGTCGTCGGAAGGCCTTTACGCTGATCGAGCTGCTGATGGTCATCACCATCATTGCCCTGTTGATGGGCATCCTCCTGCCCGCGATAGGCCAGGCCAGAGAGGCCGCTAGACGCACGACTTGCGCAACCAACCTTCATGCCGTCGGCGCCGGTCTCCAGATGTATCTTAACGAGTCCCGGGACTTCATGCCCGAGGCCGCACAGATGCCCTCGCTGGGCCTGACCGACTCGCCGCCTATCGCCGAGGTGCTTGGGCAGTTTCTGTCCAGGCCCGAGACCCTGCGCTGCCCGGCCGATCCGGACCAGAAGTACTACCTTCGGGAGGGGTCGAGCTACGAGTATCATAGTACGCTCGGCGGACGCAGGGTGTCCGAAGACTTCCTCAGTCAGCGCATGGGCCTGGACCGCAGGCCGGTGATGAACGACTACGAGCCGTTCCACGGACCGCCCGGCACGGCCGGCGCGATGAACTACCTCTTTGCCGACGGGCATGTCGGCGACCTGGAGTGACGACATGAGCATCAACGGCTTTCTCAAGTTAGTGTCCCGGCGGAAGGCCTGGGTGGCGTCCGCCGCCGTGGTTGTGGTGGTGGCGGCCGGGGCGGTGATTCTGTGGGCGGGCTTCAGAGGACCGCCGGACCCGGCCAAACAGACTTCCGAACAGGTCCTGGAATACGTCGCCTCGGAGAGCTTCGCCAAGCTCAGCGACTCCCAGAAACAGGACTACCTGACCCGCGCCCGTGAAGAGGGGCGGCTGGATATGCGGCAGGTTTTCCGGGCCGAGGGGCTGAGCGACGAGCAGCGGGAGCAGTTATCCCGCAACATGGCCGACGCGGGACGGCAGCGGATGCGACAGATGCAGGAACAGGTGATGGATGACTACTTCGAGCTTCCGCCCGAAGAGCGTGGGGAGTACCTGGACCGGATAATCGACCGGATGCGGGAGCGTCCGATGCGCCCCACCGGCGACGATGCACGGTCAGGGACGACCGACCGACAGGACCGCACATCCGCGGCCCGTGACGACGAAAGCCCGTCCCGGGGCGAAGGTCGGCGACGAGGCCGGACCACGGCCGAAATGGCCGAGCGGATGAAAAGGAGAATCGAACACAGCGACCCCGAGAACCGAGCCCGCTTCAGCGAGTTCATGAGGGCGCTTCGCGAGCGAATGGAGCAGCGCGGCATAACGCCTCGCGGACCCCGACGCGGACGATAAACGGCGTCGGGGCCGACACTGGTGTATCGAATGCCGACGGCCAGATCAGGTTCAGGGGATGGTTGAGAGTAGCCCCTGGCGACGCCGTCAGGCGGAGACACGGGGGAACTTCCGCCTGTCCCCATGCGCTGGACATTCAGCGGCGCCCGTTTATTATTGCGCCGACATAAGGCAAGCACGAAATACGAAACCCTGCTCTGCGTAGCCGCTATGCAGGGCGGAGCGGAGTGCGAAGCAAAATCGAAATGACGGCCATGTTCGGGCTGCGGAAATTGTTTGGAATATTCGTGCTTCTGATTTTCGATTTGTTTTGAGTTTGGGATTTCGGATTCCGCACCCCGTATTCACGGATGTAAGAATCCTTCCTGGTCGGAGCCATAAGCTTATGAGCAGGACAGTCGATGCTTTTCTGGGCAGGATGGACCTCCGCGAGAGGGTCGGGCAGATGCTCTGCTACGGCTTCTGCGGGACGTACCCGCATCCGGACATCGTGGAGGTCATCGAGAGGTACCACCCGGCCGGCTTCCGGGTTACGCCCTACGCGAAGAAGTTCGTCCGCTACCTAAGCGACGACCACCCCGGAGTCGCCCGCGTCCGACGCGACCCGGAACTCCGCGAACGTGTTTACAACTCCTCGGCCGGGCCGGTGCGGTGCTCGGCGGCCGAGTACGCCGATGTGCTCAACACGCTCCGCCGTCGCTCGCTGGAGACCGGCGCGGGGGTGCCGCTGTACTTCTCGCTGGATTTCGAGGGCAACGGCAGCGCCGACTTCCTGCCGCGCGGGGCGTTCAGCTTTCCGCACCCGATGGGGCTGGCCGCCGCGGACGACCCGTCGCTGTGCCGCCGGGTCGGACGGGCGACGGCCGATCAGCTCAAGCCCATCGGCATAGACTGGGTCCACTCGCCCTGCGTGGACGTGAACACCGACCCGTCGAACCCGGAGATCGGCACGCGGAGCTACGGTCCCCTTCCGGAGCTCGTGGCCGAGATGGCAACCCAGACCATCACCGGCTATCGTGAAGGCCGACTGGTCGCCACGGCCAAGCACTTCCCGGGGCGCGGGCACTCGGCCCTGGACGCCCACCACGATGTGCCGATTATCGAGGAATCCGACGATCGCATGCGTGGCGTGCATCTGGCGCCTTACCGCGCTCTGATAGAGGCCGGGCTGCCCGCGGTGATGCTGGCTCACTCGGTTTACCCGGCGCTGGACGGCTCGCACGAGGTCTCCACGCTGTCCGGACCCATCGTCACCGGCGTGCTTCGGCGGGAGCTGGGCTTCGACGGTGTTATCATCACCGACTCGTTCACCATGGGCGGGCTGGTCGCCCGCTACGAGGTTCCCGAAGCGGCCGTCCGCTCTATCGAGGCGGGGGTGGACGTGATTCTGCTGAAGGATGAAAATGCACTCCGCGGCGAGGTGTACAAGGCGCTGCTGGAGGCGGTCAGGAGCGGGCGGATCAGTGAATCCAGAGTGGACGAATCGGTCCGCCGCGTCCTGACGGTCAAGGATGAGCACGGGCTTCTGAGCGGCGAGATGGGCATCGTGGACCCGCAGGCGGCCGAGGAGTCGCTGCGAAATCCACGAAACGCCGAAATCGCCGCCGAGGCCGCCGCTGGCTCGGCCGTGGTGCTCCGCGACGACGGCCTGGCAACGTCACTGCCCGCCGACTCGCGGGTGCTGGTAATCGAACAACCCCACGGCATGCACCTGCTGCACGGCAGCGCCCACGCCCACTGCGGCTCGCTGTTCGAGGCCCTGCTCGCACGCGGCGTGGATGCGATCTATACCGACTACGACGCCGGCCGGCTCGACCGCGCCTGGCCGGCGATTACCGAACGCGCCTCCCACGCAGACGTTATCGTCCATACCGGCTGGTACGACCGCGGCCGCCGCAGCCCGCGCGCCGATCTCGAGCGTATCGAATCGTTGAAAAAGCCGACGGTGCTTGTGTGCAACTGCCCCTACCCGATGCTGGTTCCGGAACCGGCCCGAAACGTAGTCGTCACGTTCAGCCCCACGACCGAGTCGATCAGCGCCGCCGCGGACATACTCACGGGCCGCACCTCAGGGCCGGGCAAGCTGGGCTTTGACCCCACGCGCGTGTACTGAACCGGCCGCCTTCAGTCGGTCCTTCGACGGATGTAGGTCAAATGCTCGACGATGTTTGACCAGACGGGGCCTTCCGGGTTCATCACAGGATCGGTGCTGCGGGGTTCCGGCTCGCCGGCGGCGGGGTAGATCCGCTGGAGTCGTCGGAAGGCATCGTCGGCGGCCGACCAGTCGCGGTTGCGAAGCAGGCGATAGGCGTGGCGGTACTGGTCTGTGACCATGCGGGCCAGTTCCTGCGTCGCGTCCCGGTGCATTCGCGAGTGCTTCAGCTCGGCGAAGTCGCTCCTGCCTGCGTACGCCAGGTGGAGCTTGAAGCACTTGACCGCCCGATAGAGGTTTCCTTCCCGCAGGTGGCGGTCGTAGTAATACATCTCGGCTCTTTCCAGCATCTCAACGCCTCGGCTCGGGTTGGCCGGTCTGCGCAGTGATGTCTCGATGGCGTCGCGGATGTCCTCCTCGCCCAACACCGGCGGCATGCCCGTCGGCTCCAGTGTCCCGCCGTCGCCCCGCAGCGAGTACAGAACCGCCAGCAGGACGATAAACCCCACGCCGTACACCATGGCGAACATCAGGTACTTCTTCCGCTTGGCGGACCGTTCCCGGTCGGCCTCTTCGGCGTCTTCCTCTTCCTGCTCGCTTCCAGGCGCCGACAGGTCGGACGTCAGCGGCCCGGTGGGCAGTCGTCCGGTTACCGGCGCATCGCCGTTGTCGGCTGCGGGAGTCGGGGCTGGTTGGGGCTTCTCGGCGTCGGCCGGCTGCTCGCCGGTCTCCCCCTGCTCGGCTTCGGTCCCGGTTTCGTGGTCCTCGTGCCACTGCCGCAGGACCTCGTCCGGGTCATCTTCAGGGCCGACGTAGAGGATTCGCGTCTCGGCGCCGATACCGATAAGGTCGCCGGTACCGAGGATAATCTGCTGTCCCTCGCGGTAGTTGCGTCCGTTTATGCGCGTACCGTTGGTGGAAAGATTTTCCACTGTCCACTCATCGCCCCGGCGACGAAACAACATCTGCCTTCGCGAGGAGTAGTTCTCGGTAAGCTGTATATCGGCCGTGGGAACCCGGCCGGCCTCCATCGGGCGCGAGTGCAGCATGACGCGCCAGCCCTCTTGCGGGCCGGAGACGAAAACGAGGTATGGTCTGCTCTTGGCCATCAGAAAAGGTCGCCCCTGATGAACTTAACAATAAAAGGCCCGAATACCGCCAGCATGACCGCCATCACCAGCAGCAGACAGGGCACGAGTATCTTGACGCCGGCGGCGGCCGCGGCGTTCTCGGCGCGGACCCACCGACGCTGACGAAGCAATGCCGACTGGTCGTGGAGCACATCGCTCAGCGGCGTGCCAAGCTCCTCGGCCTGGATGATGCTGGCGATGATGCTGTGCAGGGCCGACAGTGGTATCCGCGCCGCGAGGTTCTGAAGCGCCCGCCTGCGGGTCGCCCCGAGGTCTATCTCGGCCAGCATCGACTTCAGTTCGACGTTAAGGGGGTCTTCCACGTTCTCGCGGACGACGGTCTGGGCGGCCTCGGTGAACGTCGCTCCGGCCCCCATCGCCAGGGATATCAAATCCAGCGTGTAAGGCAGTCGCTTGGATATCTCGCGGACCCTCTTGGCGGCCCGGTCGTGAAGCTGGTAAACCGACAGCAGCACGCCTCCGACAAACCCCACCACTCCCAGGAAGATCGAAAGCTGCCCGGTCAGCACCAGGTGAAGCGCTTCCAGAACCACCATCAGCGCAATGCCGGTAAGCAACGACAGCGCCACGTACTCCTCCGGCGTGTGGTAGTTGGGGTTGCCGCCGGCGATAAGCTTGCGGCGGATCCAGTCTTTGGTCCGCGGAATGGCCAGGCGATGGCCCAGTGCCAGCAGCAGCCACATCAGCGGGCGCAGTGCGGCGCTTTCAAAGACCGTCTTGCGGTCGGTGTGGCCGGTGGCGATGGCGGCCTCCCGCTCGGCGCTGCGCTGGATGCGGCCCGGCTGGCTGAACACGCCCACAATCAGCAGCGTAACCGCCGCGAATATGCCGACCGACAAGAGCACGTCCATAAGACCAATGCCGACTCCGGCGACCATGATGTATGTGCTGTTAGGCATTTCAGATGTCGATGGCCACAATACGGCGAATCCACAGGAAGCTCAAAACGTTAAGCACCACTATCGCGGTCAGTATGGCCTTGCCCACCGTGTCGGTAAACAGCAGCGACACCGGCGCTGCGTCTATCAGATAAATGATGCCCAGCACGACCGCGGGGAAACCAGCCAGGACCCTGGCTGTGACCCGCCCCTCGGCGGTCAGGGCCTCGACGCGGCTTTCCAGACGCTGAATCTCGCGAATGCTGGCAGCGATGCGATCCAGCGTATCGCCCAGATCGCCGCCCCGCTCGCGGTGGGTCTGCAGGGCGCTGAAAAGCAGGCGGAAATCGCCCGAGCCGATCCGCGTGCCGGCGTTGTCCATGGCCTGGTCAAGCGGCGTGCCGTACTCGTACTCGCGAATCAGGTGGCTGAACTCCTGCTTCAGCGGAACAGGCCCGTCGCGGGCGACCAGCTCCAGCGACTGCACAAGGTTAAGCCCGGCGCGGACACCGGCGGCCAGGGTGTGTATGCCCTCGACAAGCTGACTTTCCAGCTTTTGTATGCGGCGGGCGCGAAGCCACCTCAGCGCCAGAACCGGCGCCACCGTCCCACCCACGGCGAAGAGTAAAACCGCGACCATGCTCTGGAGCAGAAGGTATCCCACCGCGCCGCAGAGCACGACGAAGAACACCGTGGCCACCGTTGCCGAGCGCGGTTTGATGTCCATCAGCAACTGCCCCCGAAGCACCCGGTCGAACTGCTGCTCCTGGTGTCGCACCAGCCGCTGCAGAGGCCTCAGGCCTATAACCACCGCCAGCAACATCGCGGCGAACATGACTCCGCTGAGCACCAGATCGGTTACAGCCGGCGAAATAACCAACGCCTCGCTCACGTAAACACCTCCACATCCAGCAGACCCTTACCCACCAGCTCGTCGGCAAAGGTGGGTATGTATCCGGTGTGCCTGATGTTGCCCTCGCCTCGTCCCCTTTCGTCGGCCGACCGCATGGCGAAGATATCCTCGGTCATCGCTCGTCCGGTGTCCGGGTCGATTCCGGTAATCTCCGAGACGTGGGTTACGCGCCGCTGCCCGCCGGCGAACCGGGCTATCTGGACGGTCAGATCCAGCGCCGCGACTATCTGCTCACGGATGGCGCGAACCGGCATCTCCACCGCCATGAGCACCATCGTCTCGATACGCATCAGTGTATCGACCGGATTGTTCGCGTGAATGGTGCTCAGCGAGCCGTCGTGCCCGGTGTTCATCGCCTGGAGCATGTCCAGTGCCTCAGGCCCGCGAACCTCGCCGACGATAATCCGGTCCGGACGCATCCGCAGCGCGTTGCGGACCAGCTCGCGAATGCTGTAGGCACCGCGGCCCTCGATGTTCGCCGGGCGTGTCTCCAGGCGGACCAAGTGCTCCTGTGGCAGTTGCAGCTCGGCCGATTCCTCGATGGTGATTATCCGCTCTTCCGGCGGGATAAAGTTCGCCAGCACGTTCAGCGTGGTGGTCTTGCCGCTGCTGGTTCCGCCAGACATCATCAGGTTCTTCCGCCCCACGACGCAAGCCCGGAGGAAATTGGCGACGTTTTCGGTCATCGTGCCTTGTTCGATGAGGTCGTCGATGGTGAACGGCACGCGGGCGAATTTGCGGATGGTCAGCACCGGCCCGGACAAACTGAGCGGGTTGATGATGGCGTTTACCCGCGAGCCGTCCGGCAGGCGGGCGTCCACCAGCGGGGTGGAGCGGTCTATACGCCGGCCGATGGGCGTTATGATACGTTCGATGACGCTCTGGACGATCTCGTCGGTGAAAAAGCTCCTACCGGTGTCCTGCACAACGCCGTCCTTCTCGACATAGATGCGGTCCTTGCCCACGACCATAATCTCGTTGACGTTGGGCATCTCCAGCAGGTCCTGCAGCGGCCCGTAGCCGAGCACGACGTCCTCGATCTCCTTTGAGACCATCCTCCGGACGATGTAGTCCCGCAATTCGGGGCTGATGCGGTTTTTCAGCGACTCCAACTGCTCGTCCCAGTGCTTCTCGACGGCCGCGACGTCATCCTTGACGGTATGCGGGCGAAGCCGCAGGGGAAACGCGCTGATGACGTCGCCGACCATCCTGTTGACCGCGTCCTCGTGGCGGGGCGAGACCACGTCTGTATCCTCGAAGCCGTAGCTGTACACCAGCTTGCCGGTAGCACGGCGGGCAAGCTCGGTAACCACGCAACGCCAGAGATATTCCCCGACAAGATACTCGGTCATCTCGGCGTCTATTTGGCCCCGGTGTTTCTCGATAATCTCGGCCAGGTGGCGCTTGATGAGCTTGACGTGCTGTTCGTCGGCGCCGCTGCGCTGGCCGGTGACGCGAAGGTTCAGCAGCCCAAGCAGTTCGGCGTGCATCCGCTGCTCGAGGTCGATAACCCGCTTGCGCGGCGACTCGGCCCTTTCGCCGGTTCCGATCCGCCTGGCCGCCGGCTCCATCATGTACAGCACGAACTCGCCGATGCGGATCTCGTCGCCAAAGCCGAGCTTCCGCTTCTGGTGCGCGGGCACAAGGTCGTTGGCCACTATCGTGCCGTTAAGACCAAGCGACTCGATGAAGAACGACTTTCCCTCACGGACTATCCGGGCGTGATGTCGGGACACGAACTGGCTGCGAAGGACCACGTCGTTGTTGTCCTCGCGGCCTATGTTGATTTCTCCGCCGTCGGCCTGGACCCTGTCGCGCTGGTCGGTGTACTGATTATATACCCATATTTCCATGCTTGCTCACGAAGTCGCCGGCGTTTCTAAAAGTCGTTCTCGACCTGTATCTGTCCGCGCTCGTCCCCGGCGGCGGATTCGGTCAGCGGCGTAAGCTCGGGGTTTATCTGTCCGGCGTCTTCGGGGATACCCGCCTCCGGATGCAGCACCTCAAGCCAGACCTCGCCCCGCCTGTGGGTCAGCACGTTCTTGAGCTTCGGCGAAACTTCGCGGTCGACGATGACCTGAACCTGGCGGAAATTCGTCCGCCTGGTTCCCGGCTCGGTCCGGCCGTCGATGGCGATTACAGGTACGCTTTCCACCACGCGGTACGTCCGGGCCCCGCGGCCGCCCACCGCGAAGACACCCAGGACATTCACCCGGTCTCCGACGGTCAGCAGCTCGCCGGGGCTTCCGTCGATGTCGATGACGCAACTGACCTTGTCAGGGTCGATGCTCTCGGCCGGCCTGCGTGCGGCTTCGCCCAGAAAGTGCTCCCAGGTAAGCCACCGCCCCGCCGGAATCCGCTGGTTGACGTTCTCGCGGACGGCGGTTCCGATGTCCCTTTCGGTAAGCACGTTGCCGAACGGCTCGGCGTTTTCCTCGCGGATCGTAACGACCTCCAGGTCCGCCCGCTCGATACGGGCGCCCGGCTCGAGGTCCACTCTGGTCCGCAGAAGCTGAAGCTCACGACCTCTGGCCTGCCTGCGCACCGCGCCCACATGCACGTTGTGCAGGGCAACGACGACAAGACCTATGACGACCGCTATAACCAGCAGCCACTTGTTCTGTACCCCGGGGGCTTCCTCGGCCATTCAGGGCTCCTCTCCTGATTCACCGGCACGCTTGGCCGGCATCATTATGCTCAGTGTTAGGTCTATCTTCTCTTTTTCGGCCCGCTCACGCAAGCCGACCACAACCTGTGTCTCATCACGGCCGAACACCAGCACGCGGCCGTGGTCGCTCTCGGCCTCACCGAACGGGTCCAAGCCGGCTTCCGACAGCACCGCACGGTAGTGCTCCACGGCGGCCGACGCCGACTCCGCCGGCAGCTCATAGGTGGCGAACTGCTCTGTCAGCCGCCCGTCGCTTCGCTCGAAGGCACGAAGTCGTCTGGCCTGGGGCGGCGGAGCTATGCCGCCCGGCTCATCGGCAAGCCGCGTCAGGTTCGCCACCGACAGCGGCTCATGCAGGAACCGTTCATCATCCGGCACGGTCGCCGGGATGCTCAGGTCGGTCAGATCCCGCTCATCCGGCTCGGCCGCCGGTGCGAACCATATCCGATGCCCCTGCCAGGCCGCGAAGACACCCGCGACCAGGAAACATACAAACAGCAGCCCCGGCCCTATTCGCCTTGCTCGCGTCTCTTCGTCCGCGGGCCGGCTGTCCGACAGCGGGGTGTTCGCATCGTCTGTCATGAGCCAAAGGTGGGCAAGCTACCAGGGACTACGGTACAGGTCGCGTATGCGATCGGCGAGCACGTTACCCGGCGGGGGTATGTTGTCCAGCGTCTGTTCTATGCCTGTCATATGCAGTTCACGGACCGCCCGTTCGACCGAGGCCTCTCCCCGACGCCACTCGACGCCCTCCCGCGTGTGGCGGGCGCGGATGGCGCCGCTGAAAGCCCGCCAGAGGCCCACGTCCGAAGGAAACTCCGCGGCCACGCGCGACGAGTGTCCGCGGGGATAGTTTTCCACGGCCGTCTCCTGGACCATCTGTCCGGCCGGCTTGCTGAATCCTCGGGCGAAGTCCGCGTAGTCCTCAAGGGTCGGCTTACCGGCCCTGCTTCCGGAGGTTTCCACCGGCGAGGCCGCGTCGAAGAGGAACTTGCGGTTCAGGTCGCTTGAGCTGCTGCCTTCGTTCCGTAACACGCGCCGCCATGCCGAGTAGTGCGCCGCCTGTCGGACACCCTGCTGGTTGCGCATCGCCCAGCCGAAAAAGAACGTCAACGCCAGCACGAAGCCCAACATCGGTATGACCATTATGGTCTCGGCCAGCGCGGTCCCTCGCAGCTGTGCGGATCGATTTTTTCGGTTATGATTCATCTTGTCAACTCGTCGAATCTTTCGCGGCGATACAGCCGGCGGCCGGGGCGGTCAGTGGGTCATGAACAGCTCCAGCATCCGGCCCTCCAGAGCCGACATATAACGTTCTATATCTTCCAGCTCCTCTTCGCTGAGCAGCTCGCCCATGTCCCCGGCATCGGGGATGCCGTCACGGAGCCGCTGAATCCACGAGGTCCAGCCGGTCACCGGCGCCAACTGATTCTGCCAGTCCTGCGTCCAGAGATCGAAGCTGCGGTTGTTGAACATCCTGGCCTGCGAGATCGCCAGCATCGATTCGGTCGGGTCGGCGCTGTAGAACTGCTGTGGCCAGACCACGCCGTCGTCGTTCTGTCTGGCGACGCCCAGCAGTGTGAAATACTGCCTGCGGAAGGAGTTCTCCTCATCCGGCGTAACCCGGCCCGGCGGAATGGTCGGGTCGTAGTCGCCGTCGGAGGTATCCAGCAGCATCGGCGCCGGCAGTGAATCTCCGCTGGAAAAGTTGAACGGGTTGGACACCTCGACTGTTTCCTCGTACACCTCGATGCCGCCGAAGATGAACCAGCTACATATGTACAGCTCCCACGGTATCGGCTCGCCGGTATTTGAGTCGTAGCGAGGGTAGAGGTTCACGCGCTGGTCGAAGGCGACCTCGTCGTAACTGCGACTCCATCGCCAGATGTAGTCGTTGACGCGCTCGGCCTCGGGGCGGAACTGCTCCACGTCCCGCCAGCCGCGGGACTCGCTGACCCACAGCGACGCCCTGGGGTCGTCCGGCGGGGATATGTGGTTCCGCGGGCTCCAGTAAGTGGACGGGTCTTTCAGCCAGTCGTCGCTGTCCCAGCTTACCGACGACATCACCAGCGGCCTGTAGTACCGCGTCCGGATTATGCGCCTTCGCCGCTCCGGGTCGGAGGCGTATTCCCTGGCCTCCTCGAAGTCGGTAATCCATCGCCGGGCGTACTTGACGGTCTGCGGCTCATCCAGACCGAAAAGGTACCCGAACTTGATGTTTGAGATGAGCCGGTGGTTCGAGACAAAGCGGCTGACGTCGGCCGGGCCGGTCCGCCGTCCGACAAGCCCGAAAGAGTGGTACATGCGGTCCATCGCCCACCAGTAAGGCCCGTAAGTCCGGTACCCTATTGTCCGCCAGCTCCCCCCGCCGCCGGGCATTCGCGGCGCGCCGACCTCCGGGTCGCCTCCCCATCCGGGGTCCGAAGGCGGAGTGCCGCCGCCGTTGACACGCTCGCGGATGTTGTGCCGCCACCGCAGCAGGCGAGCGAAGGGACCGAGTCGGTGAGGGTATTCCCAGTCCGGAATCGCCCCGCCCCGGCCGCGATTGTGAAGCCCGCCAAGCAGCGATTCCTTCCGCCGCTCCAGGCGCAGAATCCGGTCCAGCAACCGGTTCATACGCTGCTCGATTTCCTCTATTTCTCGCTCTGTCTCTTCCTCATCCGCCTCTTCAGGCGGCAGTCTCAGAAGCTCGTCCAACTTTCTCTGGAGCTCCTGCATCTCATCTTCCAGCTCCTGCAGCCGAACGCTTAACTGGTTGATGGTGTTGACCGCCGGATAGATGGGCATGCTCATCTCGGCGCTATCGCTGGTAACGGTCAGATGTCCGCCCAGCACCGGAAGGAAGTCCTCGAACTCGCCCCGCCTTGCCGGAATCTTCGGTCTTACCGGCACTACGGCGGAGGTATCGACATCATTTGCCTCGCCGAAGCGGACGGCATCGGCCTGGGCCAGCAGTCCGGCCGAATCCACGGTCGCCTGGCTCACTTCGTCCAGGGTTATCATCGCCTCCCACAGCTCGCCCCTGTCGGCCAGGCCCGTACCGGGGTTCCAGTGGGTGGTGCTGCGTATGTCGTGTCCATCGCCAGATTCGAGCTTCTCCGGGCTGTCCAGCGCCTCGTCGAGCTGGCTCAGCGCGTCGAACTGGCTCTGAAACTCCCCGTCGTCGCCGGGTGTCATCTGGGCTTCAAGCTTCTCAAGCCCGGTCCGGACGAAATTCACCCTGGGGCCCCCAACATCGCCGCCACGGCTGGTTCGCTCTACGGTGACACTCGCAACGACTTCGCCCTGCTGGTTTTCACTGAAGCTGAAAGTGCCCAGCCGATTCCACGTACCGCAGTTGCGATTCTGGTTGCGGGTAACCCTGCTGCCGCCGACGCTGTACCTGGCCGAGGAATCTCGGTTTGTCCCGTCGGTGGTGCTGCTCCACCAGGCATAAACGTCGTAACTGCCGGGGGCGGGCAATGTGGTCGTCCATCTGGCGCTGGCGCCTTGCTGAAGCGTCTCGGCGGAGCTTCCTCGGTGGGCGTTGACGACGCCGCTGGTGGTGCGCCAATCGCCGCTGGTCTCGAACCCCGCGTCGTCGTTGCCCACGACTCTTCCCACGGACGCAATGCGCGCTCGAACATCCGAGGGCAGCGGCCAGATCGGCTCAAGCTCAGGCTCGTCGGCCGGCATGAACAGAACCGCGTCGGCAACGGTTGCATCGAGTCGGGACTGCTCAACGTAGGCCTGCTCCTGTCGCGTATTTGGAACACCCCGCTGGAGCTGGCGCGTCAGACCCATCGGCAGAGAGTCGCCGGTCTCCATGTCCAGGATCATCTCCTGGAGGGTGATCTCAGCGGACAGCGGTATCGCGTCCAGAACCGGTACAAGCGAAAGCATGCGCGCCTGGGCGAGGTTATTCATCGCCACCACGTTCATACTTCGCGACATCCACGACGCCCCGGCCGTCGCGGTGGAGTCGGCGGTTTTCTGAAGGTCCGAGCGCCGGTTGACCTGGTGACCGACGTTGTAAACGAACATCACCAGCCCCACCAGCGCCGCAAGCGCAATCAGCGTCAGTGCAAGTACCTGCCCGCGTCGGCTCCGGTGTGAGTAGCCGGCGGGTGAAATTGTCCGGGTTCCGAACACGGTATTTGAAGGCAAGTCGTTCACTGGTGTATCCGTGTAAGGCGGGACTCGTTTATACGAGTGTTTCCGCCCTAATGTTGCATCTTATTTCGCCATCCGCGCCGTCGAATCCGCCGATTTCCCGGCTACTGCGACTCGGCGCGCGCCCGGGCTTCGGCTATCAGGTTCTCAATTTCCTGCGTGCTTTCGAACCGCTCGGCGATTCTGAAATAGCCCAGCGCTTCAGAGTAGTTCCCACGCTCCATCGCATCGTTGCCTTCGGCCTTATAGCGCATATGGTTGGCGCGGTCCTGCCTACGGGCGACCTCCTCGGTGTCCATTACCTCCTGGGCCTCTTTAAACTTGTTCATCGCCCGGTGCCACCGATCCTCCTGCAGGTGCTCGTCGCCCTGGGCAATCAGTTCGTCGTATTGCCTGCGCTGCATCATCTCCGACAGTCGGGCCTCAACCTGCGGCTCGGCCTGCGGGCGAATCTGCCTTGCGCGCTCGTAGGCCTCGACGGCCTCGTCGAACTCGCCCTCCTCCCTCAGACGTTCGGCCTCGGCGAATTGAAGCTGGAATTCAGCGAGATTGATCTTCTCACGTAACTGTTGTGTCTGCTCCAGTTCCGCCGCCTGGCGATACTTTGAAAGCGCCTGTTCGAGGTTCCCGGCATCAGCGGCCTCGTCGCCGGCCTGGGTCAGTTCCAGCTTCTCTATCCGCCCGCTCAGGTTCTCCATCTCACGCCGGACGTCTTCGCGGTCCGCGTATTCCAGCGACTGCTCCAGCGCCCTCATCGCCCCGGAAAAGTCGCCTCTGTCCCGCATCCGCTGGGCCTGCTCGTAGTGGATGTCGGCCTGGAGCCGGTCTATGCGCTGTTGCAGCTCATCCGATGGTCTGATTTCCGCCGCCGTTTCCAGGTGTCGGATTTTGGCCTGGTTATCGGCGGCCTGATCGGCCGCCTCGATTGCCTCGGCGTAACGGCGGTCCTCGTCCAGTTCCTCGGTCTTTTCCGAGAGTTCGTTCCGCATAGACGTCAGTTCGTCGGACGAAAGGACCTCCTCGGCATACTCCGACTCAAGTGCCTGCTCGGCCTCGGCGTACGACTCGGCTGCCTGCTCGTACTCCTGCTGCTCGGCAAGATCGTCGCCCCGCTCTACGGCGTCTTCGAACGTCGTAACCACGCGCTGTCGCCGAAGCTCGTGCAGAAACTCGTCTCGCCGCTCGCGCAGCCAATCGGTCAGAGTCAGGCCCTCAAGCTCTCTTTGGAAGCCGGTCTCGGCTTCGTCGAACCGCCCCGCGGCCATCCGGTCGCGGGCCTGTCGTTCCGCACTGGCGAAGGTGCGGGCGTTAAGCCGGTAGGCCTCGAAACCGTCGATTTCGTCGTCGATCTCACGCACCCAGGAAACTGGGGCCAGTTCTTCCCTCTGGACCGTCCGCAGGTGGTCCTTGGACGAGGCCTCCTCCTTGGCCGCGGCGTCCCAGTCCTGGTCCAGCACGGCCACATGCGCCCTGGCCATGTGAACGCGGACCGACGCGCGTGCGGCCGCCTCGGTGCCACCGTGCTCGACGCGAATATGTTCAAACCGTTCGGCGGCCTCGGCGAGCTTGTCGCGGTCGTGCTCCAGCTTGCCTTCCTCATAAAGGTCTGCCGCCCTTGAGTACTCTCCCGCAATGTCCGCCCGCTCGCGGCCCATTCGAACGCCTATCGCCACGCCGCCGACAACTATCACCAGGCCAATGAAGGCAGCCAGCCCGATCTTCAGACGCGTCGAGAACCGCCCGCTAGGTATGGGCGCCGTCGGAGGTGGCTCCTCGAGTTCCAGTTCAAGCTCGTCGCCCTCCTCCGGGGCGATAGACTTTTCGGACCTGCCTTCCGCCGGCGGTCCTTGCCCCTCGCCGCCGGCCGCGATACCCGCTCCTGCTCCCGCCGCACGAAAACGCGGGGAGAAATGCTGCTTTATCGCCCGGCCAAGTTCCTCCATCGTCTGGAATCGCTCGTCGGGATCCTTGGCGATCATCTTCGCCACGATGCCCGAAAGCGCCTTGGGGACCGACGGGTTAAGCTCGTGCAGAGCCGGGGCCTGGACCTGTTTGTTACCGTGCCATTTCATCCATCGCATGGCGGCGGTGTGGCGGTCACGAACCACATCGGCGAAGACCTCGTTGAACTTCTCGCGACCCAGCAGCATCTCATAGGCGATGAAGCCCAGCGAGTACATATCAACGCGGGCGTCGGCCGGCTTACCCTCAAAAAGCTCCGGGGCCATGTACTTGGTAGTGCCCATCAGCACCGAGGTCTGCTCGGCCCCGGCGGCCGCCAGGCCGAAGTCCGATATCTTCGGCCGAAGCCCCTCGGAGACGATGATGTTACCGGGTTTGAGGTCGCGGTGGATGATTCCCGCCTTATGCACGTCGTGCAGCGCAGCCGCCAGTCGCCAGATAAGCTGAAGAACCGCCCTGGTCTCCGCCGGACCGTCGTAGTTCCGTATGACGGTCTCGAGTGTTTCCCCGCGGACATATTCCATGACGATGAACAGCCCGCGCTCGTCCTCGAGCAGTTCGTGAATGGTGATGACGGCCGGCTGCATTGCACCGACGCGGGCCAGCACCTGCGCCTCGCGGCGAAAACGGCTTACGAACTCCTCGTCCTCGGAAAGATGCGAAGATATCTGCTTGATCGCAACATCGCGTTCAAGAGTGGGGTCGTAGCAGCGATACACGATGGCCTGACCGCCAATGCCCAGCCGTTCACGAACCTCGTATTTGCCTATCTTCGTGCCGGCCGGCAGTCCGACTTCGTCGCCGCGCCCTTCACTGTTGTTCGCCTTATCCTCTGTCATCCGTTCCGTCCCGGTCTACCTTGGCGGCATCCGCCGCCGCTTGGGTCGCTCAATCGTCCCACACTTCAACATCCACATAATTCTGCTGGCCCTGGTTTATCAGCGTGCAGTGGGCCTTAAGCGGCATCCCGTGCTCCCCCGGGCCGAGGCGAACGCCGCCGCCCAGCACTGCGAACATCCGCGCCGCGAACGGCACCGACAGGTAAATTGTGTGCTCCACCTCCGCGCGAACGTCGGCGTGCGTGGCGTAGCCGGTGTAAGTTTCGCCGCTGGGGAGCGTATGGCCCGACGTATGTGTCGGCTCGGTCAGTGAAACCTCAGTGTGTGCCCGCGCGTAGGCAAGCTTGCGTCCGAGGCGCCCGTCCACCCAACCGGGAACATCTTCGCCATAGTTGCGGAAAAATCTTTCAAGCCCGTCCCGCAGCGTCTGTCCGTCCGGGGAAGTGTGTTCGAAGCCGCCGGAGCTGATCGGCAGCACCGCCCACAAAGCGGCCAGCCGCACACGCTCCATCTTGCTGCTGCCCGGCATGTTAGGCGGTTCGTTGTATCCACGATCCGATGGAATCTGCACAACTGCGCTGCGAGCGGCGCTGTACGCGGCGTAATTGACGCAAAGCTGAGCGCCCATGAGCAGCGCCGACTGTATCATCACCAGCACGATCATCAGCAGAAACGGCAGCACCAGTGCGAACTCGATCATTGCGCCGCCTTCGGCCCCGTCGTGGCTGCGCTGTCTTCTTCCGGCAAGCACCAAGGCCCCGGCCAGCCATGCCGCCAGCACCGCGCTGACCAGCGCCACGGCCGCGCAAGCGATAAACAGCGGACTGGTCACCGCCGCCGGCAGCCAGTGTCGCTCGTTGTCTCCGGCGCCGACAATACCGCCACCGAAAAACACCGCCGCGAATATGCCGCCGACCAGCAGCACCAGCAGTCCGCCGGCGCATGCCCTGGCGACCATGCGGTCACGTTTTCCTTGACCGTTAATCATTGTCCGAAAGCGTCTGCGGCAGCCAATTCCCGGATTGCTCTGCCAAGGGCCGCCGAGGCCGCTGCGTCGCGACTCAGAGGCCCAGCAGTTTCATAGCGTGCTGGCCTCGCATAACCACCTCGGCCAGCGCCGCCCCGGCGCCTATGCAAAGCGCCAGCGCGAACGGTATTTTCTCGCTTCCCTCGGCGGCTGGATCCGCCGGTTTGGAGGGCGTCAGCAAAAGCACCAGAAAACCGAACAATCGTCGCAGCGTCCGGCGCACGATGCGCTTTCGCACCATCACTATCAGCGCCAGGACCACCGCCACGACAAGGCCATAAAACAGCGCCGACAAGGCGAACCGCCAGCCGGTCAGCGCCCCGACCGCGGCCATGAGCTTCGCGTCGCCGCCGCCGATGCCGCCGGCCAGCCACACCACCAGCATCGGCAGAAAGCCCGCAGCCAGACCCGCCGCCGACGCGTACAGACCGATCCCCGGGCCTTCGCCGCGCATGCCTCCCAGCAGCGTGTGTGCCAGAAGCCCTACGGCGATGGCCGGGTAAGTAACAGCGTTCGGGACCCTTCCGGTGCGGACGTCGGAAATGGCCGCCACGACCACCACCACACCCAGCACCGCGAACGGCCACATCTCCGCTAGCGGCGGCATAGACGGTTCACCTCAGCCCGAGCGGTCAGTGCTCAGCGAGGCATGCCTTCTTCGGCGTCGCCCCACACGTCGCGCCAAAGCGAGCTGACGCGCTCGGAGATATCACGCCAGAAGAAGATCAGCACCGCCAGCAGCGGCAGCGCCACCGCCGCTATCAGCAGGATGTACTCCACCATGTCCGCGCCACGTTCGTCGCGATGCAGGGCCTTGAGCCGCTGGGTTATGCTTCCTGTCTGTCTCATGAATCAACCATCCGTTCCCGGGCCGACCAGTATGGCTCGCCCGCCGCCCGTCGGCCCGTCAGGGCAGCGGTAGCGTCTGAATAAAAGTCACCATGCGGTAGTGCTCGCTCAGCGTGGCCAGCAGCAGCACCATCATGTACACCATGGGAATACCGAAAGCGCCCAGCAGCAGCACCCACTCAATGGTGGTCTGCCCCGACTGGTCCTCGGCAAGCCGTTTTTTCCGTATTCCACCAGGCATTCTATCCACGTTCATTGTACTACATTTCACCCCCGAATACGAACCCCGCCTGGCCCCAATGTTCGCGGAGCTTGCGAATGCTCGCCTGATCGGCGAAAAGGGATTTCTGACCGGTCCACGTCAGACGGTCCTCTCCGCCGGCCGCGGGCGGCTCGTATCGGAATATCTCCTGAATGCGATATTTTCCATCATCCCCCAGCGGAAGCACTTCCGAAGACCCCGTCACCATCCGCCTGCCGTCCGGGAATCGCGTGACCTGCACCAGCACGTCGATGGCCGAGGCGATCTGCGCCCGCAAGGCGTGCAGCGGCAGCTCCACCGTGGACATCATCGCCAGCGTCTCCAGGCGGTTCAGGGCGTCCAGCCCCCCGGTGGCGTGCAGCGTGGTCATGCTGCCGGCGTGTCCGGAGGTCATCGCCTGTATCACGTCCAGGGCCTCGCCGCCGCGGACCTCCCCGATAATCACCCTGTCCGGCCGCAGGCGAAGGGCCGAGCGGAACAACTCGCGTATCGTCACCTCGCCCCTGCCCCAGCGGTCCGGCGGGCGGCTCTCCAGCGACAGCACGTGCGGCTTCTGAAAATCAAGCTCGGCGGAGTCCTCTATCACCACAACCCGCTGGTCGTCGGGCACGAAACCGCTCAGCACATTCAGCAACGAGGTCTTTCCGCTGCTGGTTCCGCCGGCCAGCAGTATGTTCTTCGCGCCCTGCACGCAGACTCGCAGATAGCCCATCATCTCCGGCGTCCATGAGCCAAGCTCCAGCAGGCGGTCGGCGTCCAGCAGGGTCTTGGCGAACTTGCGGATGCACATCACAGTGCTGGTCCGGCACAGCGGTCTCAGGATGACATGAACACGGCTGCCGTCCGGAAGGCGCGAATCCACCAGCGGCTGCTGCTGGGACACCTGCTTGCCGGTGTACTGGAGCACGTTTTTGACCGCCGCCAGCAGGGCCTCCTCGTCGTCGAAGCGGGCGTCGGTCTTCTCTACGCGGCCCTGACGCTCGATGTATATCTCGTCCGGAGCGTTGACCATGATCTCCGAGATATCCGGATCGCGCATGTAAGACATGATAGGCGCGAGGAAGTGCTCTACCGTCGCTTCAAAAATGCTTACGTTGGTCATCGCGGTCTCCGCCGCCCGGGCCGAGCACATCGGGACTGTGCTTTGAACACGCCGACGGCGCTATAGTATCGGACAAATTCGCCGGGCACGGCATTGCCTACCATAGTTTAAATCGTACCAACGGGCTGTGCAAGTTCAGCACTTCTAATCGGCTCCTCCGAACCGTGCGGCAACCGGCCGGCATCATTCGTTGCGGCGACCGTCACGTGACCGTTCTGTCGCTCACTTCCGCGGCCGGGGCGGCGATGGCTGTAGCGGCCGCGGACCACACTGACGCCCATCATCTGCAAGTACGACATTAACGTCGCCCGCTGCTCGGTTGCCAGCCAGAACAAACACCCGTACAATGCCTTTCATGGAGAGGTGCCGGAGTGGCCGATCGGGCGGCATTGGAAATGCCGTGTGCCCTTTTGGGTACCGTGGGTTCGAATCCCACCCTCTCCGTTACAAAAGAGCCGGCGTTCGTAAGGCGTAACAAACACAGTTCTTGCGACATGTCGGCATTTTTGTGCGCCCCGATTGTCCCGGTTTTGTCCCGATTTGGCGACTCGCCGCTGAGGTGCGTTTAACCTGCCGCCTTCGGGGTATTTCCGCGAAGGCCGGGGGGTGAAAAGCAGCTCGTGACCCTTATCCTCTCGCCTCGCCTCCTGAAGCACGGCCAGGAGGCGAGAGTGGGTGGTCAGCTTGTGATGGGCTGGCGACGTTCCTGCCGCGCCTGGAAGAACCCGGCGGCAGCTTTGGTCAATGGGTCTCACCGGCAAAGACCAAACCGGGGGTCTTCACTATGCCCCACTACTGGCTTTCCCAACCGGCGCAGCAGTTCGTCGGCTACGTCTATGAGGCCGGTTGGATTGAGCATGATTTCGACTGGGGCGAGTGGACGATCACGCCGGAAGCAGTTTGCCCTCGCGACGACCCGGCGCCCCTGGCCGAGGCAACCCAAGAACAGCGCCACCGCATGCGACAGGGAGTTTCCCGGCAAGCCAACCGATCAAAACGGAAGCGCTTTTTTCCCGCGCGTACGAGGCGCCTCGGCAGTTAACATATGAGCCGAATTTTCTGCGGCACTAAACACGAGGTCAGGAAGATGGCGCAAATCGACGCGAGACTCAGCACAGGCCTGGAGGGGCTGGACCGGGTGCTCAGGGGGATAATCCCGGGAGACAACATCGTCTGGCAGGTCGATTCGATAGACGACTACACGGACCTCACCGGACCGTACTGCCGGGCGGCCGGCGACGGCGGACGGCGGCTGATATATTTCCGTTTCGCCAAGCATCGCCGGGTCGTGCCTGACGGTGTTTCGGCCCAGACGCACGAGCTTCGTCCGGAGGACGGCTTCGAGCATTTTCTCACCCAGGTCCACAGTGTTATCGAGCAGGCCGGACGCGGGGCGTTCTATGTCTTCGACTGCCTCTCGGAACTGACCGTTGACTGGTACAGCGACCAGATGCTGGGCAACTTCTTCATGCTTACATGCCCTTACCTGTTCGACATGGAGACGGTCGCCTACTTCGCCCTGCTGCGTAACCACCACTCCGCCCACGCCACCGGGGCCATCGCCGAAACGGCCCAGGTTCTGGTGGATGTCTTCCGCCACAAGTCGCAACTGTACATCCAGCCGCTGAAGGTCCAGCAGCGGCACTCGCCGACGATGTACATGCTGCACAGGCGCGACGGCGAGCAGTTCATGCCCGTCACCCAAAGCGCGACAATAGCCGAGATACTCACCACCATGCCCTGGCGACGGCTGGTCTCCGGAGAAGGCGCCGGAGTATGGGAGCGGACCTTCCTGGCCGCCGAGGACGTACTCAAAGATGTCGAAAGCGGGCGGCGCGGGCGGCAGGACGGTCTTGAGCAATTCCGCCGGCTGGCGCGAATGGTGCTGTCGCGCGAGCTGCGGGTCTCGGAGCTTATCGAGCGGCACATGGACCTTCGCGATGTGCTGGCCGTCGGGCGAAGGATGATTGGCACCGGGCTTATCGGCGGAAAGGCCGTCGGCATGCTGCTGGCCCGTGCGATCCTCCGCAACCACGACGACCGCTGGACGGAGCGACTGGAACCGCACGATTCTTTCTACATCGGCTCGGACGTGTTTTACAGCTTCCTGGTCCGCAACGGCATATGGTGGGTCCGCCAGCAGCAGAGGAATCCGGATACCTTCCTCCAGGGCGCCGAGCGCGCCCGGCAGGGTATTCTGCGAGGCGGTTTCCCCGACGATATCCGCAGGCAGTTCGCCGACATGCTGGACTACTTCGGGCAAAGCCCGATCATCGTCCGTTCAAGCAGTCTGCTGGAAGACAACTTTGGAAACGCATTCGCCGGCAAATACGAGAGCGTCTTCTGCGCCAACCAGGGCTCTCGCGACCGTCGGCTGGAGGATTTCACCTCGGCGGTAAGGACCATCTACGCCAGCACAATGAGCGAAAAGGCGCTTCGCTACCGGGCACAGCGCGGCCTGCTGGACAAAGACGAGCAGATGGCGCTTCTGGTGCAGCGCGTAAGCGGCTCGATGCACGGTGATATGTATTACCCCCACATCGCCGGAGTGGGGCTTTCGTTCAACCCGTACCGCTGGAGTGAGCGGATAGACCCCGAAGCGGGGCTTCTGCGGCTGGTGTTCGGCCTGGGCACTCGCGCGGTGGACCGCGCCGACGACGACTACACCCGCATCGTCGCACTGAACGCCCCGCGGCACAGACCCGAAGGGGACACCGACGAGGCCCGCAACCACACTCAGCGGCGGGTGGACCTGCTGGACCTCCATGCCAACCAGCTTGTCACGCGACGGTTTCAGGATGTCCTGCGAGAAAGCTCGTCGCTTCCGGTTGATCTGTTCGCCTCCGAAGACCCCGAGCTTCGCCGCCGTGCGAAGTCGGCCGGCGTACCGGCCGAGTCCGCCCGAATACTGGACTTCGACAAACTGCTCAATTCGACCGGCTTCGTGGAGGACATGCGCGGGATGCTGAGCATCCTGGAGGCGGCCTACGATTACCCGGTTGATGTTGAGTTCACCGCCAACTTTTTCGAAGGTGATAAACCGAGCATCAACCTGGTGCAGTGTCGTCCGCTACAGGTCGCCGGCAGCGGCAGCAGCGTTCCGTTGCCACCGGATATTTCCGAGCGGGACCTGGTTCTAAGCGCCGCGGGCGCCGTCATAGGCCGCAGTCGTCGGCAGCGAATAGACCGCTTTATCTACGTCGTTCCGGAAGCATACGCCCGGCTTACACAGGCGGATAAATACTCAGTCGCCAGGCTGGTCGGTCGGCTCGCGCACCTCGACGATGCTCAGGACAAGGCGGTGGTGCTGGTTGGTCCGGGAAGATGGGGCACCACTACGCCGTCTCTGGGAGTGCCGACGAGTTTCGCGGAAATAAACACCGTCGCGGCGCTATGTGAGATCGTCACCGCCACAGGCGAGGTCATACCTGATGTGTCGCTGGGAACGCACTATTTCAACGACCTCGTCGAAAGCGACATCCTCTATGTGGCGCTGTTCCCCGAGCGCGACGGCAACGCGCTGAACCGCGACTTTCTGGAAACCGGCGAAAACCGCCTGGCGGAACTGCTGCCGGGTGCTGGTGATTTTTCGCGGGTCGTCCGGGTTATCGACACACCTGATGCCGGCATTACTCTCAACGCCGACGCGATGCAGCAGCGGGCGGTGTGCTATCGAGGCGGCTAGAGCAGTTAACCCTTTATCTGGCGGTATCCGCACGGTTCGAACCAGCCAAAGGCGTCTTGTGAGGTTACCGATTCCAGGACCAGGGCTACTGCTTGATAAAGCACCTCGGTACCACGCGCCTTGGCCCGGCCCAGGTCGTTTTCCAAAAAGCCCTGGGAGGCGCGGTTGACCTGCTCGACGGTATCGAAGTTAATCATCTTCAGATGTGGCACGCCGATGGCCGCAAGCTGAAGGGCCACCTGTCTGCCTGTCGCACCCACACCGATGATGGACGGGCTGCACCCGGCCAGGCGCTCGGCGGGCACAATATCCCGCTGGCGGGTGTATCTTTCAGAGGGCGTCTAAAAATCCTCAGAAGAAATCGGCCAGCTCGATATCGAGGTTCACCGACGCCCCTCGGGAGCCGAAGTCCGGCTCGCCGACTTTTCTGCTCAATCCGACGTCCAGGCGGATCATGACACTCCCTTTCGTCCTGTTATGCAGTGATCAACAGCCGTTCGGCCGCGAGACCGCCCGGCATACCCTGGCCGGACCGCTAACTCCCCTTCTCATATAGTTATAGCGTGTTTTGGGGCTTATTTACGTATCTGCAAGGGGCTTTGAACAATGATGACGTTGCTGATTTGTTTATCTACCCGCTGCTGACAGAGGCGACAACAGCGGCACAGGCAATCAGCAAACCCTTGCAGGAAATAGAATTATGAAATACTTCAAAATTCGGGGGAATTGTGCTTGACATATTGGACAAGCCGTGATATATAAACTCTACGTGCATAACGCTCAGTGCCGTTTCGTGTAATCGCTCAGCTAACATGATAGGAGGAGTTCAAATGTCTTCGACTTGGCTCAAAGTCGGACTAGCGACCGTATTGGTTTGCGCTATTGGCGGCGACGCCCTTGGCGACGTAATTCCGGTAACCTTCGGATTCGACGTCAATACCGCCGATCCACAGCAGATGTTTCTCTACAGTGACGATGGCGTTGGTGATCCGACGCTCACTGCAGATGCGCTGGTGGACCTCACCGTCCAGTTCGACGCCGACCCCACAGTGACCACGTTCAGCGACGCCCATTTTGACTTCTGGGCCGAGCAGGTCGACTTCGAGGAAGTCGGAATCGGCAACATCCTCTACTTCGATGGCGAATTCAGCTATACGGACAGCGAGGGGGATCTGATCGTCGGCGGTGATTTTAAACGTGCTCATGTGCTGGCGGTTGACGGTTCCTCCAGTGCGGCTATCTCCGCATCAAGCGAGGAAGAGGCCATTGGCGGGGCCATGAACTATACACCCGGCCAGGCATTCCTGGACCTGGCGGAGGCGATGAACATATTTCCCGCCGGCGCGGATATCCAGCTCGTGCCGGTCGAGGACATGAGCTTCACGCTGACGAACATCACGCCGGACCCGGAGACCGGAGAGGCCACGGCAAACAGCTCCTTCTCCGGCAACGCGGGAGTCATCCCCGAGCCGGCGACGATGGGTCTTCTGGGCATCGGCGGGCTGGGTGTGCTTCTGCGTAAGCGGAGATAGCCGGCCGCGAAGACAAGGCAAATGCAAAACACAAAAACGCCCCGCTGACATCGGCGGGGTGTTGTTTTGCGCCGGCGCCCGGCCTCGGCGGGGCAGGCGGACCGCCGGAATCACGAAGACCGAAAGTTCGGCCGCAAGCTCCCTCGTCGACGCCGTTGCAGGCCCTCGCCACCGCGATTATGCACAACCTCGATTCCGCCCATCTGCCAGAACCCGCTCGATAGCGGGAGTTGCCGAAAATCCGTTGTCCTGGAATTGCACAGATCCGTATGCTTATGATACCGGCTCAAGCGAGCGTGGCTGGTTGAGGCCTGTGCGGCGCGGACCTTGACAGCCGTCGCGAGGGATGGGAAAACGCCGACAGAGACTTCGGTCCATCGCCTCGGAAAGGACGGACGGCCGTGAAAACACTGGTGGTTTACTACTCGAGGACGGGGGTTACGCACCAGGTGGCAACGGAACTGGCCGAGCGGCTAGGTGCGGACGTCGAGGAGCTTCAGGACACCAAGAGCCGCAGCGGCAAACTGGGGTATATCGCCGCCGGCAAGGATGCCGCCCTGCGAAAGGCCGTACCCATCGCCCCGCCGTCTCACGACCCGGGCGACTATGAGATGGTCGTCGTCGGCACGCCGGTATGGGCGAACACCATGTGCACGGCAGTGCGGACGTATCTCACGGATGCCGCGGGTAATATCTCCCGCCTGGCGGTGTTCTGCACCACGCGCACATCCGGTATCGACAAGACGCTGGCGGAGATGGAGCGGGTCGCCGCCTGCGACGCCACTGCCACGGCCGGGTTCCGACAAAAGGACGTCAAGGCCGGCTCGCACAAGACAGAGCTGGAGCGCTTCGCCTCGCAGATCGAACCAGGCGAAAAATCGCCCTCTTGATGGGCCTTGGACTCATCGGGCAACCTGTCCCGCCAGCGCCGGCGGCGGCGATCGCCGCTGGTAGCCGAGAGTAATATGACCATCACGCTGCAATTCCTCGGCGACGGCCTAACGGGCAAGCGCGTACAGCCGGCGGACCTTTGCCTGAAGCTCCTGCGGGGCGTTGATTGCGGCATCGGCCAGCTCGATATCGAGGTTCACCGACGCCCCGCGCGGCCGGTGAGGCCCGGACCTGCAAGGCGACGCACCATCCGGGCCACCGACATGGCCGGCAACCGTCAGTTGCTCCTCGGCGACCCGCACTGCGTGCAGAACCTGGCGCCTTCCATCAGCCGATGCCCGCATTGTGTGCAGAACCTCGCCGGGGCGGCCGGCTCCGGCTCATCCGGCTCACGGGTCTCCGCCACAATCGGCGCCTCATCGGCCGACGGCGCCGGCAAATCCGAGGCCGCAATATCCACGGTCAGGCCCGGCTCTATGTCCAGCGGCAATACTGCCACACCGTCGCCGATGGCCGCACGCAGCGTGTATCGACCCTGTAGCAGTTCGTGGCTGTCGCCGAAACGTCCGGCGGCCGCCCGCCTGCCCTGGCCGTCCACGACCTCGTAGCGAATCACCGGGTTCAGCGCCTGCTCCAGCGACCTCACCAGCGAGTCGGAATCCATCGCGTTGTAATACAGGCCCTGGCCCGCCTCGGCCATGCCGCGCAGGTTCTCCCTGTCCACCATCAAATCGATCATGAAGCCCACTACTGCGAACTCCATATCCGGGAACCGCCGCCGCAACGCCCTGCACTTGGCGACCGGGTCCCGCCGGAAGCTCTCGACCCCGTCGGTCAGGACCACCACCCGGGGCCGTTCGACGCCGCGAAGGTCGCCGGGAATCTGCTCGATGGTATGGGCAAGCGGCGTTGCTCCTCGCGCGTTTAGGCCGCGAACCGTGGCGATGAACTCCGACCGGTTCAGCGGGCCGACTGGTATTAGCAGCTCCGAATCGACCGCGGCCCTTTCACGTTCGGCGCCGTAGGCGCGGTATCGATGACCATAAACGCGCAGGCCGACGTGCGAACCATCCGGCAAGCTGTTGACCATGTCTTCTATAACGTCCTTAGCCACGTCAAATCTGGTCCTGCCCTCAAGCTCGATCATCATGCTTCCGGAGGCGTCGAGCACGAAGAGGATGGGCAGGTTTTCGCCCTCCGGCGCCGACGTCGCCAGCAGACCGGCTTGCCTTTGCCTGGTATTGACGCGCAGCGCATAGTCGGCCGGGGTCTGCATGTCGTCTAAGACCGCCCGGTAGGTCTCGACAATCTCCTCATCCCGCTGCGGCTCGAAGTATCGCCCGTCGCGATACCACGCGGCGTTGAACAGGCCCCTGGCGGCCGTCCAGCCGGTCGAGCGGTCCACGTAGTCCAGCCGCAGCGTCCTGCTGCCCCAGCCGACCGTGTACAGCCGCTGCCGGCTCAGATGCAGGCGGTCCCACATGGTACCGTAGTCGCCGGCGCCGACGCCGTCGGCCACCAGCAACTTCGCGCCCACCGCCTCGGGCGGCGTGTTTTCGTCGGCCCATTCCAGCATGTCCCGCAGGAAGTTGTACCAGTCCGACCCGCCGCCGGTGACGAACATCGTGTTGCCTTGCTCTTTATGCTCGGTCATGGCGTGACGAAGCGCCTCGCCGTCGTTTGTGTATTCGCTGAAAAGCGTGAAACGCTTGCCGGTCTCCCGGTCGCGCTGAGAGTTGCCCAGAGCCACGTACACGCCTTCAGGGAGGTTGTCGGTAAGCTCCGGCAGAGTGCGGTGTGTAATCGGCAGCGCCCGGCCCATGCTCCCGCTGGAGTCGAACCCCATGAACAGATAAATCGGCGCCGACGTCACCTCCAGCAGATACTCCCCCGGTTCAATCGCGGGGGGATATCGCAGCGACGTTCCGGTCTGGTCGTCCGGCGAAGGAGAGTCCACCTCCTGGCCCTGTGCACCCAGCAAGCGCACCCGCCCGCGCAGGAAAGGCGCCATGTGGACCTGCAGTTCGGGCACCTCGGTTTGCGGGTCGTAGTCAACGTCGATTCGGTAAACGTGCCTTACGTTCGGGCCGTCAACCGTCGAACCAATCCATTCGTTCATCGTCGCATCGACGGCCGAGCCGGCAAGCGCTTCCGGCTCTATCCGCCGCAGCTTGTCGGCCTCGTCGCCCAGAAGCTCCACAAGCGTGGGCTGCTGCCGCCTGCGCCACTCGACCCCATCGCCGCGGATCATCACGCTGACGTAGCCAGGACCGGTCCCCTCGCGAATCACAAGCTCGCCCACGCTGACTTCCGGCATGTCGCCGCGGGTCTTCATCTCCACACGCAGGAACCGCGCCTCGACTGGTTCGGCAAACTCCAGCCGCCAGGGAGAGCCGTCTTCGGTGACCTCGAACTCGCCAACCGGCTCGTAGCCGTCGAACGGCTGGGCCAGCGAGGCCGACAGACGGATGCGCCCGGGCATGTAGTTCCGTCGGGCGTCGTGGTCCGCCGGCCAAAGCTCGATGGAGCTTATAAGGGCCGTGCGGTTGGCCTGGAAAGCCAGCGTTATCGGCTCCGTCCACGCCGGCTGGCCTCTGCGCCGACTCCTTGCGTAGAAGTTCCTGCCTTCGGGCGGGGTGAGCAGATGGCCGACGTCGGAGCGAACGTCGTGGGTATGGAACACCGACCCGCCGTACTCCAACCGGGATATCATCGCTCCGCCGATCGACAGCACCGACTCCGACTTGTCAGCCAGCGGGCCTTCGAAGACCTGGATATCGTGGAAGGCCATCCCCAGCCATCTGCCTTCGGTCAGCTCAAGCGTCAGCCGGATCTCCTCGGTGTCTATCGGGTCGAACTCCAGGACCCTCAGGTGCGGCTCGTCCAGCTCGACATCCCGAATAACTGCTATGCGTTCATAACCGCCCTGCCCGTCGGCCGACTCGACCACCAGCCGCAACCGGCGCCTCCACCTCTCGGCCGCGAAGACGATACGGTTGACCCGAGCAGGCCCGGCGCCGGCAAGGAACAGCCGGTATTCCCCCGTTTCCAGCCGCCGGGCACTTCTGTCTATCCTGCCGTCATGCAGCTCCGGCAAACGGGAGGCGGGGAAGTCTTCCGACTCCATCCTCGCCCCCAGCGGACCCAGCGCGACATTCACCCCCTCGCGGTTCTGCCGCCAGACCCAATGCTCCATTTCGTCTTCAGGCACCACGTGCATCCGCGCCACGCCGGTGATTCCGGGCGGCTCATCGACCTCGGCCACGTCCGGCTCGTCCACGTCGTCTGGCTCATCGACCTCCGCGACCGGCTCGGGGTCTTCATCGTCGATACCGATCGGCGGCGGGTCATCCGGCTCATCGACTACCGCTACCTCCACCGGCTCGTCCAGCGACGGCAGTTCGACGGTCTCGGCCAGCGTGAAGCCGCGATATGTCACGCGCGGATCGCGCTCGTCGCCGTCGGCCAAAAACGCCACCTGAAAGGTGCGCTGCTCGCCGTCGGGGACCCACACGTCCTCCGCCGGCCGATACGGGCCGTCGAACGTCGCCCGGTGCGGCGCGCTCTGCCGGCCGCGGGCATCGACGTATCGCAGTTGCCGCGAGGTCTGGAAAAACTCCGGCTTGTCGCCCTCGGTGCGAACGGTAACGTCCAGGACCACAAAATGCCTGCCGTCGCCGGAGTCCGTACCGGCGAAGGTCCGCACGGCCCGGACGCCGGTGATGTCCACCTCGATGGTGTCGTCCTCAACGCTCCAGATCGGCTCGCGACGGGGCGGCTCGGGCGGCTCGCCCAGAAGCGAAAGTACAATCGGCGCCGGGCGGATCAATTCGCCGCTGGGCAGTCGGGCGTTGGGAAAATCGCCCCGCAGCACCAGTGAATCGAAGTCTTCCGGGACCATGAAAACCAGCCGTCCGCCGGTCATCAGGTCCGGCAGGAATCGCGGGTCGGCGGCCAGCGTGGTCAACTCCACATCCGGCTGGTAGGAGTATTCGCCGTCCGCCACGATGTGGGCGTACTTGTGGGCCTCCAGCCAGTCGGCGACGGTTCCGATTTCGATTTTTTCACCCGGCTCGGCCAGTGGGACGAATGCGGATGCGTGGGCCTCAAAGGTGAACATGCTTCGTGCCCGCAGGTCCAGTGAGACGAACACCATGCCCTCGGGCGCCCGCCGGCCGTCAAGTTCACCCGCTATCTCAATATCATAGACCGACGTCTCGACGACCTCGTTGACCGCCGGCGGCATCAGCGGCTCCTCCGTCTCTGGCTTCTCGCCCGGCTCACCGGCGTTCAGCACCGTCGCGTTCAGGTGCCCGTGGGCGAAGTCGTAGTAGCGGAACTGCAGATACTCCATCGCCGCGTCGGCCTCCAACGCATAGACCAGCAGCCCACGACGGGCCGACCCCTGCCGCGGCAGCATTATGCCGGAGCCGGCGGCAATCAGGCCCGGCACCTCGCGCGGCTCGGCTATCGGCAATACGCGTCGGCCGTCGGCGACGAGGTACAGGTGATTGCCCAGCGTCGGGACGCTATAGGCGACCGGCAGCTCCTGCTCGCGGACGACCCGCGGCGTCAGCAGGTTCTCCCACTCGATATCGAATACCAGCCATCGCCGTCCGTCCGCCGGGCGGGCAGGCCCGATGCTGTCCAGCCAGGCGGCCGAGTGCACCGTCCAGCGGACCGCGCGATTCTCGGCCGAGACGTTCAGCGGCATGGTCTGGCCGAGGTACAGAGCATCCATCGGCCTCGCCGGAACAAACGCCGAAAGCGGCATCGCATCCACCGTCACCGAGACGTATTCGAACCGCTCGAGGGCCTCGGCGTATCGTGGGTTCGGCTCCTCCGGCGCCGCCAGTACCTCGACCCGCCCAACGGCCGGGTCTTCGGACACCACACCCGCTCGCCTGCCGCCAGGGGGGCTGAGATGGACACCGCCATGGGTCGCCTCGGCCAGTTGCACACCGCCGGTGCCTGAGCAGATGACGGCCGCGAGTTGCGGGAACTCGCGTCGCAGCGACAACGCCTCGGCTATCGGCATATCCGTCAGCAGCACCACCGCGTCGGCATCGCCCAGCCGCTCCAGCGTCCGGCGTATCGCATTAGCCGGTGGGATGTGCGAGATATCGGGCATGGCCCCGCTGTCGGGCAGGTCCATCGAGGCGCTTCTGCCCGAAACGCCCACGAAGGCGACCTTGTGTTCACCCGCCTGCACGACGGCGTATCCCCGCCACGGCTGGTCGGGCATGCTCAGATTGGCCGAGATGAAGCTCGGCTCGGCCGCCAGGATAGCCGCACGCAGCTCGTCCACATCGCCGGTAAGGTCGCGGTGGGCGATATTCACCACGTCCACATCCGCCGCATCAAGAAGCGCCACGGCGAAGCCGGTCTCATGCCCCGCCGGCGCTCCGGAGGCCCTCAGCGCCCCGCCGGTGGCGACCACGACGGATTCTTCCTCCGCGCCGAAGACGGCCCTGAGCGAGTCCCGGCCGTGCTGGGCAATGAGCCACTCGCCGGGATCGCAGAAGTGAATGATAGTCGGCAGATCCGTACCGGCCGTGGCCGCTGACGCCGCCAGCAGCAACATGATGGCGGCAAATGCCGACCAGCGCTTTGAGCGGAGGCGTGCGGTACAGGCGTCTTGTCCTGTTGTCTGGTCCATTACCGGTCTCCCCTTGCGCTTCGCATGGCGTTGATGACCGACAGGGCGTCCGCGGCGCTTCCGAACAGCCCGCCGACGCCGGTGGCCCGTCCTGTCCATTTGGTGACGCTGCCGACCGCGCCCATCGCGCCGCCGACGCCGTCAACCCCGGTCATGCAGAATACATACCCGCCGCCGGAGCCGCCGCCGATGGCCTGCATGAAGCATTTAAGGTTGCGGAGGTTCTGCTTATGCACCGAGGCCGATAGTTTCAGGTATTCCGCGGCCGCCTGCCCCTCGCCGCCATCGCCCCGGCCGATGGTGGCGCAGGTAATCGGGTCCATGCTCCACCAGCTCTCGGGCGTTTCACGTCCTGCCAGCAGGACCGACCGGTCGGTTTCGTTGTGCCGAATGGCCCAGTCGGCAAGCGCTGACGGCTCGCCCGGCGGCGATTCATCGGGCAGGAAAAGCTCCACCTCCGCAAGTGCGGTGCGGATGGTCGCCGGCGGTGTGAGTTCCCGCAGCAGCAGCGCCTCGAAGCAGGTGGATGCCACGCCCAGGGACACATTGGCCCGTGCGGCCGCCTGGGCGTGTTCCTGTCGGCGAGGCCCGATGTGCATTGCGTCCCAGACAACGTCCAGCGTGGTCCGCGCGGTTGCTGAGCGGTTTTCGTCGTCGAGGACTATCTGAGTTGTCCACATGCTCACGGCCGGCGCCGCTATCAGCGTAAGCCCGTCATCGCGGATGAGCTGCCTGTCGGCAAGCCCCAGCCGGGCCAGATGCCACTCGTAGAGAATCTGCGGCATCCTGACGGGAGCATCGTCGGCGTACTGGCCGGGGTCGGCGGCCGAGACCGTATCGGCCCAGAACTCGGCATTCGCGGTCAGGGCGTCAAGCGCCAGCCAGTTGACGGAGGCGGGGCTTATCGGACCGCCGGCCGCAAGTATGTCGGCATGGAACGCCGGGGTCACGCCCGGGCGAATCGGCCCGTACAGCAGGCGCCGCTGACTGACAACCGGCAGGCCCGGACGGTCGATCTCGATTACCAGCGTGATTGTCTCCAGCCGGGTGGCCGGCTCGTCCGGCTCTTCCGCCGGGGCGCCGAAAAGCCCGCCCAAGACGCCGTGCAGCGCCTCACCAAGCTGTTCGGTCCCCTCGATGCGCCCGTCCCTGCCGATGGTGAAGACCCTGCCCGACATGTCGAATGCCTGCGATGCGTGCCACTCGGACCCGACCTGCAAGACCGCCTGGAACCGCTCAAAGGCGCTTATCCGGTCGTATAGTTCATCGGCGTCCCAGGAACCGGCGCCGGCCTCGGCCTCGTCGCCGGCGGCGGCAATTTCCAGCCGCATCGGCCGGCGGAACAGCGGGCCGAGTTCCTCCTTATGCTCCAGCAGCACCACTTCCGCCTCCGGCGCGCCCTCGCCGGCAAGCGCCATCTCCAGCCGAAGCGTGAATGTGGCGACGCGGTCTTCGGGCACGTCCGAAACGCGGCGGGCGGCCGACCAGTCGATGCCGTCGGCAGCGGGGCCAAGCGCCAGGAGTTTCCAGCCGTCGTGGGTCTGGACCTCCACGGCGACGGCCTCGGCGGCGGCCGACAGAAGCCCCTGCCGCCACTTCGGGAAGTCGAAGTTCGCGACCGGTCCCCGGTCAGGCGTCGCCAGGCGGCGCACGAGGTGGTCGGCGTGCCGCTCGCCGGAGTCGTAGGCCTCGTCGAGCAGCCGTCGCCAGCGTGCGGCCGCCTCGGCCATCCGCACCGTGCGGTTGCGGACAGGAACTCCGAACCTCTCAAGCAGTTCGGTATCCGCCGACTCGTCAATCGGCTCGCCGGGCCTGACGGCCGCCGTGAGCACAGTTGCGTCGGCGGCGAGATAGCTATCGACGGCCGCCCGTCGTGCCTCGGCGCTTCTTTCGGCCACGACGAAACGGGACGGATAGCCCGCCGACGCCAGCACAGCCCGCAGCAGCACGGCGCGGTCCCAGTCGCCGCCGGCACCGGCCGACAGTGTCCCACCGGCGCCGCGGACAACACCCAGTTCCGGCTGCCAGGAGATCCACTCGCTGACGGTCTCGGCGAGTCGCTTTGGGTCTCTGCCGACGAAGGCGACCACGGCGGCCGGGTCGTGCGGGGAGTTGTCCACCCGGAGCACCTCTCGGCGTAACTGGCCGACGGCACGGACGTGTTCGTCGCGCCACTGCTCGGCCGACGCCGTGGGCGGCACAATCGCACCGACCGCAAGTACCGCCGTAAGGCCCCAAACCATACACACGGGCATCCTGATCATGACCGGCTCCCTTGGAAATGCTGGTTAGCGCTGTCCGGACTGGCCTCGACCCGCGGGCCGAAGGCGTTCGATGCACTCTCGGCACACCGCGGCCCGGCGGCTTCAGCTTCGCGTTTCGGCGGCCGAACTCACCGGGCCGGCAGCCGGCGCCGCGACCACGGCCGGAGCTACTGCTGCATCAACTGCCGGCCACAGCCGCCGCAGAACCTGGCGGCCTCGGGAATCCGCTCGCCGCAGTCGGGGCAGAACTTAGGCGCCGCCGGCTGGTCCGTCGGTTCGGCCGTCACGGGCGTGGCGACATCCGGCCTCGCCTGCAAAGCGCGACCGTGGCCGACAAGCGCGTGGTCCACATCCGGGAGCATCTTGCGGAAGGCGTCGTCCAGGGCCAGGCGGAATATCTTGCCGTAGGAGTCGCGGGTGACCTCCAGGTCCGCATCTGCCCGCGCCCTGGCGCCGAGTATATCCACGCCCATGGACCTGGCCTCGTCGGTCCGCTGATACTCGCCGAAGTGGGCGGCCACCACCTGACCGGTCTCCGGGTCCACCAGTCGGATGTCCACGCCGCAATCGACGGTGATGGTCATGGTCTCGGTCTTGACGTCCAGGCCGCCTACGCCGCCGACGCGCCCGATGTCGATTCGAGCAAGGCCGAAGCCGTGTCCGACCTCCGCCTCGCGGACCCGGACGTTGGTCAGCCGCCCGATGATGAGATAGTCCACGCCTCGGACCTGTCCCGGCCGGGCCATCTCGCCGGGACGGACGATGCCCTCGAGGTCCTGCTCGCGCAGGAGCTGTTCGAGCTGCGCCCTCTCGACGACGTCAAAACGGCGGCTTTGTACGGCCAGCGTGGTCATCACGTCGGCGGCCACCGCCTCAAGCCCGTCGATCGGCTCCTCGGCAGTGACAAGGAAAGGCGGCACGCCTACGCGTACACGGGCCGCTTCCGCCGGCGGCGGCTGATACAAGCCCACGTGGTGGGTCATGGTGTCGGCCATGGCCGTCTCGGAAACTCCCCCGCATCCGGCCAAGATGGCCATCAGCCCTGCCAGCGCGCAAACGCCCGTTGCGGTTCTGATCGGATTGACGGTCATTGCTAAACCCTCGAAATGCGGACCCCTTCAAACGGGCGTCCTTTTGCCTGGCTCCCCGCCGCCTGGCCTCGCGACGAGCGATGTGCCGGACGGGAAGCGGAGTTGAATCACACAATATTAAACGTGGAAGCCCGCCGTGAAGGCAACAGGAAATCCGGAAAATCCAATTTTTCCCGCTGAATTGACGGATGCCGTCGCGGAGGAACTTTTTCTGCGGCCGGGTCAAATCCGAGTGGATCGGATGCAGAAACTCGCCGAGATTCGCCGATAAGCTTTCCATCAACGCGTGCGTTCTCACCATAGCGCACATCCCTGTGCGACAACGAGATACGGTTGTCTTGGACTACTCCGTTTATCGTCGCGCACAGGGTCCGCGCTCCAGCCGTTCCGACCCTGCGGAAAGACCCCTCGAAAAACCCCTCAGTAGGGGGAGATTGTGCTTGACATATTGGACAAACCGTGATATGTAACCTCTATCTCCGGCAACGCGGGAGTTATCCCCGAGCCGGCGACGCTGGGCCTGCTAGGCATCGGCGGCATGGCCGTTGTGCTTCGCAGGCGGCTCAACAGCTAATATTGACCAAACCGGACGATTCGCGAGCTAGCGGCACCTTAGTCACCGCCCTGCCTTACTCGCGAGTGGAGGAAGTATCCAACCATGGGTATACCCGATACCTGCATACCCTCCCTGATTGTGCCGGTCGGTCGGACTTTAGTGTGTATGCTGCAGCCCTGCGCCCGAGGCGGCGCGGAGCAGCAGATGCCTTCGGCCCAGCCGAAGGGCTTGCCCCAAGGACACCCGCAACGCCCTCCTCGTTCGTTGTGGGTCATTGGCCGTTGCGAGTCATCGGCCGGAAAGGAGAGAAACCATGTTTGATTGTGTCAGGATGAGGGTCGCCGTAGCTCTTGCGTTCATGGTCCTTGCCATGGCAATCAGCGTTGCCGACGCCGGCATCTGGCGACACGACCGC
>PUND01000138.1 GCA_003551645.1 Phycisphaerae bacterium | reverse complement strand
CGAGAGATGTCGCATCCATGCCGACCTCCCGGTCTCTTGTCTTCACAACAATGACATCGGGTTGTCGGCATGTTTTTTATCAGCACAAAACGACCTTAAAACTGGCTAAAGTCCACAGAGGTTCAGAGCTTCATGGAGATCTTTTCCACTTCTCAGTCTCTCTGCGCCTCTGTGTAGCGACACTATTCGCTCCTCGCTGGTCGCTATTCGCTCGTCGCTGGTCGCTATTCGCTGTTCGCCAATCCCTCTCCCTTGGCCGTCATGGCGTCGCGGCGCGGTCGGCTGTAAAATGCCCCTATGACCGGTCAGGAACATCCGCTGTTCGATCCGGAGAACATCCGCGGCCCGGCCGATGCGCCTGATGTCGGCCGGGACGTGACCGACGAGGTGGTCAACGCCCGGGACTCGGCCGACGGCCCGGCGAGGCCCTTGAGCGTTTCCGGGCTTGTAGGCCGCATTAAGGCCGCGCTTGGCCGGTCGTTCCCGGAGCCGGTCTGCGTTGTCGGCGAGATAAGCAACTTCAAGCGCCACCCCAGCAGCGGGCACCTTTACTTCCGCCTCAAGGACGCCCAGTGCGCCGTCGATGCGGTTATGTTCCGCCGCGACGCCGCCGGGATGAAGTTCACACCCGCCGACGGGCTGGAGGTGGTCGCCGAGGGGCGGGTGGACGTTTACGACCGTCGCGGACAGTTGCAGCTATACGTACAGCGGCTCACCCCCCGCGGCGAGGGCGCCTTGGAGCTGGCGTTCCGGCAGTTGAAGGACAAACTCCAGGCCGAAGGGCTTTTCGAACCCGAGCGCAAAAAGCCCATCCCGCGGATACCGCGCGGCGTGGGAATCGTCACCAGCTCCGCCGGTGCGGCCATCCGCGACATCCGCCGCACACTGTCCGCCCGCTGGCCGGCCGTGCGGGCGTACCTGCTGCCGGTCCCGGTCCAGGGCGAAGGCGCCGCTGAGCGGATAGCCCGGGCTATCGCCCTGCTGGACGCCAACGCGCCTCGCCTGGGTATAGACACGCTCATCGTCGCCCGCGGCGGCGGTTCGCTGGAGGACCTCTGGGCGTTCAACGAGGAGCCGGTCGCCCGCGCCATATTCGCCGCGCGGATGCCGGTGGTAAGCGGCGTCGGACACGAGGTGGATGTCACCATCGCGGACATGGCGGCCGATGCCCGGGCCGCGACCCCTACGGCCGCCGCGGCGCTGGCCGTGCCGGACCGCAGGGATATCGCACGGCACCTCGGCCAACTCGCCGGCCGGGCACGTCGGCGCCTGACCGAGACCGTCGCGACCGCAAGGGCATCTCTGGGCAGCATCCTTCGAAGCGCCGTGTTCCGCGACCCCACCGCCCGGCTGCGGACGCACAGCCGGCACCTGGATGAACTGTCGGTCCGCCTGCGCTCGGCCACGGCCGCCCTGCTGAGCCGCGACCGCCGCAAGCTGGAACCGCCGGCACAGAAGCTGGCCGCACTGCACCCGGCGCGGCGGCGCGAACAGGCAATCGGCCGGCTGGACCGCGCCGTGGCCCGGCTGCGCTGGGCACTTGGCACACGCGCCAAGCGAAGCGGCGACCGGCTCGGCCGCGCCGAGACCCGCCTGAGAAGGTCCGATCCGGCACAGCGGCTGCGGCTGGAACGCCAGAAACTCAACGCGCTGCAACGGCAACTGGAATCCATGAGCCACCGCAGCGTGCTGCGACGCGGATTCAGCATCACCCGCGGGGCCGATGGCGAAATCCTTCGCAGCGCGGAGGGAGTATCGCCCGGCGATACGCTGATTACCGAACTGGCCGACGGTAAACTGCGAAGCACGGTGGACCGGGAGCGGCAAGAGCCGCCGGAAGAATGATACGGCCGAGAGCCACGAGTACACCAACACACGCACATGCCAGCACGGACACGCGGGAGACGGCACAAATGGCAAAGCAGAAACAGGATGAAGCCGGCGACGGACAGAAGGTGACTTTCGAAGAGGCGCTGGAGCAGCTCGAGCGCATCGTCGAGCGGATAGAGTCCGGCGAGGTGTCGCTGGAGGAGTCGATAGAAAAATACGCCCGCGGCATTGAACTTATCAAGCAGTGCCGGTCGATACTGGAGGAGGCCGAGCGGAAGATACAGGTCCTGGCCGAGACCGAGGCCGGCGAGCTTACCCCTTCCGGTGAACTGTCCGAGCCGGACGACGAGCAGGACGCCTAGCCGCGACCAGGCGAGATAGCTCTACTTTCGCTCATAAGGTGCGGCCATGACAGCACCTGCTTTCCCGACCGCTTCGAGGCGGAATTCGCGCCTCCTGCCGGTCCGGTCAGGGCACCACTGTCGAAGACAGCACCCGCACCCCGCCGCCGGCACAAGGGTGCGAAAGTGCGAAAACCGTCGGTGGCGGAAAGTTGCGTACCGGGCCGCGCGGCCATAGAATAGCCGGCGGGCCGATTCATCGTCCGGCCGCTGTCAGGAACGAAATGCCGATGATTTGCGACTGTCATACGCACATGTGGACCAGCGCCGAGCAGCTCGGCCGGGACGCCGCGAAGTATCTGTCCCGCCAGAGCGGGCGGAAGCATCTGCCCGCCGGCCCGGAGGCCCATGCCGCCTCGGCCGCCTGTGTCCGCAAGACGCTCGTGCTCGGATACCGCAGCACCACCCTTAACGCCGGCGTGCCCAACGAGCTGATAGCCCGGCACGTCGCCGCCCACAGTGATACGATGATCGGCATCGCCGGCATCGACCCGACGGCCGAAGGCGCCGTCGCGCGGGCCGACGAGCAGCTCGACCGCGACGAGTTCCGCGGGCTTACCATCAGCCCGGCGTCGCAGAACTTCCACCCCGCCGACAGCCGAGCCATGAAGCTCTACGAGCTTGCCGAGAGGCGCGGCGCCCCGATATTCCTGCACCAGGGCACGCATTTCCGGGCCGAGGACCGCATGGAATACGCACGCCCGCTGCTGCTGGACGAAATAGCCCGGGACTACCCGAAGCTTACGATGGTGGTCGCCTCGGCCGGACATCCGTGGGTGGAGGAGTGTATCGGGCTTATCGGCAAGCACGAGCGGGTCTTCGCCGGCATCGCCGGGCTGCTGCACAGGCCCTGGCAGGCGTACAACGCCCTGGTGCTGGCGCATCAGTACAACGTGATGGACAAGGTGCTTTTCGGCAGCGACTTTCCCTACATGACCGCCGCCGAGGCCATCGAGAGCGTCTATCGTCTGTATGAGGTCACCCGGGGCACCAACCTGCCGTCGGTGCCGCGGGAGAAGCTGCGGTTCATGGTCGAGCGGAACGCCCTGGAAGCACTGGGTATCGCCCGCTCGGACGAGCTGGCCGCGGATGAGGAGGCCGACGACGCCCCCGCCGCGGAGGAAGCCGAAGATGAGCTTCAGAGCCGGGCCTGATAGAGAATGCCCGGACGAAGCCGAGGGAGTGTGAATATGATTCGCGGGTTTACGGCAGCGGCAATCTTACTGGCGGTGCTTATGCTGGCCGGTTGTGATACACCGACCGAGACCGACCGGACCGACCCGCCGGAGGCGGCGATACACGCGCCGCCGCTGAGGCCGTTCCAGCCGAACGAGGGCCTGCTGGCCGACCAGCGCCAACTGGCCGAACAGGCCCGGGAGCGTGATCCGGAGATCCCCCAGCAGCAGGAGCAGCAGCCGGACGATAACGACTAGCCCGGCATACCAGGCGACCATGCCCCGTTCCGCCCATGCCGCCACGGCCAACGAGGCGAAGTACTTCCTCATGGTCAGCCCCTGTCAGCGCTGCGGGAAAGGCCCCTGGCTGCTGCAGCGGACCAGCGTGACGGATGAACCGGACCGCGCCCTGTGGATAGACGCGGTCTGTAAGTGCTGCGATCATCACGAAGTGTTCGAGTTCATCTGCGAACGGCCCCCTTCATCAGGCAACGACGAGTCGATAAACCCTTCCGACTCGCCCAGTCGGCTTATAGACCTCGGACAGTGGCTGAGCTTGTTCTATCGGCTCCTGGAACAGGCGGCAGACGAGCGGACATCACCGTCGGATCGGCGACTGCTGGGATACCGGGCGGCGCTGTGCCTCCATGAGGCGCTGAAGTTCTACGCCGACGATGATGAGCTGCCCGACGAGTCGGCCTTCTTCAGCGAACAGGGCCGAAGCAGCTTCCGCGAACACCCGGAAAGCTTCGCCCGCGAAAAGCTGCTTCACATGCGGTCGAAGCTGCCGAAGGCCTCCACCATGGCCGCCAACATCCGCGCCGACCGCAGAAAGGCGAAGAAGCACTGGTGGCAGTTCTGGCGGAAGTAACGGCCATCACGATGACCACGAAGCCGTAGAACGGGCCGCAGAGAGGCGAAAACCTTCCGCGGGCAAACCGCCTGCGTTCTTGCGAACTCCGGCGTCTCCCCCGCCCTACTGACTACTGACTGACTACCGGCTACCGGATACTATCCGCTTTGTGATTAGACAGGGAGCTTCGAATGCTGCCGGAAAAGGTACGTGACTACCTCAACGCCAACCGCGACCGCCATCTCTCGGAGTTGTGCGAGTTTCTGCGGATACCCAGCATCGCCAACGTACACGGCGAGCCGGACGGCTGCCTTCAGGCGGCCGAGTGGCTCGTGGAGCGGCTGGAGCGGATTGGCCTTTCCGCCGCCATCGAGCCGACCGGCGGCAGGCCCATAGTCTTCGCCGAGGCAAGCCCTAACGCCGATGCGCCCACCGTGCTGATTTACGGGCATTACGACGTCCAGCCGCCCGACCCGCTGGATAAGTGGCACACGCCGCCTTTCGAGCCGTCGGTCCGCGACGGGGCAGTCTTCGCCCGCGGCGCCAACGACGACAAGGGCCAGCTCTACACGCACATCATGGCCCTTGAGGCGTGGCAAAACGCCGCCGGCGGGCCGCCGGTGAACGTCAAGATGCTGCTGGAGGGCGAGGAGGAGCAAAGCTCGCCGAACCTCGAGCCGTATGTCGCCGCCAACGCCGGGCGTCTGTCGGCCGATGCGGCCGTCATCAGCGACTCGGAGTTCTTCGCCCCCGACCTGCCCTGCCTGGTTTACGGCCTGCGGGGCATCGTGTACGCGGAAATCACCTTCACCGGGCCGGCCGGCGACCTGCACAGCGGCACGCACGGAGGCGCTGTCACCAACCCCGCGAACGCCCTTGCGCAGGTGCTGGCCGCGATGCATGATGAGGCCGGGCGGGTGACGCTGCCTGGCTTTTATGAAGACGTGGTCGAAACCGACGACGCGGAGCAGCGGCTGTGGTCCGCACTGCCCTTCGACGAGGCCGGCTACGCCCGCTCGCTGGGCGTCGATGCCCCCTCCGGCGGCGAGGCCGGCCGTGATGTACTCCAGCGACGCTGGTCCAGGCCGACTCTGGACATAAACGGCATCGTCTCGGGCTATATCGAGCCGGGGGCCAAGACCATCATACCCGCACGCGCATCGGCCAAGGTCTCCACGCGCCTGGCACCCGACCAGCAGCCGCAAAAGGTCGTCGATGGCTTCCGGCGCTTCCTGACCGACAACACACCGGCGGGCATTCGCTGGGATTTGACCGTCCATTCGACCGCCCGGCCGGTACTGCTGTCGCGCCGCTCGCCGGCGCTGGAGGCGGCGTCGGCGGCGCTTGAAGAGGCCTTCGGGCGGCGGCCGGCCATGATACGCATGGGCGGGTCGGTGCCGGTTACCGAGCTTATCCAGCGAATCCTGGGCATCGACGCGGCGATGATGGGCTACGGACTGCCCGACGACAACATCCACGCGCCCAACGAGCGATTCCGGCTCCGGCAGTTCTACGACGGAGCAGTCGCCTCGGCCGCGGTGCTGGGCAACATCCACAAGCAACAGAGTAGTCAGTAGTTAGGAGCCAGGCGGGATTTCGGATTGCGGATTGTGGATTGTGTATTCGACACAGAGCCGCAAAGCTTCAAAGTGGTGGTTTTGACTTCTCAGTTTCTCTGCGCCTCTGTGTCGCACCGCTGTTTGCCAAATCCGCATTCCGCAATTTTCTCAACTGTTCGACCACTGGCCTGCCGACATATCCGGAAAGGTTTGGCCGTATGCCGGCTGCATGGTAATATTGCCGATAAGCCCGGAGGCGGGCTTGGCAGTTCCCGTCGAGGCGGCCGGAGCGGATGCAAATCGGCCCCGGCCCGGCGGAATCAGCGGACCGTCCGGCGGGCTGGTGTGTTTCAACAGTGGCAAATGGTCCGGTGAGGCGGGCTGTCTGTGTTAAGGAGCTTATCATGACTGAGTATCGTAAAACCGCCGTTGTGTTGGCCTTGTGTTGTGTGCTGGGATCGCCTGTATTCGGCCCCGGCGTGGCGGTCGCCGACGACAACGGCCCGGAGGACGCCGCCCGCGAGACGTTCGACCGGCTCTACGGCCAACTATTCCGCCAGGCCCGCGGCTCGCGCAGCCCGACGGATGCGGTGGCCGCCGGCCAGGAGCTTTTCTCGGCCGCCCGCACAGAGGGCATAGACCCGCACCTGAGGGCAATGCTGCTGGAACACGCCTACAAGCTCGGCTCGCGCCACGTGTCCGGCTACGACATGGCAATCGAGGCCATGCAAAAGCTGGCGCGCCGTAATCCCGACCGCCGCACCGAGGCCCTGGACAACGCCGCCTCGCTGGCCCGTCGGGGTTTCCGCTCCGCCGACGCCCAGACGCGACCGTCCTGGGCCGAGCGTTGCGTGGACATGATGGTGGAGCTGGCCGCCGCGTACGAAGAGGCCGGCGACCTGCGGGCGGCCCAGAACACCATCATGCAGGCCTCGCCGTTCGTCCATACCGCCGGCAGGCGGGCGGCCGAGGACGTTACCGCCAACCGCCAGCGCATCGACGGGCTGGTCCGCCTCGAGCGGCAGGTCGAAACGCTTCGCTCGCGCATGGACCGTGAGGATGATGAAGACGGCGAACTGGCCGCCGAGCTTGCCCTGGTCCTGCTGGCCGACCTGAACCGCCCCGAGGATGCGCTTGAACTCGCCGGGCAGATACAGAACGAGCAGCTAAGCCGCCGGGTGGAGCTGGCCAACAAGTCGATGTCCGAGCTGGACAGCGACCAGCGGTTGGAGATGGCGCAGTGGTATCTGGAGCTTTCCGACGACCGCTCATCCGACGCGAGGTTCGGCCTGCTGATGCGGGCCGACGCCGCCTTCGAGGCGTTTCTGGACAGCCGCGACAGCGACCGCGACAGTCGCACAGTGGCCGAGCTTACACGCCGCAGGATCGCCTCCGACATCCGCCGCCTGGCGGCCGACGGCGTCGGCCCGGCCGTCACGCGGATGCGCACCCGCCGGATAGACATGTTCGACCACGTCGGCTCGCACGGGCGGGCCGACCGGGACGTCTGGCGGGTCTCCGACGGCCAGCTCCAGGCCAACCTCCACGAGGAGGCCGGCTGGAGCCGCGGGCCGTGGTTCCGACTCCGGGCCGGGCACAGCTACCAGCTCCGCATGCGCGTGACCGTCCGCCGGGTCAACGCCCACCGCGGCGGGCTGCGGTTCGATTTCCCGGTAAACGATACACTGCTGGAGTTCCGCTGGGTGCTGAACACCCGCGAGGAGACGCCACAGCCGAGATACACGCGCGGCCGGCCTCGACGGGTCAAGGGCTTCAGGGGCGGACCGGGCGAGTTCAGGCCCGGCCACGAGTACACGCTGGTCTTCAACGTCCGGCAGGTCGGCTCGAACGTCAGTATCGACATCACCATCGACGATGAGCAGTTCATCCAGTGGCGCGGGACCACGCGCGAGCTGACGCCGCCGAACCCCGAACACGCCGGCTACCCGCAGCAGTTCCGCATCCGCTTCACGCCCGACTCGGCGATGAGCATCAACGAGCTGACTATCAACGGCGAGGTCGAACCGCTGGGAGAAGATACGCCCAGGAGATTTTGACAGCGGCAGTTTTCAGTAGCCGGTAGCCAGGAGCCGGGGATTGTCGATTGCTGATTGTCGATTGGCGACCAGCGAATAGCGACCAGCGAATAGCGAAAAGCGAACAGCGTCGCTACACAGAGGCGCAGAGAAACTGAGCAGTGAAAACGACCTCTCTGAAGCTCTGAACCTCTGTGTCGAATAACAAATCCGAAATCCGCATTCCGAAGTGCTACACAGAGGCGCAGAGAAACTGAGCAATAAAAAGACCTCTCTGAAGCTCTGAACCTCTGTGTCGAATGCCGATTGGCGACGAGCGAATAGCGACCCGTCAACCAGTTAACCAATCAACCAGTTATCCAGCTATCCAGCCAACCAGCTCGTGCGTCTCTCCTTCTAAGAGTGCAACCTAATGAGGGGATTGTCGAATGTCGATTGGCGAATGGCGAAAAGCGACTAGCGAATAGCGAATGGCGACGAGCGAATGGCGACCAGTCAACCAGTCAACCAATCAACCGATTAACCAGTTAACCAGAGAACCAATGCGCACGCATTCTTGCCCGGCGGGCGAGGCGGACTTATACTCCCGACGAACTGAACCCGCGGCGATGCGACCGCCCCGCATGCCGGGGCCGGAGAGGACCACCGGATGAAGATTCTGATATGCGGCAATTCGGGTTTTATCGGCACGCACCTGGCCCGGCTGCTGGCCGAGAGCGACCACGAGGTCAGCGGCATGGACCTTCTGCCGGCGAAGGACGACGAACCGCTCACCGAACATTTTCCGGGCGATATCCGCGAGCCGGAGGACTGCCGGCGGGCGCTGGCAGGCGGGATCGACTGCGTGATAAACCTGGCCGCCAAGCATCACGACTTCGGCATCACCCGGGCCGAATACTTCCAGACCAACGAGGGCGGCACCAGGGTGCTGCTTGAGCGGATGGCCGAGGCGGGCGTCGGCAAACTGCTGTTCTACAGCTCGGTCGCCGTCTATGGCACCAGCGAGAAAGAATCGACCGAGGACGACGAGCCGACGCCCTCCAACGACTACGGCGAATCGAAGCTCGCGGCAGAGCGGGTCATCGGCGAATGGGCCGACGACAACGCCGAAAGGTCGGCGGTCATATTCCGGCCGTGTCTTATCTTCGGCGAGGGCAACTTCGCGAACATGTACAGCTTGATAAGACAGGTGGACCGAGGGCGGTTCTTCCACTTCGGGCCGGGCGAGACGGTCAAGGCCGTGGCGTATGTGGGCAATATCATCCGCGCGACGGCACGGTTCATCGAGCGGATGCCGCCGGGCGTGAGCGTCTATAACTACGTGGACAAGCCGGACCTGACCGTCGATGAGATGGTCACCATCATCGCCGACGCCCTCGGCCGCAAGCGCCCCCGGAAGCGCTTCCCGCTGTGGCTGGGCGTGGCGGCGGGTAAGGTGTTCGACCTGGCGAGCAAGGTTTCAGGAAAACCCCTGCGCGTCTCATCGGCAAGGGTCAGGAAGCTGGCGACCTCCACCCGCTTCGCGGCCGACAGGATACGCCAGGCGGGCTTCGAGCCGGAGTTCTCCATCGAGCAGGGACTGCGGAGCATGACCGGCTGGTACCTTCGGCAGAAACAGCTCCACGGCGGCAAGGAACCGCCCGAAGCAAAACTCGGCGGCAGCTAGCAATAGCCGGCCCCGGAGTATTCAAAGGCAACTGGCATCGCCGAACGCAAATGCCGTTACCGCGAAGCCACCTCGTTTAACACCTGGAGCAGGCGGTCTGCGGCCTCGCTCCTGGTGAAGCGTTCGAGCACGATGTGTCTGTTGGCTTCGGCCCGGTCATCAAGCTCGTCGAAACGGCCAGCCATCCGCCGCAGCACCTCCGCGAGCTGGTCTGGGTTCTCCGGCTCAAAGCAGAGATTCGCACAGGTCGCCGATAGTATTTCGCGACCTTCACCCGCCAGTCCGGCGACAATCGGACGGCCGGCCAGCAGATAGTCGAACAGCTTCGACGGGATGGTCTTTGCCAGGACCGGGTCTTTCTTGAGGTCGAGATACAGGACATCCGCACGGCACATCTCCTCGAAGGCCCGCGAACGTGGGACCGCCGGCTCCAATGAGACCAGATCGCCTGCATCCAGGGACACCAGCAGCCGCTCGAGATTCCCCTTTTGCGCCCCTTCGCCTATCAGGCGCACACGCCAGCCGGACAGCGCGCCGGCCCGGGACTGTTCCACAAATACCCTTACCAGCAGTTCCAGTGTCTGCACGTGGCCGATATTACCGGCATACAGCAGTGTTCGAGAGCCGCCGGACCTGACCGGAGGGCGCTGAGCGCGCGCGACGGCGACGGCGTCGTCAGGCACGCCGTTATAGACGACCTCGACCGGTTGGTCGGTGTAACCGGATATGTACTCGGCCATGGGTTTCGACACGCACGTGATGCGCCTTGCCTTGCCGTAAAGGTAACGCTCCAGCTTACGGCCGATGCGGTAGGCCCGCCCTTCCGCGCTGAGTTGCCCCGCCGCAACGGCGCTGTCCGGCCAGATGTCACGCACCTCCAGAACCATCGGACGGCGGAACAGCAGCGACAAAGCCCTCGCGCTGATTCCCACGAAAAGCGGCGGGCTGGACACCCAGACAACGTCCGGCTTCCAGCCCCTGAGCCGGAGTTTTACACCGGCGGCAATGCTGCTTCTGACGAACGACATATAGTGGCGCACATATGCCTTGGTCCCACCGCCGGTAACAGGTTTGATTGCACAGCGCGTGACACGCACATTCGGATGCTCCGGCTGCGATACCCCATCGTCGGAGACTCTCGCCTTGTGCGGCCGGGCCGTCAGGACGCAGATCTCGTGACCGGCATCGGCTATTTTTGCGGCCATATCCGATATACGAAACGCGGCGGCGGTGATGTCCGGCGTGTAGAACTGGGATATTACGAGTATGCGCATCTTCCGCTCCGGGACACCGAGTTTTTTTGATCCGTTATGTACCGCAGGACTTCTCTCGTCGTTCCACCGGCACGCGCCCGTGCCCAGGCCCGGTCAGGGCGCCGCGGGCCGCCGGAACCGGGAGGGTCTTCAATCGCGGCCCGCACCGCCATGGCCGGGAGCATCGCCTTCGCGGCCGGTGAGGTTCTCCAGCATTTTCAGGAACCGCTCTGCCAAATCTTCGCGGTTGTAAAGTCGAACCACGTATTCGTAGCCGCCTCGGCCCATCCTGTCGCGCAGGCGGGGGTCGGCCCTCAAGGCGGACAAGGCCCGCAAAAAGGAGGCCGGGTCTTCCGGCTCGGCGAATAACCCGGCCCCCGCATCCTCGACGAGCTTGCGGGCCACACCGTCTATCCCAACGATAATCGGCCGCATGCAGCACATATAGTCGAAAAGCTTGTTGGGATAGACGGTCTTGAAGGTCTCGTTGCGCATCAGCACGGCAGTGCATACATCGGATGCGTTGATATAGTCGGCCACATTTTTCTTCGGCACGGGGTCATGGAAGACGACGTTGCTCAGCCCCCGCCGACTCGCCTGTTCAACCAGATGGGGCTTTTCCATACCGTCGCCCACAAACATAATCCGCACGTCGGGCAGCATCTCGGCCGCCAACTCCGCCACGTCCAGGAGCTGCCCGAGACGGTTGGCCCGGCCGTGGGCGCCGAAGTAACTGACAACGAATTTGTCTTCGAGGCCCAGCTCGCGCCGAACGCGATTCTGTTTCGGTCCCGGCTTCAGTAAATCGATATCGGCGCCGTTGGGAATCATACTGACCTTTTCCCGCGGCACCGCCTTTCGCGAGACCAGCGCCTCCACAAAGGCGGGCGTCAGGGCGTTTATCCGGCTGGCCCTGCGGTAGGCGAGCTTCTCAAGGATGTAACTGAGGCGGATAAGCAGGCGGGACCTCAGCACCCCGGTGTCCACGGCGCTTTCGGGCCACAGGTCGCGGACCTCGAAGACCCTCGGGGCAGGCCTGAACAACGCTAGCAGGCACATCGTGACCGCGACGGTCAGCGGCGGGCTGGTGGCGACTATCACATCCGGCTTCGGAGCATGTAACAGCCCGGCGATGGTGGAGGAAAAGGCGAAACTCAGATACGCCCACAGCCGTCCGGCGAAGCTTCGGTTATACGACTCGCTGACATGACAGCGGTACACCTCGACACCGGGCCGGTCCTGTTCGCGGGTAATCAGACGGGACTTGTACAACGGCTCCTTGCGCCCGGTGGCGTAGTGCACGGTACCGGCCAGCACCGTCACCTCATGGCCGGCTTCGGCCCAGTATCGGGCGAACTGGTTCCAGCGGGACCCGCCGGGGTCGTTTCGCCCCAGGAAATACTGGTGGATAAGCAATATCCTCATTATTCCGCCATCGCCGCGACCGAACGAACCTCGATTTCGCGTTCGGAGCCGTCAGGGGAGACAATTCGCCCCGCCCGCACGGCCGCGAGTGAATCTCCGGACGGCTCCGCCATGCTGTAGCTCACATCGGCCCGACCGTGCGGCGTCTCCACACCGACGTCAAAACGCGGCCCCTCGCATTGAAAAGACCGTACCGATACACCCGGACCGCAACCGATAACCGTGGCCGCCGCGAGCGGCATCGGGCACTTCGCCGAATACAGGACCTGCCAGGCGGGCGATTTCAGCCCGTAGGAGGGCGAGACCCATCCGGCCGGGGGGCTTTCCCGGCCACGGAGCAGCTCCATGCGGAGGTCCGACGTAGCCGTGGCCGACAGCGAGAGCACCTCCCGCGAATCCCGGCGAGCCGTCACGTCGCCGCGGTCATCGGCTTCCGCTTCAAGGTCGCCGGCCAATTGCCAGCCGATCCGCGCTTCATGCGTTCCCCGGCCGGTCAGACGGTCAAGCACAAGCCAGAGACCCTCCATCACGCCAAGCACGGCCCTGCGGTGGATTACACCCAGCCGCTTGTAGCCGTCATGCATTCCATCCATAACGAAGGGGCTTTCGGCGAAGAACAGGTTGGTCGCCTCGGGTGCAAACAGGAACCGGAACGCCCGGTGGGCGAGCGCCTGGCCCCGGTCGTCCACGGTGACGGTGTTCTTTGAACGTGTCGAGCGGAAGTAGGTCCGCCAGCCCCAGTCGCCGTTGTAGGTGAAGGTCCCGCTGTGGACCAGAAGTGGCCGACCCGCGTGGTGGAGCGACAAGCTCAGCAGGTCCGCCTGTGCATGGCTGGTGAACGGGCCGTTGCGGATGAACAGATGGCTCCGGCCGTCCGGCGACCTGCTGATACCGCAACCGCCGAAGGTGAACATCTTCGCCCCGCCGGGCGCATCGGCCGGGCCGAGTGCATCCCACGCATCCACCGCCTCGGGGCCGAGCAGCCAGACCGCCTCCTGGCTGAGCCGACCGGCGGCGGCCTTGAAGTCCGACCGGCCGAAAAGGACCGCCTGTGTGGACAGCAGCGGACGGAAGTCTTGTACATGGTGGTCGTCGAGCCGGTAGCCCAGCCCGTCGTCCCAGTCGCCGAACTGCGGGAGCATGCCGTCGTGGCGAATCGCCCAGGCGACGAATTCGGCCATTTTTTCCAGTCGGGTTCGGACCGCCTCCGGCAACGACACCTCGTTCATATCGGCCAGGACGACAATGAGCGTGTAGAAGTGCATCACGAAGCGGTGGTAGCTCGCCGAGCACTCGAAGCTGGCGCCGTCGGGGTGGATTTGCCTGTCGGCCTCGGCGGCCATGATAGCCAGCCCCAGCTTTCGCCACTGAGCGGACTCTTTCAGCTCCGGGACGGCCATGCCCAGCAGCGCCAGCCCCATCGCATCGCCGATGAGGTGGTTGTTGGCCATGTTCACCCGGGAATAGTCCAGGTCGGAGACTATGTGCCGGGCCTTTGCGATCAACATGGCCAGAAGCTTGCGGAAACTCTCGGCATTTACATGCGGCGATTTCAGGAAGAACCCGGCGGCCAGCCACCAGCTCACAATCCTGAGTGCGTGCTCCAGGTTGCTGTACCAGTTGACGCCGGTCTCGGGGGGGTTCTGGGCAACCCAGCTTTCGAGCTGGGCCAGCCATTCGCGGGCGTAGCGCTCGTCGCCGCTGAGCCAGTACGCCCGCCCGAGCGTCGGCCAGAACTGATGACGGTTCAGCTCCCAGGTGAACTTGACGTCCCCTAGGCGGTTTTCGCTTCGTATATCGATTTTGTGCCACGGCTCCAGCGGCCAGGACCGGCCGGAAACCGGCTCCAGGTGCCAGTCTATTTCCGTTCCGGAGAAGTCGAAAACCCGCCCCAGCAGGATGAACCGGCGGTTGATGGCCTCCTCCGCGGCCGAGAGTGTGGCCGAGACATCCGATATCCGCCGGACGGCGCGGGCGTATTCTTCAGGCGAGGCCCTGTCCAGGAAGAACCGCCCCGCCCCGCCCGCTCGAAAATGCGACAGCAGATCCTCCGGGCTGTCGAACCGGGGCGAGAATTCTGACAGGAGACTTTCCGGCCGCTCCAGCGGCACGGGCCGGGGCCTGGAATGCACGCCGAGGCGCTTTTTCAGCTCGTAACCGGCGCGCCACCAGCAGCGACGCGGGCCGATAGCGCGCAGCTCGTGCAGCCGAAGGAGCAGCTTAGGGCCTGTGTATTCGCTGTTCACCGTTTCTCATTCCGCTTCAGGCACTGCTGTTGTGTTCAACACCGCGGCGGCGCTGGGGCGTGCGCGTCGAACCGCCGGCCCGACCGCTCTTGTATTCGGGTTTTCGATTTTCGGTTTTCGGCGGCTCGGCCGGGACATCGCCGACGGTGGCTCAGTGGCCGCCGGCGCCGAACCACACGCTCGTGATATATTCCTGATGCGCCTCAGCCGACATAGACATTCACCGCGACTCGTCTACAAGCTTTTCAAGCTCGGAGAGGGGTATCCTCAGCAAGTCGCCGGCGCAACCTGCGATATTCAGGCACGACACGTGGACAAGGTCGTTCTCCGGCGACCTCGAAAGACGCGGTGTCGCATGTCTTCGCGGATTCCTCCTGACACGGTCGGAGGCCAGCGGCAGCATCATCGCCTCCCGCCCGCCGGCCGGCAGAATCCACAGCCCCGGCGGTCTCTGGCCGTCTCTTTCGAAGGTCTGCGAAAACACCAACGTTCCGTCGCCGAGAATGGTCGCGTAGTAAATCGGCCCGTTATTGGTGCTGAGTTGCTCGAGTTCCTCGCTCGCCCGGGCCCATCGCCATATGCCCCCGTCTTCTTGGCATCCGGTATCGGCGCCCCAGTAAACGGCTTCTTCGGTG
>PUND01000053.1 GCA_003551645.1 Phycisphaerae bacterium | reverse complement strand
ATCGACGAGCTGCACACCTATCGCGGCATCTTCGGCAGCCACGTCGCGGGCGTGCTGCGGCGCCTGCTGCGGATGTGCGAGCACTACGGTTCGCGGCCGCGGCTTATCTGCTCGTCGGCGACCATCGCCAATCCCGTGGAGCTTGCCGAGCAGTTGACCGGCCGGGAGATGACGCTGATAGACGACGACGGCGCGCCCCGCGGCAGGAAGTACGTCGTCCTGTGGAACCCGCCGGTGCTCGCCGACGACGACGTTACCAGGCGGTCGGCCAACGTCGAGGCGGTGGAGCTTCTGACCGAGCTTGTCCGCAGGAGGGCGCAGACCATCGTCTTCGGCAAGGCCCGCGTGGTTGTGGAGCTTGTTTACAAGTACGCGGCCGACGCGCTGGCCGGCGACGGCGACCTCGCCGGGCGCATCCGCCCCTACCGCGGCGGCTACCTGCCCGAGCAGCGGCGCGAGATTGAGCGGGAGCTTTTCAGCGGCCGACTGCTGGCCGTTACCGCCACCAACGCGCTTGAGCTTGGCATCGACGTCGGCGCGCTGGACGTGGCCATCCTGGTGGGCTTTCCGGGCACAATATGCTCGACCAGGCAGCAGGCCGGCCGGGCCGGAAGGACCAGCCAGGAGTCGCTGGTGGTGCTGATCGGCTACCAGGACCCCATAGACCAGTACCTGATGCGCCACCCGGAATACCTGTTCGGCGCGCCCGTCGAGTGCGGAGTCATCGACCCGACGAACCCGCACATCCTTTCCGGCCAGCTTTCGTGCGCGTGTTTCGAGAAGCCCCTGTCTTCCGACGATGAGCGATGGTTCGGTCCGCTGGTGACTCAGGTGGCCGACATCCACGCCGAGGATGGGCAGATGCGCCCCATCGACGGCCGCTACTACTGGTCCAGCGGCGAATACCCCGCCCAGAGTGTCGGACTCAGGACCATCAGCGACGATACCTACGCCATCGCGGATATCTCCGCCGGCGGACGCGTAATCGGGCAGGTGGATTCCATATCGGCCCCGGAGCTGGTCTATCCCGGGGCGGTGTATCTGCACGAGGGCGACGGCTACCTGGTCCGCGAGCTGGATATACCGGGCAAGGTCGCTCGCGTGGAGCCGGCGGAGGTGGACTACTACACCCAGCCGGTGCTGGCAAGCTCGTGCCGGCTGCACGAGCCGGAACAGACCGACCGGCGCGCCGGAGGCGAGTTGTCGTTCGGGCCGGCCGACGTGACCTGGCAGACGACCGCCTTCCGCAAGATCAAGTACTACACGATGGAGCTTATAGGCCAGGGCAAGCTGGACCTGCCGTCGCAGACGCTGTCCACCACGGCCGGGTGGTGGGCGCCGGACGCGGCACTGATGTCGGCCATCGCCGACGCCGGGTACAACCCCGTCGAGGCGCTGATAGCGGTGCGGAACCTGATGCTCGCGGCGCTTCCGACGCTGGCGATGTGCGACCGGCGGGACATAAGCGGCATGGTGGACTCGGCGAACCTCGGCCGGCCGATCGTGGTCGTTTACGACCGCTACAGCGGGGGGCTTGGCTTCGCCCAGCGCGGCTGCGAGATGTTCCAGCAGTGGCTCGCCCTGTGCCGGCGGATGGTGGCCGAATGCCCGTGCGAGGGGGGCTGTCCCAGTTGCGTCGGGCTGCCCAACCTCCGCCCGCCAATCCACCACGACCCCGACCTGCACAGCGGATACCCTGTGCCCAACAAGGCCGCCGGCACCCTGCTGCTGCGCCTGGCGACGGAGGCGACGCAGACGACGTGAGGCGGGCGTGGGGCGGATGGTAGAATGGAAACGTAATGGCGATGTCCGAATCACGCAGACGGAAGCTGCGGATGCTGGTGAAGTCGCTGTCCCGCGGCGACTACCAGGGCGCATCGGACGTGCTGCGCGACTGCGGGCCGCAGCGTGACGAGGCCAGCAAACCGGCTGAACCGGTTCCACTCACTGACGCCTGCCCCGGTCGGGAGGAGCGAGTGCGCCTTTCCGCCGGGGAAATGCCTTACTGGTACGTTTCGCGATGGCTGGAGGATGTCACCGGCGGCGATACCGCTGTGGCGCGGCAATACGCCGCCGTCATGCTCGGCGCCCGGCGGCGGCTGGATGAGTTGGCCGCCTCCGCTGAACTGTGCATCGCCTCCGACCGTCGGCCGGAGGATTTGCTGTTCATGGACATCGAGACCTGCGGGCTGGGCGGGACGGCGGTGTTTCTGGTCGGGACCATGCACTTCGCGGACGACGACCTGATATTCGAGCAGTGCTTCGCGCGGGATTACGCCGAGGAGCCGGCCGTGCTGGCCGCTTTCGCCGAGCGGCTGGAGCGGGCCGAGGTGCTGGTGACTTTCAACGGCAAGAGCTTCGATATGAACCAGATCGCCGAGCGGGCGGTCTTTCACGGGATGGTCTTTGACAAGCAAGCCCGGCCGCACCTGGACCTGCTGCACGAGTCGCGTCGGCTCTGGCGTGGGCAGACGCCCAACTGCCGGCTTCAGACGCTCGAGCAGTTGGTGTGCGGCCGGCGACGGGTCGGCGACATACCCGGCTGGGCGATACCCGATGCATATCACCGCTTCGTCCGGACAGGCGACGCCGGCGGCATCCGCGACATAATGCATCACAATCTGCTGGACTTGCTCACCATGGCCGAGCTGCTCTGTGCGATGCTCACAGGAAGGGCGCCGGAAACACAGACCGGGCCGGAGACGTGATCAATACGGTGACGGCAGGGGTGTCGGGAAGGTATGCCCGAACTGCGGCGTGACCGATCAACAGATTAACCAGTCGCTCGGCTGCGGAAACGCTCTGTCGCCCCTTCGTGGCTGACATACTGGACTTCCCTGGGATTGCTCAAGGCGACGGTTAGTATCGGAATTACTGGACGGCCTCAGTAAACCAGTGAACCAGTGAACCAATCAACCGGCATCGGCCTACTTGATTTCGGCGAACAGCCGCACGGCCGGCATGCCGTTGGGCCCGTAGGTGGTGGAGCGGTCGATAATGGCGATGTAGTTCCACCTGTCGACGGGATTTTCGTAGTCGTCGCGGCCCTGTAGCTGCACGACGATGTTCACCGCGTAGGCATCGCTGTTGACGGTTATGCGGTTGCTGATGCGGCGGTAGAACCACTCCCTGGCCTCATGGTACTGAGGGTCTTCGGCGGAGACGCCTTCCCTGTCCAGGTACCAGTCGGCGTAGCGGAGAACCGGTATCGCCACCTCGCCGGGACTTAGGAATCCGGGCACGCTGCTTTCCGGCAGGTTGCGCAGTCCGTCCAGTTCCGGGCCGTAGTCGGCTGTGACTCTGGCGTCGGGATTCTCTCGATAGGCGACTATCTGCTCGGCCAGTTGCTCGCGATCCTCCGGCGTCAGCGTCAGATTCGTTCCCGGGATCTCGTCATTGCCCCAGAGCCACGTCGTCTCCAGCAGGTACTGCGGTGCGGTGTTGACGTTAATCCGGCCGGCGATCTTCCAGCGGCGGTCATCCTCGTCGCGCTCCAGCAGCATCGGCGGGCTAAGCCCCGGTGGACCAAGCTCGACAAACTCCTGCACAAGGCAGGCCCAGGGGATGTCCGGATAACCCTCAGCATCCGTATTGACCGCACCCAGGAAATCGGCTCGCCCGCGTGCGGGGCTTGCGCTGTGGTTGCGAAGGCGGTGGGGGAAGCTCTCGTACTCGCCGTCAACCCTTGCCGGGCCGACAAGATGTACGGCCGATATCTCGCCGAGCGAGTCCAAAGCGGCCTGGGCATTGTCCACGTAGTGAGCGTAATTCCTGCGGTCGATGTAGAAACCCTCGTAGATGTTGTCCCAGCCGACATCCGCCATTTGGCTGGCGGTCAGCTCGGCCTCTTCTCCGAGCCGATGGTCTTTGCGATTTGCCTCGCTGTCGCTGTCATGCTCGAGGTGGATGACCGGATCCCACGCGACGGTCATTCGCCTGCGGCCCCAGTGGTCGTCCCGCGCCCCACCGCGGATCCGGCATACTTCATCGCCGATGCCGGGAGGGGGCGGGTAGAAGTCGATATCCTCCGCGGAGATGCTGTCCACGGGTATTCTCTCTCCACCTACATCCCGCCAGATGTCTATTTGCCCGTCGTCGTCCAGTCGCAGCGCGGCGATGCTGCCGGAGGCGTCATGCCAGAAGGTATCGCCGACTTGACCGGCGAGGAAGTCGAAATCGGTCCTGTCGGCGTTCTGGGGATCGTCGGCGGTTTCGCCGGGTATCTCGCCGTCAACGGCGTAGATGACCACACGTTCGCCCTCGCTGATTGTGACGGATGGAAAGTCCTCCCCGTCGCCGTCGATGTCGCCGAAGCGGTATTGGCCGGTGTGTATGCCCTGCTCGGTCGGGTTCATAAGCTCGACCGCGTAGGCCTCGCCTCTGCCGATCAGGTCGTCCTCCTCATCCCTGGCCTCCCAGTAATAAGCGTATGCCTCGGTGATCACGAGCTGTTCGGTGAGGCCGAAAACGACTTCCTGGTCGGCCAGGCCGCCGTCGGCGTCGCCGTAGTCGAAGGCAAACGCCTCGTCCTGCGGTGCCGAATCGGACATATACGCCCAGAGGTTGGCGACGAAGTGCGCCACCTGCCGGCGGCCTTCATCGTCGTCGTCGCCGGCACCGGCGGCCTCTCGAAGATGCGTGTAAAGTCGCTCGCGGACCTCCTGGTCATCCAGCGAGTCAGTACCGGTCAGCGGTATTTTCTGGTATTCGGCCCGGCCATCGTTGAGTTCGGGATGCCGCAGCAGTGGGCGAGAGACGTTCGAGGTAGTGAGCATCCCCCGGTCCTGACGGTCGTCGGTGTCCCATTCCGCCTCATCGTCGAGCCGCTCGTAAAGCAGGCCGGTATTCACGGGAGAATCAGGCCCGTGCCAGTGCAGCCACATCTCGTCGCCTATGCCGTAGGAGTGGTCCATGAGTGTATCGGCGGGCGGTGGGGGGGGATTAGTAGAGGGTATGTGGATTCTCGAGGCCATGTCGGTGACTCTCACGGCCACATAATACTCGTTGCCGCGAGCGTCGGTGATGCCGGTCGAATGCAGCAGGGCGTCCTTGACGCCGTCGCCGTCTGTGTCAACGTAGGGATCATCAGGCCCGATGGTGTTAGGGTTTATATCCGTTACCAGCGAGGCCGAGGCCCCGAAGAGATTCGTCAGGTGTCTCCATGTCTCGCCGCCGTTGTCTATTTCCGGCCGCCACCCGTCGGAAAGGTGCCTGTCCACTTCGTCGGACGGGTAGTCGATGTAACCGGTCCAGTCTTCACGGGCCTCCCAGCCGGTGCGCTCCAGCCGGCCGTAGGGGCCTTGCTCATCGGCGTGAAGGTCCCTTGCCAGCGCCGCACGGACGCGCTCGACAGCCCCGCGGGCCAGCGGTTCGGCCTGGGCCTTGGTCGCCAGTGCCTCTGCCTGTCCGGCGTCCAGAAGCGACATGACCAGGAAGGTCGAGCCGAGTATGGCCACGATGGTTACAAGCCCGATCGCCAGCAGCAGGACCGTGCCCCTGCGTCGGCGGGTGTAACGGGTTGTGCGCGGTGGTGTCATTATGTGTTTAATTCGTGCGTCGGTCATCCATCGTTCTCTTCGAGGCCGTGGCCCGCGCGGCGCACCGGCAGGGTGAATTCGTATGTCATCGGCGCGGAGCCGGCCGGCAGCAACTCCTCAGCAAGACGGATACGGATGCGAACGGCCTTGGGCCATTCATCCAGATTATGACGGGTCCACAGTCCAGAATCGGTCTCCCAGATCAGTTCGTCGCCGCCGTCGCGCTCGCCGGTGGCGTAAGATATCTCAAGCTCCTCGACATCCTCCCTCAGGACCATCCATAGATCGCCGATATCGTGGAGGTGCTGTGGCGGAACTGTCAGGGAAGCCGGCGCCAGCGAACCGTCGATGTCGTCGTCAACGAGACTGTCAATTTCGCCGTAAGTCATACGCTGTATATCGGCGAGGTCGCCACGGAGTACATCCTCATAAGACGACACCGAGAAGTTGCCCGATTGGCCTTCCTCACGGCTCAGGATCCATTCGCCCCGCCAGAGGATCCGGCCTCCGTTGGGGTTGTCGCATATGCCGTAGCCGATGATGCTGGCTGTGCCGACCGGCCCGCCGGTAACGCTCCTGGCAGGCCCGGCGGTGGCAAAATACAACCGCTGGTTGCCCGGGTTGCCGGTTATCCGTAGGAAGCCGTTATGCGTCATTCGTCGGAAGTCCTTGCGGATGGACTGGTCCAGCGCGGCCGCCGCGGCGTTCGCCCGCATGGTCTGCTGACCGGTGGAGACGACGCGGTTGGCCTGGGCGAGGATGGAGCTGAAGGTGACGATTATCACCGCCAGCACTGCCACCGCCACCAGCAACTCCGTCAGAGTCAGCCCGCGGCATGTGGTGCGGAATGCAGGTCTTGTGGTGTGGGTGGTCATGTCGGTTTTCAGTCCGTCGCCAGTGCGGTCCGGGTCGCCATGACGGCCATTACCGGGCCTAACCGGCCCGGCGGGTCCTCATGAGGTACCCATACGTCGTAGTTGTCTTCAGGCAGGCGACGGTCCAGCACCGCCGTGCCGCCTTCGCCTATGCCGGTGACAAAGGCGTGCCGGCCGTTCTCGAAGATAATTGCGCTTTTGGGCAGAATTTCTTCTTCGGGCATGCTGCCGCCGAAGTCGGCCGTGGAGACATCCTCGTAGTCCTGGATGCTGATATTATGGGAGCTGACCTCGATCTCGTGGTCCGCCTCACGCAACCTGTACGAGACCGCGATAAGCAGATATTCGTTCTCCTCGGCGTCTTCGGCGAGCCGTCTGCCCAGCAGCAGCCAGCGGATGTTGGCCGCCGAACCGTCGTTGGGGATCGGGTACATACTGTCCGTTTGGCTGATGAGCGGACTGCCGCCGACGCTCAGGTCGTCCAGGCGGGTCAGGCCATCCCGGCCGACGTCCAAGTCCTGCATATCCTGGTGGGTCAGTCGCATCTGGGCAATCGACAGGGCGTTCTCGCAGACAATGCCGCCGACGACCGCGGAGGTGGAACTCCTGTTCAGCGTAAGCGCCGCGGGGAAAAGCCCCGCGACCATGGTCAGGCCGATTCCGAAGACCACAACGGCGACCATCATCTCCACGAGAGTGAACCCTCGACCGGCGGGGCGGCGGGTGTGGGCTGCATTCGGAATGTTCTGGTCCTGGTCCACTGTCACAACCTCGGGAACACCTGTCCTGTATGGATATTAACGGGCAAAAACCGTGCGGCTTCGTTGAGCATCGCGGCACGCTGGGCGCTGCCGTCCATGATGAGCAGTTGCTCCAGATCAAACAGGCATACCGCCCAGACGCCTTCGCCGTCGGCGTTGGCCAGGCCGCCGTCCCAGAGCCGCTGTGGGCCTTGAAAAAAGCCGTCTTCTTCGGTGTTGAACTCCACGTCGCGTCCCTCAACGGTGCGGACCACAGCTCCGTCGGGGGAAAAGACGAAGGTCAATGTGATGAACTCGTCTATATCGTTTGTGCCGAAAGCGCCGGTTCGGTAATCACCGCCGGCCACAAAACGGTCTGTTATCTTGCCGAAAGCTATCCTGCCAGGCAGCGGTCTTGGGTCGAATCCGTCGGCCACGTCGAAGCGGCCGCTTTCGCGGTCAAAGACGACGACCGCCGTATATACCCGGTTCGGCAGTTCCCCGTCTTCGACCCGCTGACTGTCGGCGGGTTGAACGTGCACGCCGGCATAGGTTCCCTGGCGTATCGCCAGGGCACGTGCTGAGGTAAGCTGAGCCGAGAGTACGTTGTATGCCTGCTCCTCGGCGCCGGCGGTGACGAGCTGGACGACCGTCGGAAGCGCAATGCCGGCGGCGATGATGATGACCGAGACCACCACCATCAACTCCACAAGCGTGAAGCCGCGGGTTTGTCTGGCTGATCGCTTGGGCATGGCGTTAACCTCCGTCGGAGCGGACATTGTCCTCGGTATTGTCGAAATCGCCGCTTGGGCCGGCTGATACGAGAACCGGCCGCCTGCCGCCGAGTCCGCCCTCCGGGTCATAGTGCATCCGTCGTCCGGACCCGTCTAGCAGATATCGCCCGGTTTCGTCCATGGACCCTTCCGGCAGGTTGCCCAGCCGGTTCCGCGTGGTTTGGCGGACGATGTCGGCCAGTTCGTCGTCAAAGTCCACCCGGCCAGCATCCGCCCGCAGGTACTCCAGAAGGACCGCAGTGGTTTCGTCCGCGTCGGGATCGCCGGGCATCCCGTCGGTCAGGTCCGGATCGACACTGCCGTCGTCCCGTATGCCCGGATATCGGCCGACCTCCTGGTAGTACGCCTGGATCACCTCCATGGCGATTTCCTGTATGGCCGAGGTATGCCTCCTCGATGCCTCGTCGCGGACCCAGGTTCCGACCGCCACCACCAGCGATACCAGAACGCCAATAATCAGCATCACGGCCAGCAGCTCGACAAGAGTCACCCCGTCCGCGCGTCGCATACGCCTCGGGAGGACGGCTCCGTGGGCCGCTTTCGGTGCTGTGCGTTTTGTCGGCATGATTTTCATCGGCAGGGGCTACTCGCTGCGGAAGTTGGTTATGTCGTCGGTTTCGGGGTTGTTCCTAAGGGCCTCGAACCGCTGGTTAGGGCCTTTGGTCATCAGTATGAAATTCGTGCGGAAGAAGCCGCCACCCTGTTCCTCCGGCCTTCTGGCGTAGTCCGGGAGGTTCGGTTCCTGTGGCGCATACGGCCCGAACGGGTCCGGGTCGTTGTGTTCGGCGTGGTAGGTTTCGGCCCCTTCGTCGAAACGATAGTAGAACACCTGATTGCCGAAGGCATCGACGAACGCCAGCCGTGGATCGCCATCGGCCCGCGGCTTCATATCGAAATCATCCGCGCCCTGGTATGGCCCGTACACACGGCCCCGCGGTGCCACGCGGAAGCCGAAGCCGTCCTTGCCGTCGTCCTCGTGCATTTGGCCCGCATCGAACGGCACGCCCGTCTGTCCGAGGTCGGGTGCATAGCCGGTCAGAAACAGCGGCAGCAGGTACTTGCCTTCCCAGTTCGGAAGGTAGTCCTCCGCCCCGGCCGGTCTGGCACTGGGCGGATAGTCGCCGAAGTCGTTGTGGTACTCCCTGCACGCCGAGTCCAGCATGCGGATCATCACAGTGGAGGCGGTGCGCCTCATCTGGTTCTGTACCTGGCCAAGGGCCGGCAACAGTATCGCCATCAACAGCCCGATGATGGCGATTACCACCATAAGTTCGATCATGGTGAAGCCGTCACGACGTCCGCGACCGTTCGATGTATTCAAGAAGTTGTCGGTGGGGCTTATCACGTTGCGTTTTACCAGTTGGTGATATCGTCGTCGGTGAAGTATCTCCGGTCTCTGCCGGGTGCGATCAGCAGGAACTCCCCGGGCCTGCGAGGCCGGTCGTCGTCGAACCGGTCGTCTCTGATGAACTCTTGAAAGCTGGTGTCGCCGGTTCTGCCGCTGGTGTAATCACTATTGTGTTCTTCGCGGAACTGGTTCAGGCCCTCCTCACCCGGTATGGCCGGGTAGTAGCAGATGGCCGAATCGTCTCTCATTCCGTCCAGCAGCGTGTACTGGGGGTAGTCACGAACGCCCCAGTCGTCGGTGGTCGCGAGTATTCCCTCCTCGTGGCCGACGTACCGCTCTGAAGGCAGATCGACGTCCTCGAACAGGACTCTGCCCAGAAACGCGCTGCCCCTGTTGCCGATAGCCCCCCACTCCTCCGCATCTCGCGGGTTCTGGCCGGGGAAGTATCCGTGTTCGGTCCTGAACTGATGTACGCCCTGGCTGATGGCATGCACACGCGCCCGTGCCTTGGAGACATAAGCTATATCCACGGCCTGTGTAAGTGCCGGCAACAGTATTCCCACCAGCACGCCGATTACACCGATGACCATCAGCAGCTCGATCAGCGTGAATCCCTGCACATGCGCCGACGGATGCCACTTCCGGTCGGGGCGCCTCGGTCGGTTTTTTTCAGCGTCGCATCGCATCTTGGCCTGTCCTTTGCGCCGCTGCGGCGCCTCTTTAACTCTGGATTTCGGTCAGCAGCGAGACCATGGGCATAAACACCGCCAGTACGATAAAGCCGACTATGAGACCGAGCGTGACCACCATGATCGGCTCCAGCACCGAGACCATGGAGCTGACCAGTGTCTCGACCTCGCCGTCGTAGGTGTCGGCGACCTTGTTGAGCATCTGGTCCAGCTCGCCGGTCTCTTCGCCGACGTCAACCATGTTGACCACCATCGGCTCTACGACCTTTGACTGCCGAAGCGGCTCGGCGAAGCTCTCGCCCTCGCGGATGCCGTCGTGCACACGGGCCATGGCCCGGGCGTACACCTCGTTGCCGGAGGTGTCGCGGGTAATGTTGAGCGCCTCGAGGATGGGCACACCCGCCGACAGCAGCGTCCCCAGCGTCCGTGTGAATCTGGCAATGGACGACTTGGAGACAATCTGGCCCATTATCGGAATACGAAGTCTCACGTTATCCACTACGTATCGACCCGCCGGTGACATTCGCAGCAGCCGCGACAACAGCCAGATGCCGATGGGCAGACCGATTATCAGGAGCCATCCGCCGCCGGCCATCCACCTGCTGACGCCCATAAGGGCACGGGTGACCGCCGGCAGCTCGGTATTGAAATCCTGCTGGAAGATCTCCTCGAATTGCGGGACCACCCACACCAGCAGGAACACCACGATCAGCACCGCGAAGGTGATGACCACGGACGGGTAAATCAGAGCGCCGATAACCTTCCGCCTCAGTGCCTGAGACTTTTCCATGAAGTCGGCCAGACGCTGGAGGATGACGTCCAGAACGCCGCCCAGTTCGCCGGCGCGAACCATGTTCGTGTACAGCCGGTCAAAGGCCCTGGGGTGCCGGGCCATCGCCTCCGAGAGCGTGGCGCCGCCCTCGACGTCGTCGGCTACCAGGCGGATCGCCAGCCGCAGCGTGCCGGGCTTCTGCTGCTGCTCCAGGATCCGCAAACTCCGTAGAATGGGCAAGCCGGCGTCGATAAGCGTAGAGAGCTGCCGCGTAAACTGTGTCAGCAGCTTCTTTTTCACCGAGCCGACGCTCTTGCGCCTCGCCGCCTGGGCGCCCGCCGGAGCCGCCGCGGCAGCGCCGGCCTGCTGCCCTCCGCCGGAGCCGGATTTCTTTACGGCCTTTTCTTTTATCTTCGTCGGGAAGTTGCCCTGGGCGCGGACCTTGGCTATTGCTTCATCAGAAGACGAAGCATCCACCTCGCCCTTTACCGGCTGGCCGACACTGTTCATTGCTTCATACGTATAGGTAGGCATTAGTGGCCTCCTGCTTGTCTGTATGCCATTTCGCCGACGTTCGGCATCATGCGTTAACGTCCTCGTAAATCGTCTGCGAGGCGACCTCTTCGATCGTCGTCAAACCGTCGTAAATCGCCAGCAGGCCGGACTCCCGCAGAGTGCGCATGCCCCGCTTCCGGGCGGCCTCGCGAAGTACGTTGGTGCTGCGCCTGTCCATAATCAGCGTTCGCAGCTCGTCGTCTAGGAGCATGATTTCGAAAATCGCCGTTCGGCCGGCATAGCCGGTCCCGCGGCAGTTGTCGCAGCCGCGCCCCCGGTAGAAGGACCGACCTTCCACATCGCTGGGGGTCAGGTTCAGTTCGAAAAGCTGCTCCTCGGTGGGTGTGTATTCCTCCTTACACTTAGCACATACCTTCCGCACCAGCCGCTGGGCTACTATGCCTTCGAGAGTGGCCGTGACCAGGTACGGCTCCATCCCCAGGTCAAGCAGTCGTGCGATGGACGATGGGGCGTCGTTAGTGTGCAGCGTGGTGAACACCAGGTGACCGGTCAGGGAGGCGTGTACCGAAATCTCCGCGGTCGACAGGTCGCGGACCTCGCCGACCAGGATGATGTCCGGGTCCTGGCGCAGGAAGTGTCGCAGACAACGCTCGAAAGTAAGCCCGATGTCGTCGTTGATCTGCACCTGCACCAGCCCGTCGATGTCGTATTCGACCGGGTTTTCGGCCGTGAGAATCTTTACCGCCGGGTCGTTAAGCTCCCGCAGGGCCGAGTACAGCGTGGTGGTCTTGCCGCTGCCGGTCGGACCTGTGACGATGCAGATACCGTTGGGGCGGTGAATGAGCTGGCGGAAGGTCTCGGCGTCGTCATCCCGCAGACCGATTTTGTCCAGGTCCAGTTCCACGTTCGAACGATCCAGGACACGCATCACCACGCTCTCGCCGAACATGGTCGGCAGGACGCTGACGCGGAGGTCCACCGGGTTTCCGTTGACTACCAGCGGGATGCGCCCGTCCTGCGGCGTCCGGCGATTGGCGATGTCCAGGTTCGCCATGACCTTCACTCGCGAGGCAATAGCCACCGAAATGGACTTCGGGGGCGGCAGCATCTCGTACAGCAGCCCGTCGATGCGATAGCGCATCTTGAACTCGTCTTCGAACGGCTCGAAGTGGATGTCCGATGCGCGATTGCGGATGGCCTCCAGTAGCACCATGTTTACAAGCCGCTTGACAGGGTTGGCCTCGGACGCCTCGCGGACCGTGTCCAGGTCGATACTCTCGCCACGGCCTTCAAGCATCGCGAGTCGCTCGTCCCCGGCGATCTCGTTGATAAGCTCACCGAGCGAGTCCTCCTGGGCGCCGTAGTGTGTGGCCAGGGCCTCGTCGAGCTGCTTAGGGTCGGTAACCTTGACTGTGACGCTGTAACCCATCAGTGTCCGCAGGTCGTCGGCGGCCCGGAAGTTGTCCGGCGAGGAGACCGCGACCGTCAGGTGCTTGCGCGAGTCGTCGTACTCGACGGGCACGACCTTGTATGAGTTGGCCATGTTCGCCGGAATCTGCTCGAGGACTTCCTCGGTCAGATCGACGCGATCGAGGTCCACGTATTCGATTCCCGCCTGGTAGGCCAGAGCCAGTGAGCGGGTATGCTCGTCTATGTGGCCGAGGTCGAGCAGTATCTGCCCCAGCGGTCCGCCTCGCCGATGCTGGATGTCCAGCGCCTCGTGGACCTGCTCGCGCTTGGCCTTGCCCATCTTGACCAGCACCCGCCCGAGTGGCCGGCCCTTCAGTTCGCGTATTGTCGGTGCTCCGGTCCTGGTGGTAGCCATGGAATCACTTCCTCAGTTGAGCCGCCTGCTCAGAATCGCCGCTTTCCTGCTCGCCTGCCGGTATCCGGCCTTGACGATAGGACTCGATACGATCATGCATGTCACTGGGGTTCTCGCCGCGGTCGATGGCGTCTTCCGCGGAGACCTTCTCTTCCTTGAACAACTGAAACAGGTGATCGTCTAGAAGCTGCATACCCAGCTTCTTACCGGTCTGGATGGACGACGGGATCCTGAAGGTCTTGTTTTCCCGAATCAGGTTCGCCACAGCATTGGTCACGACCAGAAACTCGAATGCCGCGATCATGCCGCGCACGTCCTGGCGAGGCATAAGCGCCTGGCAGAGAACGGCTATCAGCGACTCCGAGAGCATCATCCGGATCTGTTCCTGCTGGTCGACCGGGAACTGGTCAACCAGCCGCGTCACGGTCCGGTGGGCGGTTGTGGTGTGCAGCGTGCCGAAGACCAAATGGCCGGTCTCGGCCGCGGTAAGCGCCGCTTCCATGGTTTCCAGGTCGCGCAGCTCGCCGACCAGGATCACGTCCGGGTCCTGGCGAAGAACGCGCCTAAGCCCCTCGGAGAAGCTCGGCACATCGACCCCGACTTCGCGCTGGTTGACAATCGACTTCTTGTGATTGTGGTAGTATTCGATCGGGTCTTCGACGGTCACAATATGACGGTCGGAGTTAGCGTTTATGTGGTCGATCATCGTCGCCAGGGTAGTGGTCTTACCGGAGCCGGTAGGCCCGGTCACCAGGAACAGCCCTCTGGGCCGGCGGCACAAGCTTCGTACGATGGGCGGAAGGCCGATATCGTCGAAGCTCAGTATCCGCGACGGGATCAGACGCAGCACGATTGTGACGTTGCCGCGCTGCTGGAATACGGCCGTTCTGAACCGGCCCTCATCACCATACTCGAAGCCGAAGTCGGTGCCTCCCTGTTCCTGAAGCTCCTGCTGGCACCGCTCCGGGGTGATCGCCTTCATAAGCTGGATGGTGTCCTCCGGCTCCAGCACCTTTGTCTCCAGCGGGCGGAGCCGCCCCCGCAGACGCAGAGTGGGGGGCCTGCCCACCACCAGGTGCAGGTCACTGGCGCCGCGCTTGATGCATGTCTCCAGCAGTCTGTCAATGTGAATCTCTGCCATGTCGTTCCTCTCGTATTATTCGTCCTTGCCTTGGCGCCGGGCAGCCCCAAAACGCAGGCGTGGTGCTTGTCCGCAGCCGTAACACCTTGCGGACAAGGCCGTTGGCTTGGAAGGCGATTCAGTCCTCGGCTGCGACCAACTCCTGTACCTGAGTGATCCGCACAAGCTCATCGATGGTGGTTTTGCCGGAGCGGATCTTGATTTTCCCGTCCTCAAGCAGAGTCCTCATGCCCGTGGCCCGGGCAGCACGTCGAATCTCGTTCAGCGGTGCGCGGTTAAAGGCCAGTTCGCGTAAGGTGTTGTTCATCTCCATCATCTCGAAGATGCCCAGTCGACCCTTGTACCCGGTGTGATTGCACTCTTCGCAACCCTCGCCTTTGCAAAAGGTTGTGTTCTCGATCTCGTCGTCTCTGAAGCCCAGGGTGTGCAGGATCTTGCGATCCGGTTCCGGTTCGGGGATCTTGCAGTTGTCGCAGATGGTTCGAACGAGCCGCTGGGCCATTACCGCCTGGATACTGCTGGCGACGAGGAATGGTTTGGCGCCCATATCGATCAGGCGGGGCACTGCGGACGGAGCATCGTTGGTGTGGAGTGTACTGAAAACCAAGTGTCCAGTCAGTGCCGCCTGAATAGCCACCTCAGCGACCTCCAGGTCGCGAATCTCGCCGACGAGGATGATGTTTGGCGCCTGCCGTAACATCGCTCGAAGCACAGAGGCAAACGAAAGACCGATGGATTCGTGCACCTGGACCTGATTTATGCCCGTGAAGTTGTACTCGACCGGGTCCTCGGCGGTGATGATCTTGCGGTCCGGACGGTTCAGTGCGTTGACGGCCGAGTAAAGCGTCGTGGTCTTCCCGCTACCTGTAGGGCCGGTGACCAGGAATATGCCGTTGGGCCGGCGGATGATCTTAGTAAACCTATCGTAGTCGTCTTCCTCGAATCCCAGTGCCGGGATGCCGATCTGGACGCTTTCAGGCCGGAGGATTCGCATGACCACGCTCTCGCCGTGATAGCTGGGCAGCACAGAGACCCGGAAGTCAACATCACTGCCGGCGATGGTCATCTTGATTCGTCCGTCCTGGGGCAGCCGCTTCTCGGCCAGGTCGATGCCGGCCATGATCTTAAGCCGGTTGATTACCGGGCCTTTCATGCGGATGGGCACGTTATCGCGCTCCATGCACACCCCGTCGATACGATACCGCACCCGGACCCTGTCGGCTGCCGGCTCGACGTGGATATCCGACGCCCGTGCCTTGACCGCCTCGGTGATAATCATGGTCACCAGCTTGACGATCGGGGCGGCATCGCTGACCGCATCCTCACCCGCCTGCTGCACCAGCATGTTCTCGACCTGCTGTTCCTCCAGCTCGTGTACGGCCGCATCCACGCTTGTGTCGCTTCGGGTGAGGTCGTTGATAACCTTCCGCATCTTCGACTTGGACGCCAGGCACGGCTTGACTTCGGTATTGAGACGGAACCGAAGCATATCCATAGTCTCCAGGTCCAGCGGGTCGGAGATACAGACCTTCAGCCGGCCGTTTTCGCGACCCAGAGGCAGGACCAGATGCTTGCGGACTATGTCTTCAGGGACGAGCTGGAGGTCGCCGTGCTGTGCCTGCTGGGTGTCCAGGTCGACATACTCCATGTCAAACTGGTCGGCAAGGGCGCGGGCGATGTCGTCCTCGTCGGCGTGACCCTTTGCGATAAGCGCCTCGCCCAGCCGCATCCCCTCCAGGTCGGCGTGCTCAAGGGCTTCCTTGACCGCAGCTTTCGAAACAACTCCCCACTCAACCAGCAGTTCACCCAGCCGTCTACGTCGTTTCCGTGCCATGGTCTGTCTTCCGGGGGGTTTGGGCTATCGGTTTTGCTCGAGTTTCATATCCGTGTACGTCGCAACCGGAGCCGTCCCGACGAGGAAGACCGCGGGGGCCTTTGCCGCATGCGATGCGGCTCGGCAGGTCCGGGGCGGGGTCCCGCGGGCAGGCCTTCCCGTGAAAATACGGTCTCGCCGACTGCGTAACTCCAGCCGTCGCACTCCCGAATATATGATGATTGTACCGCGGAGGCGCATAGGGGGTCAAGCTCGGTTTAGCCGCCAATAATATAGAACTCCTCACAGCTTGTCTTTTGTCGGAGCGGATAGCCGGCCAAACGCGGCGAAGGGTACACCCGCGCCTTTCGGCGGCTGCTCAGCCCAGAGGTTTCTGCCCATGTCGTTGGCGCAGTGTCTGTGCGGCGGCAAGGGCGTGCCTGTCTGCCTTTAGCACCCGGGTAATGTTGCTGGTGGATACTCCCAGCAGGCCGGCCGCGTCGGAGAGCCGACCTTCACACGCCTCAAGCAAATCGAGCACCACGGCCACAACCATCCAGTATCGCGGATTCTTGCGGTTGACCTCGATGCGTCGGCTCCGTCCGGATCCGCCGCCAACCTTACGCAGGCATTCGGCGACCTCGGCGGGCAGCTCGGTCTTGCCGGGTTCGACCGGCCGGCGCAGCTTGCAGGCAATGTTCATGCGCAGCCGTCCGAGCGCCTTGCGACGATTGTCGTGTTGCGACCTGCTGTCGGCGGACTGCCCGGTTATGCCGGTCGGCCGGTGTGTCAGCCGGACCGCCGAGAGCGTCTTGTTGCGGTGCTGGCCGCCGGGGCCGGAGGCCTTGTATGTCTCGGAGTCGCACTGTTTCAGCAGCGACTCGTCGTCCATCGCCAGATACTCACGATACTCGGCCATGACGGCATCTTACAGCGGCCGTGGCCGTTGGGCGAGGGGCTTGCCGGGCGAGTTTTTCCGGCTTCGGGAGCTTTGTGTCTTGTCGGATCGGCCGGTTCGGGATAGAATTCATATCAGCAGGGACGCCAACTCGACGCAAAGGAGAATGCTCGGCCGGGGGGTGAATCGGCCGGGTGGAGGGTCCCTGTGGATGCTGGCTTTGGCAGTGTCTGTATCATGAACGACTGGAACGAAGCGGAAACAAGAGCGGATCGCGCGCAGTCCCTGTATGAGCAGGGCCGCTGGGCCGAGGCCGCGGCCGAGTTGCGGGCGGCGATCGACATCGTGCCCTACAACCCGGCCTGGTACTTCAACCTAGCGCTGACGCTTGAAGCGATGGAAGACTATTCGCGCGCCTGCCGGGCGTATCAGTCGGTCCTTTCGTTGGCGCCCGATGATGTGGAGGCCCTGAACTGCCTGGGGATGAACCTGACCCGCCTTGGCCGATACGCCGAATCGCTGCGGTGCTTCCGACGGGCCGAACGGCTGGACCCCGACTACGAACCCACCTACTGCAACCGTATCGTAACCTATACAGAGATGGGCCGGCACGAACAGGCGGAGGTGATGTTCTACCTCGCGCGCCAGCTCAGCGAAGACTGCCCCCTGTGCTATCACAACATCGCATGCAGCTTGTACGCCCGCGGCGACATTGGCCGCGCCATGTGGTGCTGGCGGCGTGCCCTGGAGATTGACCCCGCCCAGCCGGATGCGCACGCGCGACTGGCCGAGGCCCACTGGCAGCGCCGCCGGCACGCCGACGCCGCCCGCCACTACCAGGCCGAAATTCGCCTGCACGGCGAGGACATACCGACGCTCCTGGACTACGGTGAGCTGCTGATGGAGATGGGCCGGCTGCCGGCGGCGGGGCGGCAGTTCCGTCGCGTCCTGGAGCAGTCGCCCGACAATCCTGATGCGCATTACTACCTCGGCGAGCTGGCGATTCGTCGCGAGCAGTTGGAGGCGGCCGAGGAGCAGTTCCGGCTGGTGCTGCGTCTGGACAGGGACTATCCCGGCGTCCGTGCTCGGCTTGCCCGCGTGCTGTTGCGTCGAGGCCGGGCAGATGAGGCCAGACCGCTTGTGTTGGCCGAGTTGAAACTCGCCGGCGACGACCCGGAAACGCTCCAAGAGCTGGCCGAACTGCTCATGGAGATTGGGCAGACCTACAGAGCCAACCGGGCGTTGCGCCGGCTGGTCGCGCTTCAGCCGGACGATGCCTCGGCCAGGCACAACCTCGCCGTCAGCTTCTTTATGCTCAACCGTCTGGAGGACGGCATCCGCCAGTGCCGTCGAGCGCTGAAGCTGCGTCCCGACTACGCGCTGGCGCTTTACAACCTGGCTTTGGCGCACTGGCAGAAGGGCGATATCGCCAGGGCCAGGCGCTACGTGGCCCGTGCGATGACGCTGGCGCCGAAGGATGACTCCATCCGTGAACTGGCCGGACGAATCGCCTCCGGCGGTCTCTGGCAACGTCTGCGGCTGCGCTTGACACATCGCCGCAACATGCCCAACATCTCCGCCTGAGCGAGCCGGCACGACGAGCTTGGCCACGTTCGCCGGCTCACTCCATGAGTGTCGCCTTCGGCCACGGCTTTCTCCTCCGCGATGCGGGCCTTGCGGACCAGACGGCGGACAGGCAAGAACACGCGAGCCAACGACCGCACCAGCGCGAATATGCGAGTACACGAATGCACGAAGGCACACGAATACACCGGACGCCTATGAACAAGCCAACGGCCCGACGGTCGGTTACCCGGCGGCGGAGAGGCGCATCATGAAGCCGGTCGTCGTCGTTTCCGAGACGCTCAGCGAGCGGGCGGTTCAGTGGCTCCGGGACCGCGCAGAGCTGCGATGGGCGACTCCCGAGAACGTCGGCGAAATCATCCGCGATGCCGACGGGCTTATCGTGCGCACCTACACGCAGGTCAACGGGCAGTTGCTCGATGCGGCGCCGAATCTGAAAGTCGTAGGACGGGCCGGCGTAGCGCTGGAGAACATCGATGTCCCCGCATGCCGGTCCCGCGGCGTGGAGGTCGTGCATACCCCGGCGGCCAACACGCTTGCCGTGGTTGATTACACCATTCGTATGATAATCGAGATGAACCGGCGCTTCTGGCCGCTGGATGGATACGTATCGTCCGAACGCTTCCACGAAATCCGCAAGCAAAGATACGGCCGGTTCCTGTCAGACTGCACGTTGGGGATTATCGGCTGTGGGCGCATCGGCGGCAGGGTCGGCAGGGCCGCCGCCGGACTGGGCATGGCCGTCCTGTATAACGATATCCGCGACATAGAGCTTGATTACCGTGCGGTCGCCGTCGATAAGCCCACGCTCTACGCCGAAAGCGACATCATCACAGTCCACACGCCGCTTACGGAGCTGACGCGGAAGCTCATCAACCGCTCAACGCTTGAGCAGTTCAGGGAGGGGGCGCAGTTCATCAACGCCGCTCGCGGTCCTATTGTGGACTACGCCGCACTTGCCGAGGCCATGCGATCCGGCAAGCTCGACGCCTGTGTTATCGACTGCCACGACCCCGAGCCGCCGCCGGCGGACTATCCGATGTTCCACCTCGGAGAGGCACAGGAAAGGGCGATACTGACGCCCCACACGGCCGCCCGCGTTCCGAAGGCGATGGAGAACATGTCCGATGTGGTCCATGACGTGATGGCCGTGCTCGAGGGCAGGCAACCGGAATATCCGGCCGAGAGGGAACAGTAGGCCGACGCGGCAGGGGCCGGACCGTTGTGATATTGCCCCGGCTGCGTCGAGACGTTTGCAGGGTTGCCCCGAGGAAGCCGACTAAAACGCTGTAGGCGATGCCGCCTGATCCCGGCTCGCCGGCGGTTATCGGCGTGAGTGAGAACAGGCGAGGGACAAACATGTATCAGATTCTTGTGCTGGCGACTGTAATTGGCGTTGTGGTCCTTGCGGAGGGGGCCGCCGAGCGGACGGGTGAGCCGGTTATCCCCGGCGTGGGAATCGAAGAGTTCGGCTTCAGCGCGCGGCCGGACCTTGCCGAACGCGATGTGGTCGCCGTTGAAGGCCAACCCTTCGCCGAGGCGGTCCGCGTCCGGACGCTGCGGGAACCCGAGCCGGCCGGGCACTGGTGGAGCGTGCAGTTGGGCTACCCGGCTCTCGTGCGGGTCCGCGAGGACGATGTGCTGGTGCTGCGTTTCGCGATGCGCGGCATCGAGTCGTCTGACGAGACTGGCGAGGCGAGCGTGATGGCCTACTTCCAGAAGGCCGGGCCGCCGTGGACCAAGGCCGTTGAGTTCCGCGCCTCGGCCGGCGGGGATTGGCGGGAGTTCGCCGTTCCGTTCCGGATGCGGCGCGGCTACGACAGGGGGGAGGCGATGCTGTGCTTCGGATTTGGCTTCGCGCCCCAGACGGTGGAAGTGGCGAACGTTTCGCTGTCGAACCACGGCCCCGACGCCGACCCGGACGCGTTTCGCTCCGGCCCGGCGTATCAGGGCATGTCCGACGACGCCGACTGGCGGGAGGTCGCCGCCGAGCGGATAAACCGAATCCGGAAGTCCGATTTGACCGTGGTCGTAACCGACGGCGACGGCGAGCCGATTCCAGGTGCCCGTGTCCGCGTCGAGATGCTCCGGCACGCCTTCGGCTTCGGAACGGCCGTGGCTGCGGACATGATGCCCGGCGGCCGACGCGAAAACCCCGAATACGTCCGCCACGTCCGGGAGCTTTTCAACCGGGCGACAATTGAGAACGCGCTCAAGTGGCCCCGCTGGCAAAGAGACGGCGGACCGGACAGCCAGGCCGTCCGCACGCTGAAATGGCTCGGCGAAAAGGGCATGCGCCGCCACGGGCACGTGATGGTCTGGCCGAGTTGGCGACACACGCCCGAAGAACTGCGCGAACTGGCCGACCACCCGCGGCGGCTCAGGGAGGCCATCCGCGAGCATATCATTGACATCGCCTCAACCACGGCCGGGCTGGCCGAGGAGTGGGACGTCATAAACGAGCCGTTCTCAAACCACGACCTGATGGATGTGCTGGGACGCGAGGTGATGGTCGAGTGGTTCCGGACCGCACGCGAGCACGCGCCGGAAGCGGTGCTTATGATCAACGACTACGGCATACTCAGCACCGGCGGACGGCTGAACACCAGACACCAGAACCACTATCACGATACTATCCGGTTTCTGCTGGATGAGGGCGCCCCGCTGGACTCTATCGGCCTGCAGGGCCACTTCGGCTGGGACCTCACGCCGCCGCGGCGACTGTGGGACATACTGGACCGCTTCGCGGAGTTCGGGTTGCCGCTGCACGTTACCGAGTTCGACGTGAACATATCGGACGAACACCTCCAGGCCAGCTACACGCGCGATTTTCTGACAGCGGTTTTCGCCCACGAGGCCGTCGAGAGCTTCACCATGTGGGGCTTCTGGGAGGGCAGGCACTGGCGGCCGGACGGCGCGATGATGCGCATGGACTTTTCAATGAAGCCGAACGGGCTGGCCTACCGGGATCTGGTGTTCGAGCAGTGGTGGACCGACGAGACAATCGAAACCGGACAGGACGGCCGCGCCGCCGTCCGCGGTTTCATGGGGGATTACCGGCTCGGCGTGGAAGCGGACGGCCGGATTCAGACCCGCGAAGTATTGCTCGGGCAGGAAGGAACGACCATCAACGTGGTGCTGGAATGACGGCCAGCAGCGACAGCGGATTATCCAGGCGGCCATGGCGGGGATCAAAGGGGCGCTATTGTGGTTGACACGCCGAGGGGGGTATCTATAATCGACAGTACCGGCCGAACGGCTCGGTTTTAGCCATGATACGCCCACGCAACGAGCTACGTAATTTACCCGGACCTCTGTGACCTCGCAGCTTGGGAGACAGCATGCGTACAACTTTATCCACGACGGCTGTCCTGGCGGCGCTGTTTGTTCTGGCTGTCGCCACGACGGGACTCGCCCAGCAGGGAACTTCGGCCCAGAACCGGTCGCCGGAGGAACTATGGGACGACTTCATCCATTACATCAGGATCGCACGCCCCGAGTTGGCGCGCAGCTTCGGTGAGGCGCTGCTTGATTCCGACGCCGAGCCGAGGGACATCTACACGTTTTCCGAAGAGACACCCGACGCCCGGCGCACGCTGACCCGTGGTGAGCGGCTGGAGGACCTGGAGGAGGTAATCGCACAGGTTCGCGAGCAGATAGAACTGGGCTACCGGGATATGCGCGCGGACCCGCAGGAGATCGAACGGGCCATCGAACTGCTCGGCGGCACCCTGCGCGGATATGAGATGGGTGCCGAGCGCCTCCGTCGTAGCGGCGAGTTCGCTCTGCCACAGTTGATTGACAAACTGCGCGATCCGGAAGAATCGGACATGCTCAAAGAGCGGATAGTTACGGTGCTTCCGACTCTGGGACGCGATGCGGTACGTGGACTGTCCGTCGCACTGCAGTCTGAGGAAGCGTCCATCGTGGAGATTATGGCCGAGACGCTGGCTGAGATCGGCTACGGGCACGCCGCTCCGAGGTTGCGGGAAGCGTACAAGCGCGACGACCTGCCGGAGCGTACACAAAAAGCCGTGCGGGTGGCTCTTGTCGCTACCGGCGGCGAGGCGGCCGTCCAGAAGCAACCGGCAGAGCTGTTCTATCGGTACGCCGAGCAGTACTACTACAAGGCAGAGTCGCTGCGGCCTGATGAGCAATTCGACGAAGCGAACCTCTGGCGGTGGAGCGAGGATACAGGCCTGAGCTTCATGCCCGCCCCGATAGAGATTTTCTACGACGTTTACGCGATGCGATTCTGCCGATTGGCGCTTTCCCACGACGAGGAGTTCAGTCCGGCCGTGGAACTATGGGTGGCTTCGAACCTGCGGAGGGAGGCGAATCTGCCCCCCGGCGCCGAAGACCCTACCCGTGGCGAGGATGAGCCGTCGGCCGAGTACTACGCACTGGCCGCCGGGGCCGGCTATCTGCAGCGGGTACTGGCACGCGGACTCGGGGACGAGGAGATTGCCGTGGTGACCGGCGCCATCAAGGCCCTTGCCGAAACCACCGGCGCCAAGACTCTTGTCAAGCCGGTCGAAGGCGGCGCCAAGCCGCTGGTGGAGGCCATGAGCTATCCGGACAGCCGCGTGCGGTTCCTGGCGGCGCTGTCGCTCGCCGAGGCGCTGCCGGAGGATGAGTTCACCGGTTATGCAATGGTCCTGTGGACGCTGAACGAGTCCCTTCGCCAGCCCGGGCCGTCGCGAGCCATGCTGGTGGCCGAGGAACAGCAAATGCGAAACCGCCTCAAGGCCGATCTGCGTGAGGCCGGCTTCGAGGTGCTGGATGCGGAGGGTGTTTCCGAGGCGAAGTCGATGGCTCGCGATGCCGGAGTGGACGTGGTCGTCCTTGCCGACAGGCCCAACCCGGTGGATGCGACACGCGCAATACGGCGCGAGATTATCTTCTCGGCCATTCCGATCATCATCGCCGAAGAGACCGCGCGAACAGCCGAGCTTGCCGATGAGGACGGCCGAATCGTCACTGTTGAGAAGGAAGTCGAACAAGACGAACTGGCCGAGGCCGTCGAAGAGGGCCTGGAACTGGCCGAAGGCAGGCCGATGGAGCCGAGGGACGTCGAACAGTGGGCCATGCGGGCCGCTGCGGCCATCGAAAAGCTCGGGATGACAGAGAATCCCCTTTTCGACGTGACCCTCACTCGGGATGCCCTTGCCGACGCCATCGAGCATGGCGGCGACGAGCTGAAGGTTGCCTGTGCCCAAGCCCTTGCGGCAATGCACGACCAGGCCGCGCAGCGTCTGGTGGCCGACCTGGCACTGAACGATGATGCGGATGAGTCGGTGCGGATTCGGGCTTTCAAGCAGCTCAGCGCATCGCTGCGAAGGTTCGGCAACTATCTGGAGAACGGCCAGCGGACGGCGGTGGTCGATGTGGTAAGAAGCCGGGAGTCCTTCGAGCTGCGCGAGGCCGCCGCACAGGCCCTCGGCGCGATGGACCTGCCCGCCGAATACATCAAGGATCTTATCCTTGATACCGGAGCCGCGTTCGCCTCGTAGCGGCCGCGGAGGTCATTTTACTGAGCTTATTTGCAAGCCCGGTCGTTCGAACGGGATGGCCGGGCTTTTTCTTTCTCCGCCGGGGTATAACCGCAAGTCCTTTTGGGTTTGTTCGATCCGGCGCTGGACCGGAAGCGACCTTATGTCTTAGAATGACATGCATGACAGGAGGACTTCCAGCCGGTCCGTTTTTGGCAGCCTCGGTTGACCTCGGTTATGTGGTGTGGTTTTTGGTTATCGGCAGCTTGATGATCTTGCTGCTGCTGGTAGCGTATGTGCTGATGAGCCGGCTTCGACGGCGTGCCCTGGAGGATACATCGGAGTCCGCGCCGCCGTTCACCATGGAAGGCCTCGAGAATATGCGAAGCAGCGGCCAGATCAGCGACGAGGAATACCGGCGGCTGCGCAGGCAGGTGCTGGGCATCGACGCCGGTGACGGTTCATCCTCAAGTGGGCCTGCTGACGGTGACGATGGACAAACAGACAGCCCACCTTCAACAGAAGGCGAAGGCAAGGAGTAGCAATGGCTTCAAAGAGCAGAGACGGACAAGGCGACGGGGGCGGTACGCAACGGCCGGGCCGAGGCCAGACATGCAGTTTCTGTAATCGCGGCTCCGGAGAGGTGGGGCCTGTGGTGGAAGGTCCGAACGGCGTCTATATCTGCGCCAACTGCGTCGATTTGTGCCACAACATCATCCGCCAGGAGCAGCGCCGTGATATGCAGGCCAAGCCGCTGTTCACGCGGATCCCCACCCCGCAGCAGATAAAGAGCTATCTGGATGAGTATGTCATCGGCCAGGAGCACGCCAAGAAGGTGATGTCCGTTGCGGTGCACAATCATTACAAGCGGCTGTCCGCGGCGGAGACCGACGACACGGACAGCGTCGAACTGGAAAAATCCAACGTTCTGCTGATAGGCCCCACCGGCTGCGGAAAGACGCTGCTGGCCCGGACGCTGGCCAACATGCTGAATGTCCCGTTCGCCATCGGCGACGCGACGACGCTCACCGAGGCCGGCTACGTCGGCGAGGATGTGGAGAACCTGCTTCTGAAGCTCCTTCAGGCGGCTGATTACGACCTTGAGGCGGCCGAGCGGGGCATCATCTACGTCGATGAGATAGACAAGGTCGGAAAGACCTCCAGCAACGTCTCCATCACCCGCGACGTCAGCGGCGAGGGCGTGCAGCAGTCGCTGCTGAAGCTCGTGGAGGGAACAGTCGCGAACATCCCGCCGCAGGGCGGCCGGAAGCATCCCGAACAGCAGTACATCCAGATGGACACCTCGCACGTGCTGTTCATCTGCGGCGGCACGTTCACCGGGCTTGAGGATATCATCAAGAAACGCCTGGGCCGGCAGCTTATCGGCTTCGCCACCGAGGACAAGGGCGAGGCCTCCCGGGAGCGGGATGAGATACTCCCGCAGGTTCAGCCGGTGGACCTTGTTCACTACGGGCTTATTCCCGAATTCGTGGGGCGCCTGCCGTGTGTTACGGCGCTGGAGACACTCGGGGTGGATGCGATGATTCGCATCCTGACCGAGCCGAAGAACGCCATCATCCGCCAGTATGAGAAGTTCTTCGAGCTTGAGGACTGCAAGGTCGAGTTCACCGACGAGGCGATGCGCGCGATCGCCCGCAAGGCGATGGAGCGCGATGTCGGCGCCAGGGCGCTGCGTGCGGTGGTAGAGTCGCTGATGCTGGACTTCCTGTACGAGCTGCCCGAAAGCAAGGAAGAAGGCACAACCTACGTCATCACGCCGGAGATGGTCGAATCAAAAACGCCGCCGACGCTCGAGGCCGCCCGAAAGGTCCGCAAGGAAAGCGCGTAAACGGATTGCGGATTTCGGATTGACGATTGCGGATTGCCCCCGACCCGGCGCTGTAAGATCTTCCGATATTTGCTCATATCTGGCTTGGCAAATTAGGGATTAGATGGGCATGAAAGCAGCCACGGGCGGCCGCTCCGCATCGGCGGCGGCCCGCGCGTACCGGCTCGGTGGCGACGAATGTGAATAGCCAGATTCGCGAGACTGGAACCGCTAAGCGGCGGGTCAGGCGTAGCTTCCCCCGCCGGGGTGGCCGAGTGCTTCTCGCTTGGCCTGGCGGGTCTTTGCGGCATCTTGCTCATAGCCGCTCTGGCGGAACGCCTCGAGGGGGTCTTCGGGGACGCCCAGCCGTCGGCGAACCTCGGTGAGCAGGGGGGCAACATCCGTGTAAAACGCCTTCTGGAGCGCCTCCTCGGCCGCTACGGTGTCCTCGGCCGCCCGCGCGGCCGAGAGCCGCTCGCGGTCCACGCACAACGCCTTGGCGAACAGCTCCTGCACGCGGCAGGCGGTCTGGATCATCGCCTGGGCCTTCGGCTTGATGTTGTGGGACTGGTCTATCATCCAGGCGATGTCCAGGTCCCGCCCGCTTTCGTGCTCCCAGGCGGCGACCTCGTTGAAGATGCGGAACGCCTGGTAAGGGTCGATGGAGCCGACGGTCAGGTCGTCGTCGGCGTACTTGCGGTCGTTGAAGTGGAACCCGCCGAGCATCCGCTCGTCTATCAGCCAGGCGACTATCTGCTCAATGTTCGTGCCCGATAGATGGTGTCCGGTGTCGACCAGCACCTTCGCCCGCTCGCCGGCGTCCCTGGCGAATATGTACGCGCTGCCCCAGTCGAAAAAGTCCGTGAAATACCACGCCGGCTCGAAGGGCTTGTACTCGATGAGCATCCGCATTTCTTCATCCAGTGCGTCGTGGATTTGCCGCAGGGCGTCGGTGGCGCATCGCTTGCGGGCGCGGATGTCGGCCTGTCCGGGGTAGTTTGTCCCGTCGGCCAGCCACAGCGACAGGTCTTGGCTGCCGGTCTGGCGGGCGATTTCGACCGAATCCAGCACGTGCCGGATGGCCTGGTCGCGGATATCCGCATCGCGATTTGTGATGGAGCCGAAACGGTAGCACTGGTCCTGGAACAGGTTGGGGTTGATCGAGCCGATTCGCACGCCGTGGCCGTCGGCCAGGCGGACGACACGCGGATCGAATCCGTCGGGGAAATCCCACAGTACGTGCACGGCGACCGTCGGCGTGATTGCGGTGTGGGCGTGGACGGCGCCGGCGTCGGCGAGCTTGTCTTCGAGGTCAACCGCCGCAGCCGGCTGAAGAAACTTCCCGAACCGGGTTCCCGTGTCGGCGAACCCCCAGGACGGCACCTCGATACTGAACCGGCTGAGACGGTCAAGTATGCTGTCCGCACTGGACGATGGCAGGTCGCGGCTGCTTTTGGCCATGGACGGCTCCTTTCCGCCCATGAAAATACACCCGTGCGGTCCATAGAGCAAACGCCACAAGACCATGTGTCGGCCCAGGCCGGTGATGCGCCGGTTCCCACCTAATCCAGTCTGGTCCGCGGCACGAACTCCCTGATGGAGATCTCTTCAACGGTGAGTTCGCGCGACCGAGCCGAACCGTCAAAGTAACCCGCCGTGGTGCTGCCAAGATGCCGATTATCGTTTGCCGCTATGGTTCGGGGGTTGGCGTTCATCTCGTCGCGCTCGTCGAACGGGATGTGAGTCGGATGGAAGAAGTCGTGATGCCCGAACCAGTCCGTGTCAAGTCGCTCCAGGTTGCCTTCCGTGAAGTAGATTACGTCGGATGGCGCGCCGGGTATGTCATCGAGTCGACTTACGCCCTGGGATTCCCCTATATCATCGAAGTCCCAGCCGCTGGAGACGTAATGAACGGTATGTTCTTCGATGGTCAGCTCCGGGCAGTGAAGCGACCCCATACCAGCGAAGATCTCCCGCATGTATTCCTGCGCCTCATCGAATGACATGGACGGCTCGCCGGGCGGTGGAGTTCCGTTTTCAGGGTCATCGTAGTAAGGGTCAATCGGCGGGCCGCCGAGGTACTGCGACAGTCGGGAACCGAAGAAATAGTGTCCGTGATTATAACCACCGGGCGGGTTGTTGGCGCCGTGATAATAATCACGCGGGATGTACCCGTCATTTTCGTCGGCATACAGGTGGGCGGCCTGGGCGAGGTTCCTTAGATTGGTGGAACAGACGAGCCGGTTGGCCTGCGCCCGGGCATGTCCGAGTGCGGGCATCAGTATGCTCATCAGCAACGCGATAATGGCGATGACCACCAGAAGCTCGATAAGCGTGAAACCACGCCCGGTGCGATGCGGGTGCGGCCTTGCCTGTCGAAGGTTAAGCGCATTTGCCTGCATTGAGTTTCTCCGTGTTGAGGGACCATCCGGCAAGTGCTTCCAGTCCGGACTTGTCAATGCTATTGCTGTCAAAATTTATTCTAGCGACCCGACGGCTGGTCAGTCAAACGCAATGGCCGCAAGGCCGTCGGTCGGGACCGGTTACCGTTCGGCAACAGCACCCGGCCGGGCGTTTTTGGCTGCAATCCGCGACAAGATTCCTACAATGGATGTCTTGAGTAGTTCCCCGTAGGGATGATTCATTGACGACCCTTAGCGATTATCTGGACGAAAAGACCCTTAGGCAGTTTCAGGACGCCTTTTCGGCGGTTGCGGCGACGCAGGTGCGCATCTGCGGGGCCGACGGCGAACCGCTGCTGGACGATACGGGCGTTCCCGGCGATGCCCCGGCGGCCCTGGGGCGGCTTGACGGCGCCGGACAAGGCCCAGGTTCCTCCGTAGCCGCGGTGTGCGTTGACGGCCGGGAGATCGGTTGCGTTCGCTTGGAGTCGGCGTCGCTGACCGCTCCGGAGCCGGACGTTGCCGACGACCGTCACTGGCGACAGAGGGTCCTGCTGCTGGCCGCGGGGGTCCTCGCCCAGGTGTGCGAGCGACAGGAGCAGTTGGATCGTCGCATCGACCAGCTCACCACGCTGTATCGGCTGACTTCCGAGTTCACCGGACAGCGGGACCTCCAGAGTGTGCTGGACACCGTTGCGGCAACTGTGGTCAGTGTGCTGGACGCGAAGGGATGCTCCATACGGCTGCTTAACGAGGATCGCACCGAGCTGGTGGTAAAGGCCGTCGCGGGGCTGAGTCCGGAATACCTGCTGAAGGGACCGATCCTGATCTCGCACAGCCGTATCGACCAGGAAGCCCTTGCCACCGGCGAGCCGGTGTACGTCGCCGACGAGCAGTCCGACGACAGGGTGCTTTATCCGGCCGAGGCGGCGCGGGAGGGCATAGTCAGCGCGTTGTGCGCGCCGATGGTTTTCAAGGGCGAGCCGGAGGGTGTCCTGCACGTTTACACCGCCGAGCGGCACGTGTTCGATTCGGTTGAGGTCTCGCTGCTGAAGTCCATCGCGGCCCAGGCGGCGGCCGCCATCGTCAACTCGCGCCTGAACCAGGAAGCGGTGCGGTCGGCGACCATGAAGCGCGAGCTTGAGCTTGCGGCCGAGGTGCAGCGGCGGATGATCCCGTCGTCTCCGCCGGCGATCGAGGGCTTCGAGATAGAGCCGGTTTACGTGCCGAGCTATGAACTGAGCGGCGATTTCTACGATTTTATCGACCTGCCCCCGGACAATCTCGGCCTGGCCATCTGCGACGTTGCCGGCAAGGGCATGCGAGCTTCGCTGCTGATGTCGGCGGTTCGCGCATCTCTCAGGGCCCACGCGGTGAACGTGTACGACATGGTGGATGTGCTCCGGAAGGTCAACCGGGACATGTGTAGCGCGACGCTGATAAGTGACTTCGCGTCGATGTTTTACGCCGTGCTGGACTTCCGCACGCGCCGGCTGACCTACGCCAACGCCGGACATCCGCCGCCGATACTGGTCCGACGCGGCGAGCTTTGTCATCTGCACACAGGCGGCGGGGTGCTGGGCGTGGATACTTCGCTGAGCTATCGACAGGAATGGTTCACGCTCGAGTCGGGCGATGTGCTGCTGGCGTACACCGACGGGCTGACCGAGGCGATGAACTTCGACGACGAGATATTCGGTCGCGAGCGCGTGGACGAGGCCGTCCTGGAGGCCTGGCGCCAGGGGCATTCCGCACAGGGCATCGCCAAGCACGTCCTGTGGTGCATGAGGCGGTTCGTAGGGTTGCAGACCCGCTTTGACGACTTGACAATGCTGGCGATAAAGGTTTTATAGCGTAAAGAATCGCGGCGGGTGTTGGGGCCGCGGGCCTCTGCCGCCGCTGGGCCAATGCCGCAGGCATGGCCTTAACTCGGATTGGAGTATTGAGTAGCCCCGATGAGTCACTTTTGCCTTTTGCGCGACCCGGACAGTTATGTCGCACAGGATTATGATCTGGTCAACGACGCCGAGAGCCGGCAATACTGGCTCGACCTGTTCGAGCGTCATTTCGACGACGCCCTGCGCCACGCCGAGAAACAGTACGGAAGTGTCGCACAAATAGAGCAGGCGCGTACCGACTTCGCCGAGAGCATCCGGCAGCTTCGGGAGAAGCCCGACTCGCTGCCGGGCAGCCGGCTCAGTGTCCTGGAGCTGTGCCGGCTGAGGGAAAAGGCCCTTCGCGACAACGGCCTGCACGACCCTTACGCACACGTAAAGAAACGCGAGAACGACGCCGCCGCCAAGCTCTACCCCCAGATGGTGCGCGAGCTTCACGCCATGAGCGGCGAGGAAAAATGGCTGCACCTGATCGAGCGGATTTTCGCCGGGAACATCTTCGATCTCGGCTCACCGGCCATTATGAACCATGCTGATGAGTCGCCCGATTTCACCGAGACGCTCGCCAACGTCAAACCGCGCCCCTGGCTGGTGGACGACTTCGACCGCCTGCTGGAGGACCTGCCCGACACACCGCCGACGAAGTGGTCCAAGGCGGTCGTGCTGGTGGACAATGCCGGACCGGACTTCATCCTCGGCGTCATGCCGCTGGTCCGCGAGCTGGCGATTTACGGCACCCAGGTAATCCTGGCGGCCAACGAGCTGCCCAGCTTGAACGACATCACCGTCGATGAGATGATCGAGGTCGTTACCGGCCTGGCCAAGAACGACCCGGACCTCGAGGCGCTGGTGCAGGCACAGATGTTCGAGGCCGTCTCGACCGGTTGCGACACGCCGCTGGTGGACCTGTCCGAAGTTACCGACGAGCTTAACGACGCCGCGTCCGACGCCGACCTGCTTATCCTCGAGGGGATGGGCCGGGCCGTCGAGAGCAATTTTGACGCGCGGTTCACCGTGGACACCCTCAAGCTGGCCCTGCTGAAGGACCCGAACGTAGCGGCTCATATCGGCGGCGAGGTGTACGACTGCGTCTGCAGGTACGAACCGGCCGACGAATCCGACGGCGAGTGAACACGAGAGATGGCTTGGGGCGTCTCGGGCATGTGTATAACGGCGTTCCCGGTTGGGCTGTGTCTTGCCACGGGGAGGATGCCCGCGCCATTGCAAGCTGGCCGACGAGTCCGACTGAGCGTTGGCCGGGCGTTGTGGCCTCTGGTACAATCCGTCCGTTATGTGGTGTGAACTCCTGGCGCTGGATGTGGACGGTGTCCTGGTCGGACCGGACAACCGCGTACCGGACGACCTGGCCGAGGCGGTCGCCGAGGCGGCACGGGATATGCGCGTGCTGCTGGCGACCGGACGCAGTTATAGCGAGACCGTCGGCGTCTGGCGGCGGCTGAACCTGCCTCGACCCCACGAGCCGATGGTCCTTATCGGCGGCGCCATCGTGAGCGAGCCGGATTCCGGACGCACGCTTCACGCAAGTGCCATAGACCGGGACACGGCATGTGAGTTCGCCGACGCCCTTGGCGAGCTTGGCCACTCGGCCGCCGTTATCGTTGACTCGTGGCGCTATGGCGTGGAGTATTACCTTGCCGAGTCCGAAGATGCGCCGCTGGTGATCGACCGCTGGTTCTCGCAGATGGACGTCAGTATGAGGCGGGTGCGGCGGCTGTCGGAAGTCGAGGACCTGCCCCGTCCGCTGCGGATAAACGCCTGTGTCGAGCCGGATGCGGCCGAACCGCTCGCCGAACGGCTTGCCGAGGCGTTTGCCGGACGGCTGAGCATTCACGCGATTCTTGCGCCGAACTACGGCGTCACCATCGTGGAGGCCTTCGCCGCGGGAGTCAGCAAATGGCAGGGCCTGCAATACGTCGCCCAGCGGTACGGGATAGGCGCGCGGTCCATTGCCGCCGTCGGCGACGACGTCAACGACCTGCAGATGGTCCGTCGAGCGGGACTGGGCGTGGCGATGCCGGATGCGTCGGCCGCCCTGAAGGCCGTCGCCGATACCGAGGCCCGGCCGGATTTGCCGAGCTTTCTTAGCCGCCTGGCGGCACAGAGCCGGGCCGCTGCCCAACCGGAGTCATCATGAAGACAAACAGGAACAACTACGAGAAGTTGCCCGATGTGGTCGGGGTAATCGAGGAGTTTCACGGCCGATTTGAACTCGAACAGGACCGCGAGCAGATACTGCTTCGCCACGTCCGCTCCATAAAGGGGCAGCTATACCAGCCGAATCCGAATGACTCGGTGCTGAAAGAGCATCTTTCGGCAATCAGGGAGATCCTGAAAGACCGGGGCGGTAACGAGTTGGCCGACGCGGCTGTCGCCGAGATTCAGGACATGATCGGCTCCGAAGACAACGCCCCATCCGACAACGCCGACGATTCCGGCGGGAAGTCAGCGGCTGCGCCTGCCGGGAAGCGCCGTCCGGGACCGGGCCTGATACTGCTGGCCGTAGTGGCCGGTTCGGCTGGGATAGCCCTGGCCATCGCCGGCGGCTGGCTTGTCCATGACGGACTGCTCGGCGGCTACATGGCCGACAACAAGCAGATGATGATCGGGACCGGCGTGCTGGCCGGTGGTGTATTTGTGATGATGCTGGGACTGCGATGCCTGCTTCGCGGACGAGCCGCGAGGATCGCCCTCGGCGCGCTGGTGCTGGCGGGCGTGGCCGTCTTTGCCGTCGTCTCGGCTTCAAGGGTAGAGGAGATCCAGCAACAGACCGCCGACGATATCATGGAAGCGGAGGAAAGGGTCCAGATAAGCGGCACCGACCAGTATGTCTTCGTGCCCGGCAGGGCCCTGCGCTCGCCCAGGTGGTACGAAAGCGGCATTGCCGTGATTACCGAAACCGATGCCGGGCATACCGAGATGACCATCCCACGGAAATACGTGGTAACGCTCGACGACTGAGCGGAGTCGCCGGTCCGGGGCCGCTCCAGTTGCCCGAAGCCGCCGCTGCGCCTTTAGCTGACGGTCGCTCCCGGCGGCACAGGCCCGTCGGTGGTCAGGATGGTAACCTGCTGTTGTCCGTCCTGCTCATGGCTGGCCGCAAGGAGCATGCCCCTGGACTCAACGCCGCGGACCTTGCGCGATTCGAGGTTCATCACTACGACGACTTCCTTGCCAAGCAGTTCCTCTGGTGAGCAGTGGGGCTTCAGTCCCGCCACCAGGGTCCTCTGCTCGTCGCCGAGGTCCACGCTAAGCACCAGCAGCTTGTCGGCATTGGGGTGATCCCTGACCTCTGTTACCTTGCCCACGCGGAGATCCAGCTTCAGAAACTCGTCGAAACTGACTGTCGGCTTTTCGGCCATGATGCGCTCCTTTTGTCTGACAATGATGCGACCGGTTTGTTTCAGCAGTCTATGCGCCCCGGACAGTGGGTGCAAGACCGGCTCTGGAAGCTCGCGCGGCGGGGGCGTAGAATAGCCGGCGAAAACGACCGGGAGTGAACATGGACATATATCCCTGCAGGTTTCAGCCCATCTACAAACCGAAGATATGGGGCGGCCGGAACCTTGAGCGGCTCTTCGGCCGGGCACTGCCGGCGGAGTCGCCCATAGGCGAGAGCTGGGAGCTTGCCGACCTGCAAGAGGGCACCAGCACTGTCGCCAACGGCCCCGCGGCCGGGACGACTCTAACCGAATTGACCCGGCGGTGGGGTCGCGGTCTGCTCGGCGGCGCCCGGCCGATGGACAACGGCCGATTCCCGCTGCTGTTGAAGCTGCTGGACGCCGAGGACACGCTGTCTCTGCAGGTACACCCGGACGCCGAGGCCGTCAAGACGGTCGGCGGCGCCGTAAAGACCGAATGTTGGTACATCGTCGAAAGCAGGGGGGGCTTTTTGTACAAGGGCGTGGCCGACGGCGTGACACCGGAGCGGTTTCGCGAGGCCGTCAAGAACGACACGGTAGGGGAGGTCGTCCGGCGTGTGGATGTCTCGGCGGACGATTTTCACTACCTGCCCGCGGGCACGGTGCACGCCCTCGGCGCCGGGGTGGTGGTGGCCGAGGTCCAGACGCCTTCGGATACGACCTTCCGCGTCAGCGACTGGGGCAGGGGGCGCGAGATACACCTGGAGCAGTCGATGCAATGCATACACTTCGAGCCGACGCCGGATACCGCGCCCGGCGCCGACGGCGAGACGCTGCTGGAGACGGAGTATTTCACCGTCGCCCGGGTGTCCGAGAGCGCCCGCGGCCGGAGGCCGCTGCCGGCGGGACGATGCGCCGCCCTTATGGTGCTGGAGGGTTCGGCCAGTGTCTGCTGCGAGTCCGGTCCCGAGCGGCGGGTCCCGCTGAACAAGGGCGATACCGTGCTGGTCCCGGCGGGACTGGACCGGCCGGTGTTGGCCGCCGAGACGGACGCCGCGTGGCTTGAGATAACTCTCCCGGAAGGTTGCGCATAGATGGCGAAGGTCCGCATACAGAAGGCGCTTGCCCACGCCGGTGTCGCAAGCCGTCGAGTGGCCGAAGAGATGCTTGTGCAGGGGCGGGTCACGGTCAACGGCAACCTTGTGACGGACCTGCCGTGCTTTGTGGACCCCGAAACCGACGACATCCTCGTGGACGGCCGACGGGTCCGCAAGCAGGAGCCGGCGAAGGTCCACTATCTGCTCAACAAGCCCAGGAAGGTTGTCTGCACGCAGCGCGACCCGCAGAACAGGCCGCGCGCCGTGGACATTATACCGGACATCCCTCAGCGGGTTTACTGCGTCGGGCGCCTGGACGCCGACAGCACGGGTCTTATCATCCTGACCAACGACGGAGACCTTACGCAGTTCGTAACCCACCCGCGGCACGGTGTCGAGAAGACATACGTGGTTGAAATCGAAGGACGACTCGACGAAAACAAGATGCGGAAACTCAAGGCCGGCGTGTACCTTGACGGCCGGCCCGGAAGCGGCGCGAAGGTGCGGGTCCTGAAACGCAGCAGCAAGCGAAGCTTGCTGGAAATCACGCTCCGCGAGGGCCGAAACCGCGAAATCCGCCGCACATTGGCCCGGCTGGGGCACAGGGTCCGCCGGCTCAAGCGCACAGCCATCGGCCCGATTACCGACAGAGGGCTTAAGATCGGCAGCTATCGCCGGCTAAGGCCGGGCGAGATCGAACGACTCCGCAGGAGCGGAAGACAGTCGGCGCAACAGCAGGAAAGTGGCACAAAGTCGAAGGACGGCAAGCAGGGAGACGGCAATGAGTGATAAGACCCATCAGTTTCTGGCGTTGGACCTGGGCGCTGAAAGCGGCCGGGGCGAGCTGGTTACGCTGCGAGGCGACCAGGTCGAGATGGAAGAGGTACACCGGTTCCAGAACCGCCCGGTCCGCCTGGCCGGCACGCTGTACTGGGACTTCCCATACCTGTTCGCGGAGTCTCTGGAGGCGATCCGCGCGTGCGTCGAGCGGGGCGCGAAGATAGAGGCCATCGGCGTGGACACCTGGGGAGTGGACTTCGGCCTGCTCGGCTGTGACGGACACCTGCTGGGAAACCCCGTGCACTACCGCGACTCGCGGACCGACGGCATCCACACCCATACCGAGAAGGTGATGCCGCTTACGGAGATGTTCTCGCTGACGGCGCTTCAGACGATGCCCATCAACACGCTCTTTCAGCTTCACGCGATGCAGCGGGCCGATTCTCCGCTGCTGGCCGCGGCCGAGACGTTGCTGATGACGCCCGATCTGATGCACTACTTCCTGACAGGCAAGTGCACATCGGAGCTTTCCATCGCGCAGACCTCGCAACTGGTTGGCGCGGACGGCCGGTGGTGCGACGAGATAATCTCCCGCTTCGGGCTGTCGCGGGAGATGTTCCCGGAGCTGATCGAGCCGGGCACTGTCCTGGGCGAGCTTTGCGGCGATGCGGCCGACGCCACCGGAGCCGGCGGCGTGCCTGTTGTCGCCTGCGCTACTCACGACACCGGCTCTGCCGTCGGGGCGGTCCCGGGCGAGGGCGATAACTGGGCCTATCTGAGTTGCGGCACGTGGAGCATCATGGGCCGGCTTATCGACGAGCCGGTCGCCAGTGAAAGGTGCTTCGAGACCGGCTTCAGTCACGAAATCACCTACGGCGGCTGGTACCAGTGCCGCAACATACTGGGGCTTTGGCTCATCCAGCAGCTTCGCCGCAAGTGGGACCGCGGCAACGATCCCTGGGACTACGAACGCATGACGGCCGAGGCCGCCGAGGCGCAGCCAGGCCCGCTGGTCAACGTCGAGGACCCGTCGCTGGTGGCGCCCCGGGACATGGAGCAGTCGCTGCTGGAACTGCTGACCAACAGCGGGCAGAAGAAGCCCGCCAGCCGGGGACAGCTCATCCGCTGCGTGCTGGAGTCGCTGGCGCTTCAGTACGCCGTCGGGCTGGACACGATGGGCGAGCTGAGCGGGCGGCGGCCGGATGCGCTGTATATCGTCGGCGGCGGGGCGGCCAACAAGCTGCTGTGCCAGTTGACCGCCGACGCCTGTGGAGTGGTGGTCCACGCCGGCGCCGAGCAGTGCACTGCGCTTGGAAACGCTCTCGGACAGGCCCTCGGGCTGGGCGTGCTCACCGAGCCGCAACAGATACGCGACGTGATGCGGGCCAGCTTCCAGATGATGCGATACGAGCCGCGCGACCAGCAGCTATGGGCAGACAAACGCGCCCGCTACGCCGAAATCGCGCGCGGCGGCTGGCTGGAAGGGCGATAAGCAACCAGTATCTCGGCACGGGGTTCGGACCGGTCCATCGCCGGATAATCCCCTCGGCCGTCCTCCAGGTGTTTCGGACGGGTGCCGTGGTTTGACAGGGTGCCGTGTTTCGGCCGGGTGCCGGGTGCCGTGGTTTGGCCGGAGGCCAACCACGTTCAAGCCCGTCAATCTTGCGCAGAACAACGCCCCTCGGATGTCCGAGGGGCGTTGTGATGGTACTCTGTCCGGGGCTATTACACCCGACCGGTTATCTACGCTTACGCAGCATTATGCCCAGTCCACCCAGGCCCAGCAGCGCCAGCGTCGCCGGCTCGGGGACCAGGACGATCTGCCCCGCCTCATCGCGGTTTTCGATCCAGTAGCCGTCCGGGATGTCTGTCGCGTCGGCGAAGGTGTAGTCGGTGTCGGGGTTGTTGGCCAGCGTCAATGCGCCCAGTCCGGCTTCGGAATAATCGACAAGGATATACTCTCCGGCCGCATCGCCGGTGAAATCAATCACCGCTTCGGAGATATCCAGCAGGGCGCCTTCGCGAAGCACAATGCCCTGGGCCAATGCCGACAGGTCATACGTGTACTCCGTCTCGCCCTTGAACTCTCCACCGGCCAGCAGCATGTTGGTCGCCGATAGTTCGCTGTCAAAGATCAGTGTGCCGCTGTTGACGGTTACGCGCTGGTCGGGGCCGAAGTCGTGGCCCGACCCCTCCACCTGCACCATCCCGGCACCCGCGAAGGTCAGCCCATCGTCCGAGGTGAGCGTGTTCAGCAAGTAGTATGGAAGATCACCGCCCTCCTCGGCATAGATAATGGCCTCACCCTCGAAGTGGACAGGCACTTCTATACGACGTGGCCATCCAGTATCGTTGCGAGTGATCAACCCGCCGCTGCTGATAGTGAACGACCCATCTCCGTCGATGATGTACTCCGCCTTAAGGGCATCGACCGTTACATTGACGTCCAGCGGGTTATCGTCGGCGTTGCGCCAGTGATCACTGTCCTGCCAGACTCCCTCGTAGTGGTAGTCCTCCTCCGGAGGATCCCCCGGCAGACTCTGTGGGTCAACAAAGTCGAAGCCCTCTCCCGAATCGTAAGTTACAAACTCCGCACGCCCGGGGCCTTCCTCAGCGAATGTGGCCAGTATGTGCGGGGCCACGATACCGCCGTCCACCAGCTCCGGCTCTTCCGCCAGTCGCAGGCGATGACGCTCCCACATGGGGCCATGATCATTCTTCGCCTGGATCTCCAGAATGCCGCGGTCTTCGCGCATCAGCGACGTCGCATCGAGATGGACCTCGGCGCCCCCGGTAGCCTCTCTCAGCAGTGCAACGGTCGAATGGTCCGAGTAGCTGATGGCGCCGATGGTCTCGGTGTTTTCCTGATTAGTCTTCTCATAGATTCCGAACTGAAGCGTGCCGCCTTCCAGCGTGACGGGCGTGGTGTCTCCAATACGGTTGAAATCGTAAGGCCCGCCGCTTCCCGTCTCGTTGCCATGGAGGATGAGGTTGCCGCCGGGGCCGATCGTGATACTCTCGCTGTCGGCGATGCGCCCGTGGTCCTCGGCGGGGTCCCCACCTGTCAGTTCAAGTGTCCCATCTCTGATGACGGTCTCGCCGGTATAGGCGTTGTCGGTGTTGAGCGAGATCGTCCCGCCCCGGACCGTGAGCGAGCCGTCGTCGATACCTCCGCCGGTGAAGCTGTAGTCCTGGCTGTTCTCGGCGAAAGTGGTCGAGCCGGGCTTTACGCCGTCCTCGTAGATAGTCACGCCCACAGGGCCTTCATCGGCGAAGATCACATCCGCTCCGGCCGAGAACGTGGTCGGATCACCCTCCCACTCCCAGTTCTCATCGGTGGTGTTCCACTCATCGCCAGGGCCATACCAGGTGATCATCTCGCCCAGCGACGCCGTGGTCGATAGGCCAAGCGCGACGGCCGCGACCAGCAATAATCCCACAACCTTTGCATTTCTCATGATTCAGCTCCTCTTTTGCTACGTGGCCTTAATTTTCCCTCGCTTCATACCTGCCACCGCCTCCTGCGGTGATGAACTGTACGGGCCGACCGTCGGCCCGTCTGCCAACTGTGAATCATTATACCACAGGACGCGGGGGCGTCCATGAATGAACGCGTTTTTTTCTTGAATATATGCGCATGGGGGTTATGCTGTTGATATGGAAGATTTTACCCATCATATCCACATGGCCCTGTCGATGGATTTGCGTTTCGGGCGCGACATCTTCAACGGCGTGATAGGCGCCTGCCGGGCCGGTCAGTGGCGGTGGTGGCTTTCCTCGCCGATGTGGATCGGCTCAGAACCGGTTGACCTGGCGCAGGCGATGCCGGTCCGGGGTGTGATCGGCTACATGCCGACACCCTCTCGGGCCGGCGAGTGGCCGCGGAAGCGAATCCCGATCGTCAACGTTGCCGGCTGCGAGCGGGAACCGCCGGGGGTGCATACGGTTACCTCGGACCATACCGAAGTTGGCCGTGTGGCCGCCCGGCACCTGATAGAACGGGGCTATGAATCCTTCGCGATGCTCATGGTCCATCCCTCGGCCGCCTGCCGAATGCGAGCAGCGGGTTTCCGTGAGTGCGTCGAACCGGTCGGCCCCGTCAGGGAGCTGTGCACGCAGCGCGGCGGGGAGCTTGCGTCGTTTCTGCGTGAACTGCCGCCGACTACCGCTATTTTTTGCGCGAACGATGCGGTCGCCCGTTATGCGGTGGTGCAACTGCTGATGCTCGGCAGGCACGTGCCCGAGCAGTTCGCGGTCGTGGGCGTGGACGACGATCCGCTGTACCGCAACCTCAGCCCCGTGCCCCTGAGCAGTGTTGACATCCGTCCTCGGATGATAGGCCGCCTCGCCGCGGAGACGATGCGGACACTGCTGGACGGCGGCGACTGCCCCCAAAGGCAGCTCCTCCAGCCCGGGGAGGTGATTGAGCGGCAATCCAGCGACCTGTACGCGGTACCCGACCCGAAGATAGTGGACCTGCTTCGCAGAATACGCGCGCGTGCGACCGAGGGAATCCGTGTGGCGGATGTGCTTAAGCCCGCCGACGGCGCCAGGCGGACGGTCGAGCTTAAGTTCCGCCGTTACCTCAAGCGCAGCATCGGGGACGAGATCCGCCGTTGTCGTCTGGAGGCCGCGCGTGAAATGCTGCTGAGCACATCCCTGAGTATTGAGGATATAGCGTACCGCTGCGGCTTCAGCGACGCCGGGCATTTTTCGCGACTGTTCAAGAGCGGCTACGGCAAGGGGCCTGGGCAGTACCGTGACGGTTGCAAGGAAATCTGACCGGCGGGTTGGGGCAACCTTACCGGAAGCCGGAGGGGCTGTCCGCCCGGCCCGTCGGAGGCACGATGATCGCGCGGGAGGCAAGAGGCGCCTCTCTCCCACATAAGCTTTCGTGAATCGTGTGGGCTATTGCGGCGACGGTGGCGGGATGTCGGCCCCGGCGTTCATGTCCGGACCACCCGGCCGGCGGCGGAAGTCGCCGTTGTCGGGGTCCATGAAAAGATCATTCACATCCTTCACCACGCGGTTGCCCCGGAGGAAGCGGTCCTCGACCGTGTGCGTGTAGATGTTGTTCTCAATCTGCCCTGGCAGATCTTCGGCGACGCCGGCCAGGATATTGCCGCGGATGACCAGGCCCTCGGGGGAACCGGGGCTGTTGCGTCGCTGGCCGAGAATGCCGGTCGCCCAGGACACGTCAGGGTTGAAGTTCACGATGGTGTTGTTCACGAACTTGATATTTTTGAGCGCCCGTCCGCCTGTCCTTCCCGATGTCCACATGCCCACGCCGACCGCCGATTTGCCAAGGCCGTCAATCACGTTGTTGCGGAAGACGATGTCCTCGGCGTTGCGGTTGATCGTCGCGGTGTTCTGAATGTAGTTCCGCTTGAGCAGGATATCGTGGCATCCCTCGTACACATTGACGGCGCTGGCATGCATCCCGAAATGGTCCAGGATGGTGTTGTCCCGGATGTCGCCGACCCCGCACTCATACATTCGGATCCCGCTGCCCGAGTTCTTGTCCAGACGGCAGTCCCTCACCTGGAAGTCGTTTACGCGGTTGAGGAATATGCCTGTCGTCCAGCCGGGGTTCTGGTGGATCGAAACGTTCCTGATGTTAATCTGGTCGGCGTAGTGCGGACCGATGCCGGCATGGCCGCTGACGAAGCGGATCTCACAGTCGGTGATGGTGATGTCTCGGGAACGCGTTCGGCTGCGGCTTATGGAGATTCCGCCGTCACCACCGGAGTAGCGCTGAATCAGCAGACCCTGGATTCGCAGGTGGGAGGCCCCGGAGTCGATCGTTACCGCCGTGGAGAACTCGGGGAACCCGATGTCCGTCGGCCGGCCCTCTTCCCGCCGGTCCGGCAGCAGATAGATTCGCGAGCGGCCGTCTTCAAGCGGCACGATCGCCCATTCCCCCGGCCGGTCGATCAGTCGTACCGAGTTGTACAGCGCATAGCGCGTCTGCTCGTATGTACTGGGGCTGAAGTGGGGCAGGACCAGACGGTGCCCGTCGGGGTCATACTCCTTGACCGGCGCGAAATAGACGTGGTTGTTGCCGCCATGAATCCCGATGATCATCCCTTCATAGTACGTTGGATCGTCGGCGGTAAGGTTCTCCGGGTCTTTCAGGATGGTTTTGTCCTGGTCCTGCCGCACCTCAAGCCGGTGTGGCGATTCGTGGAAGTCTCGCGGCAGATCCGGGTAGAAAGGGTCCGATGGCTTGGGAAGCTGCGCGATGGGCAGCAGGCCGTGGGTCCCGTCAGTCAGGATAACACGCTGCCACGGTGCCTGGCGGCTACTCGGTGCCTTGCGATGCGGGACGAACCTGTCGTGGCCGACGTTGCCGGAGATGTCGAGATCGATGTCGGCGTAGAAGATTTCCTGCCAGCGTGGATTCCCGTCGACCTGCTGGGCGGACTCCACACGCTGCCAGTTGGTGACCGGTCGGCCGCCGTCCAGTATGGCCCGGCCGTCGCCGAATTCGCCCGCGGTGTTGCCGTCCAGCGTGATCGGCTCATCGGCGGTGCCGGATACATCCAGGCGGATCTCGCCGTGATAGGCCACGCCGCCTTTGAGGATGATGGTGTCGCCGGGCTGGAGGGTCACGTCGGCGGGTTTGCCCTCGGCGTTGGGGTCGCCGGGGGCGTGCTTCCATGCGGTCCGGGGTGAACGCCCGTCGGCGTTGTTGTCGCCGTCGGCAAAGTCCACATAGTAGGTCGCGGCGGATGCGCAGCCGGCCCAGAGCATGAACACAGCGAGCAGCAGTTTCCGTCCGATTGCTCGCCTCGTCGTTCCATTTAGCTTTGCCGCCATACGCTGACAATGGGTAGCCGGATTGGGTCGGATCATGCTTCCTCCTCTGGCGTTCTCACGCCAACAACAGCGATGGGGTTTTGGGCACTGACATCACCGCAAGCCGGGGTTTCCCGGACGGCCCGCGGACCTCATCAAGTAGATATATCAGACCAAGCACATCGCCGACAACATCTGTTTCTTCCTGAGTAGGCCGGCTGTTGCGGCCGGCGGGTGTAATGTGAGAAGATTGATTAAGTTGCCGCACAGACGAGCAGGAGGCCTTGATTGTGATTGATTCGGTTTCGGGACCGACCCCGCCGCTTGTGTCGGACGATACGCCCCGCGTGGCCGAGCTGCGCAGGCAAGTTCGTTCGGCCATGGACACCCCTCCCGAAACATGGACATGTCCCGAAAGAATCGATGACCGGTTCATGAGTGAGCCAATCGCCGTCCGCAAGGCGCGGGCGATCGCCACGAAGCTCTCGGCCATGCCGACGGACCTCTGGTCCGGACAGCTTTTCGCCGGCTCGATGACCCTCCATGAGCCGCGTCTGCACTGTGAGCGGGGCTTTCCGGAGTATCTCACCGGCTCGGAGCGGGAAGACGCCGCCAGGCGGGGGCTGAGCACATCCTGCTTCGGCCACATAGTCCCGGATTACCCGCGCCTGCTGGACGAGGGGCTGTGCGGCGTTCAGGCCCGCGCCAAGGCCCAGTTTCAGCACTGCGCCGACGACAGGGAGCGGGCGTTCCTCGAATCGGTGCTGATCGCGACCGACGGCGTGATGGACTTCGCCCGGCGTCTGGCCCAAAGATGCGACGCCGACGCGGCCGAAGCCCCGGACGACCGTCGCGCGGACGAACTCCGCCGGATGGCCGCCAATCTTCGCCAGGTGCCCGCAGGACCGGCACAGACTTTCTGGCAAGGGCTTCAGGCGGTGTGGCTGCTGCACATGATCTTTCATTCCACGCTCAACGGCAACGCCATGGGTCGGCTGGACCAGTACGCCTGGCCGCTGCTGGAGGCCGACCTGCAAGCGGGGCGAATCGACTGGAAATCGGCCGCCGAGCTTGTGGACTGCTTCTGCCTCAAGTTCAACGAGCGGGCCAAGACCACCGACGACCAGCGACCGGAGTCCAGAGAGGATGAGCCGCTGGACTTCTCGCGAAGAACCCGCCACTACACATCGTCCCAGCTCGGCCGCCGGCGCGACAGCATAGATGCGACCAACCACTGGCTGCAGAACATCGTCATCGGCGGTCTGGCGCCTGACGGGTCGGACGCGACCAACCCGGTATCGTTCCTGCTGCTGGAGAGCTACCGCCGACACCGCATGACCAACCCGCTGCTGACCCTGCGAGCGCACCACGATACGCCCGAGCCGCTGCTGACAAGGACGTGCGAGGTACTCAAGGAAGGCGGCGGCATGCCCGCCATTTTCAACGACACCGCCATCGTTCCGGCGCTGGAGCGCATCGGCATCCCCGTCGGTGATGCGCGGGACTACACCAACGACGGCTGCTGGGAGGTCATCATCCCAGGCCGAACCGATTTTCGATTCCAGCGGCTCAGCGTAATGCTCTGCTTGGAATGGGCTTTGAACCGGGGCCGCTCCCGGCTGGATGGAAGCCGGGCCGGCCCGGACACCGGGGAGCCGCGACTATTCCGGTCGTTCGAGGAAGTCTGGAACGCCTTCGAGACGCAACTGGACGCCATGGTTGGCGCCACTGTGGCCAGGATCGTCCGGACTATAGACGACCGCAGCATCTTTGCGCCGGTGCCGCTGCTGAGCGCCCTGATCGACGGTAGCATCGAGTCCCGTCGCGATATGACCGCCGGTGGCGCGAGGTTCCGCACCTACGCTCTGCTGGCCGAGAGCGCCGCCCACGCCATCGACTCGCTTACGGCCATTAAGACGGTCGTCTTTGAAAACCGCCAGGCGACGATGCAACAGTTGTGCGACGCCCTGGACGCCAACTTCGAGGGATACGAGGTGCTCCGTCGCCGTCTGCAGGAGGCGCCCAAGTACGGCAACGACGACGAGCGAGCCGACTCCGTCGGACGGGACATGATCCGCGCCTTCACCGATACGGTCGCCCGGCACGCCCAGGCCCACGGACCGGATGTTAAGTTCCCCTGCGGCGCGGGGACGTTCTCCTGGTATGTAGGAATCGGCGAGGGGCTTGGCGCTTCCCCCGATGGCAGGGCGGCCGGCGAGCCGGTGTCCTCGAACTTCTCTCCGGCACTGGGTCAGGACGTCGAGGGGATACCCGGCGCGATCCTCTCATATGCCAGGATGCACCACTGCAACCTGCCGGCCGGAGGGCCGCTGGACCTGCGCATGGCGCGTCGGCTGGTCGAGGGTGATGTGGGCACGGCTCGAATGGTCGGACTGCTGCGAGGATTCGTCGAGACCGGAGGGGCCATGATGACTCTGTCCGTCGCCGACGTGGAGGAACTCCGCGCCGCACAGGCCGAGCCGGAAAAGCACCACTCGCTACGCGTCCGCATGGGCGGCTGGTGCGCCTACTTCACCATGCTGAGCCAACATCAGCAGGAACATCACATTCGCCGCCAGGAGTGCGGACGGTGATGCGGCAGCAGGCGGACGTGTCGGGGGTTGTCTTCGACGTGGACAGCTTCGCCGTCCACGACGGACCGGGCATCCGCCTCGCCGTCTATCTGAAGGGCTGCCCCCTGCGCTGCCAATGGTGCCACAGCCCCGAATCCCAGTCGGCTCGCCCGGAACTCATCTTCATGGCCGACCGATGCGTCCGCTGCGGCGAGTGCGTCACCACCTGTCCTCGCCAGGCCCACGAAATCGATGGCGACGGCCACGCGATACTCCGGGAACGATGCACCGCTTGCGGCCTCTGCGCCGAGCGGTGCCCGGCCGGGGCGCTGGCGATCAGAGGCCAGTGCATCTCCGCAGAGGCCATCGCGGACAAGGCGGCCCGGCTTAAGCCGTTCTTCGATCATTCCGGCGGCGGCGTGACGCTTACGGGGGGCGAAGTAACCATGCAGGCCGACTTCGCGGAGGCGATTCTTCGCCGCTGCCGTGACCGCGGCGTTCACACGGCCATCGAAACGTGCGGTGCGTGTGACTGGCCCGTACTGAAGAAGCTGGCGGACCTCAGCGATATGGTTCTTTACGACCTGAAGCTGCTCGATGAGGAATTGCACCTGCGATGGACGGGTGCGTCCAACAGGCAGATACTGGACAACGCCCGCCGGCTGGCAGGTCCGAAGGTCCAGGTCCGCCTGCCCCTTATTCCCGGCGTTACGGACACGCCCCATAACGTCGAAGGGATCGCCGCGTTCATGCGGGCGGGCGGCCTGCGGGGCCTGGCGCTGCTGCCCTACAACGCATCCGCGGCGGCGAAGTACGAATGGCTCGGGCGCAGCTACGCCTTGCAGGATAAACAACCGCCGCAAGAGCACGCCGAAGCTCTGCTGGCGGTCGCCCGGGAACATGGATTGGACGCCGAGATAGGATAGTTCGCTCCCGGCTGTCCGGATCGGCCTGTCCGATCAATCCGACCGTCAGCCCTTTGCGGCCACGGGCGATGGTCCGTGTGAGCAATAGGCGATGGGAGGCATCTATCAGACGACATACGAGACCACAAACAGCGGCGAATCGAAGATCGGAAGGGGGCTGGCAGGTACGGGCCAGTACCGGAAGGACACCGCCCCGCTGGAGGCCGACTGTGACTGCTTCACCTGCCGGCACTATTCCCGCGGGGCGCTGCGGCACCTGTTCGCCGCCGAGGAAATGCTCGGGCCTTCACTGGTGAGCATCCACAATCTGCGTTTTT
>PUND01000009.1 GCA_003551645.1 Phycisphaerae bacterium | reverse complement strand
CTGTGCGGCAACGAGATACGGTTGTCTTGGACTACTCCGTTTATCGTCGCGCACAGGGTCTGCGCTCCACTCGTTCCGACCCTGCCGAAAGACCCCTCGAAAAAACCCCTCAGTTTGAGACGTTTTCTTCTTGGCGCCACGCTTATCTGTGGTATGATCTTTTGTGATCAGCTTGCCTCCGGCTCAAAGGCAGAAGCTGGTCAGAACATATTTCTTGATACTGCGCTCGTTTCTCCAAGCGGCACTTTTAGTGGAGGTATGCTAATGCAGTCCGTTGCGGGGAAAGCAACCCGTGCGGTTATGGCGGTGGCTTGACCGCCCAATACACGTTATCCGGGTCTGTAAGGCAGTCTCCGGGTATGTTTTCACAAATGGCTCGTATTACACAACTGGCTCGAATGGAGGAGTGACATGAGACAAGCAACGCTCGCAGTTTGCATGATGTTTCTGTTGGCCCTAGTGGGTTCCGCTAAGGCGGGTGAAGATGCCTTTCCTTTCCTCAGTCGCATGAACGAGGAGGCGACGGGGGATGACGCCCTAACCTACTACCCTGACCATGCCTACTATGAGCTCCTCGCGGGTTCCCAGGACGCTTGGTGGAGTGGTGCCGACAGCGATGAAGGCGTTTTGTTCGCGTACAACCTGCTGCCGGCCGCGGGAAATATTGAGATCACCATCAGGCAGGCCGCTTACCACGAATGGGACGGCGCTGTTTGGAACCCGGACCTCGGTCGTCCGAACGTTCAGCCCCACGCGGGCATCATGCTCCGGAACTACACCGATCTCGACGGCAACGACCGGCCGGACAACACGGCGATGTTTCTTTCGGTCGGAGGAGCGGCCGGGGCCTATTCGGCGTCGCCCGGCTTGGCCCGCATGGATGACACCGGAAGCTCCAGTGAAGTGGCCGCTATACCCGACGGTCATGACTGGTTCCGCCTGAGTCTGGATGTGGGCAACAGTCTCGGCCGGATATCGGCCAGCGACGACGGGGATGACTGGACTCAGTACGGTGGCGATATCAACTTCACAGGTATCTGGGGCAGCCAGCTTGCCGCGGGTATGTATATCGCCAGTGATTATGACGGCCATGCCGTCTCCGGCTTCGACAACGTGTCCATAGAAACCGACGTGGTGCAGTGGGATGTAACTGACAGCGGCACATGGGATACCGTCACGGCCAACTGGAACGGGCAGACCTACAGCGAGGGTGATAACGTGATTATCAGCCGGGACGCCGGCGGCACCAACACGATCACCATCGATCGCGACGGCAACGGCACGAACGGCGATGTAAACCCCGGCTCGACCATGCTGGCCGTGGACAACGGCACTGTCCAATTCGAGGGCGGGCGTATTCAGTCCGGTCCGGTGGTCAAGACCGGCTCCGGTACTGTGGAGTTTAGTGGCTACAATCAGTCGTTCGATTTTTCCTCGCTCACTATCGAAGGCGGCGAGTTCCGTTATCAAGACTCGGGTGACAACCCCCTGGGCAACAACGACGTCATTCAGCTCGGCACCGGCGCAATCACACTGGACAACGGCGGCATTCTCGGAATCAGTCACAGAGAGGGCGGCAACCCGGGCGTGACGGTGACAAACGATATAGTCATCGGGGCCGGCGGCGGCGAGGTAAACACAGACCGGCGTACAGGCAACCCGCGAACGGTCTTCAGCGGCGATGTCACCCTTGGCGGCGACCTGCTGCTTTCCAAGGGCGGCGGCGGCAACAGCGAGCCGAGCCAGACCTATGCCGGCACCATCACCATCACCGGAGGCGACCGCGCGATACGCGGCGCGAGCAACTTCAACAACGGGACGCATCCCGTCATCGCCGGCAATATCGTGGACGATGGCACGCCAAGGCAGCTTACGCTGGCCATGGCCACCGGTGGTCGGCGGTTCGTCATCTCCGGCACCGGCAACACCTACAGCGGCGGAACGGTGATAGAGTCCGGCGCCGGCTTCATTCGCGTGCTGGCCGAATCGTCGCTGGGAACCGGCGACGTGACCGTGCTCTCCGGCGGCGAGCTGCGGCTGGAAGGATACGCCAACATCGCCGACACGGCGACCTTGTGGATCGAGGACGGCGGTCTGGTAGACCTTGACTTCATGGAGACCATGGACCTCTACGGTTTGACCCTCGCCGGCGACGAGGTGCCCCTGGGCACGTTCGTCGATGCAGGAAGTCATCCGGACTTCTTCTCGGGCGACGGACAGATACAGGTAATCCCCGAGCCGGCGACCATGGTCCTGCTCGGGCTGGGTGGTGTGGCGCTGCTGAAACGCCGCGGCCGACGGGCGTAGCCGATCCAGCTTTGACATCTCAGGACTCGTGACTGAACGCGGGGCGGCCAGCCGGCCGCCCCGTGCTGCTATGGCGTTTACAGACAGGTCAAGGATATGGGGGATTCATCCCTGGCGGCTGGGCCTTCGATGGTATCTCGGCGTATCTGCACAAGCCGGCCTGGTTATGGGCACTTCGCAAGCGTGGGGCGGAGGTAAGCGAGGCGGTTCGAGTGGTTCCTTGGAAGGCGCGGAAGCTTCCTCACATGCGCTACTGGAGTCTGGCGGAGTGCGGCAAGTCTTCCCAGGTGGTGACAACGTCTGTAGCGCGAACCGGCCAAGGCCTCTATTCGCGTAGTGGATGCGTGGGCGAAATCATGAAAAACACCTGCAGGGCCTGATGTCAGGCCGGCGGTTCAGCTTTCGGTCCGGGTGCGGCTCTCCAGTTCGCCGAGGTAGGCCAGCGTGCGGTCAAGCTCGGTCTTGAGGTGCCGGACGCGCAGCAAGCTGCGCACGCGGGTGAGCAGTTCCAGGCGGTTGACCGGCTTGGAGATAAAGTCATCGGTGCCGCTCTCGACGCCGCGTTCGATGTCGCCGAGTTCGTGCAGTGCGGTGACCATGATAATCGGCACATCCCGCGTGCCGGGGGCGCTCTTGAGCTTGCGGCAGACCTCGAACCCGCTCATCCGCGGCATCATGATGTCCAGCAGGATCAGGTCCGGCAGTTCCTGTTCGACGGCCTCCATCGCCTCTATGCCGTCACGGGCGGTGCGGATGGCGCAGCCGGCCGGCTCCAGGTATGCCACGAGCAGTTCCAGGTTCTGCTCGTTGTCGTCAACGACCAGTATCTTACTGCCGGAGGTCAGGTCCTTCTCCTCATCCGACATCGTACCGTTGGGTGTCCGGGACATTTGCCTTCTCCTTGGCTCGACACGGGTTTCCGGTCTGTGCCTTTGGACCAGCGTACCGGCCTGGAGGCGCTTAGGCAATATGCTTTGATCGCGCAGTTTCCGTCACCAATAGAATTGTCCGGTTACAAGGCCCGGCTTGCGGATTTCGTGCTCAGGATGTGTAGGGGGATTCCTGCTTCGTATTCGGCGTATGCACCATGGCCCCGGCCGGTTGGCAAAGCGCCCGGCGGATGGGTAACATCCGCCCATGCAGCTTTTCAAGGGCAGCCAACCTGTGTCCACCGCCGGCCGGCGTGTCGTCGGCGTGGCCGTGAACGCCCATGTATGGGGCGGCTTCGACTACATCTGGCCGGAGGGCCTGGGCGAGCCGCAAATCGGGCAGCGCGTTCGCGTGCCGTTCGGCCGAGGCGACCGCAGGACGCTGGGTGTGGTCGTGGACACCCCCGGGCCTGCGCCCGCCGGAGACAGCGAGCGCAAACTCAAGGCCGTCTCGGAGGTCATTGACGCACAGAGCCGTTTCGATGAGACGCTCTGGCAACTGGGCCGCTGGGTCAGCCGCTACTATATCGCACCGCTGGGGATGACACTGGCGGCGATGATACCGTCGGCCGTCGGAAGGCACGCCCCGCGGACCGAGCAGGCCGCCATACTCACCAGCGACCGGTCGGATTGGCCCGCGACGCTCGGCTCGCGGCAGCGCCGGGTGCTGGATGAGCTTCTGGAGGCCCGCAAGCAGGGCGTGGATGAACTGCCGCTTCAGGAAGTGTTGCGAAAGAGCGGGGCCGGGCGGGACAGTATCCGCCGACTGGTCGCCCGCGGGCTGATTCGGCTCGAAAGCCGGGAGGTCCGGTTGCCGGAGATGCCCGACGAGCAGGGCGAGCCGCCGTTTGAACTGAACGACGACCAGAAGAACGTCCTTGCCGAAGTCGAGAAGACCCTGGGCGGAGGTTTTTCCGCGATGCTGCTGCACGGCGTAACCGGCAGCGGCAAGACGGAAATCTACGTCCGCGCCATCCGGAGCGTAATCGCCCAGGGCCGGCAGGCAATCATGCTGGTCCCCGAGATAGCCCTGGCGACGCAGACACTTCAGCGCCTGCTGGGGCGGCTGCCGCGGGTGGCGGTGCTGCACAGCGGACTCACCGACGCCGAAAGGGCGTTCTACTATGAGCAGATAAGCTCCGGCCGGGCCGCGGTTGTGGTCGGGCCGAGGAGCGCCGTGTTCGCGCCGGCCCGCAAGCTGGGCCTTATCGTTGTGGATGAGGAGCACGAGCCGTCTTACAAGCAGGACACCGCGCCCCGCTACCACGGGCGCGACACCGCCGTAAAGCGGGCCTCGCTGGAAGATGTGTCGGTGCTGCTGGGTTCGGCGACGCCTTCGCTGGAGTCGCTGCGGAACGTCAAGCACGGCCGCTATAAGCTGCTGCGATTGCCGCGGCGGGTGCGTGGTCTGCCGATGCCGCGCCTGGAGGTGGTCCACCTGCGGCGGGAGCTTAAGCCGGGGCGGGTCGAGCTTATCGGCGGGACTCTGACCAGGAAGATGGCCGCCGCCCTGGACCGCCGCGAGCAGATTATCCTGCTGATGAACCGCAGGGGCTACGCCAGCCACGTCTTCTGCCCGTCGTGCGGCTGGGCGATGGCGTGTCGCCATTGCACGCGGACGATGGTATTCCACCAGGCGACGCAGATGGCCGTCTGCCACTACTGCCAGCAGACGGGGTCGCTTCCGGAGGTCTGTCCGGCGTGCCGGGGAAAGCTGTTGTTGTTCGGCTACGGCATACAGCGCATAGAAAGTGAGCTTGCCCGCAAGTTCCCCGAGGCCCGGATGGCGCGTATGGACAGCGACACGATGACCTCGCCGGCTCAGTTCCGCAAGGTCTTCGACGGCTTCGCCGCCGGCGAGATAGACCTTTTGATGGGCACGCAGATGGTCGCCAAGGGGCTGGACTTTCCCCGGGTATCGCTGGTGGGGGTGGTCTCGGCGGACACATCGCTTGCGATTCCGGACTTTCGGGCGGCCGAGCGGACCTTCCAGATGATAGTGCAGGTCGCTGGCCGGGCCGGCCGGTCCGATATGACCGGCGAGGTGGTCGTCCAGACCCTTCACGCCGACGAGCCGGCCGTTCAACTGGCGATAGAACACAACTACGATGGTTTCGCCGACTGGGAGCTTCCCCTGCGCAGGGAGGCGAATCTGCCGCCGTTCGTGCGGATGGTGAGGTTCCTGGCGCGTCACAGGGACGTGACCAGGGCCGAGTCCGGGGCCGCCGAGCTGGCACGGCGCCTGCGCGAGGTCCTGACGGCGGATGTCAGCATGCTCGGTCCGCAGCCGGCGGGGGTGAAGAAGATACGCGACCGGTTCCGCTTTGAACTGCTGCTGTTCTGCGAGCGGGCCGGGTTAGTTCAGGATATGCTCGCCGGGCGGATGCACGAACTGACAAAAGGCATCTCCGCCGAGATTGTCGCCGAGGCCGACCCGATAAACCTCCTGTAACCGGGCGCCGTCTTTTGAACTCGGTGCGGTGTCAAAAAACCTTGACCGTCCGGGGCCGCGGCGGTAGAAGAGACGGTCTATAGCCGGGCGGTTGCTCTGTGCGCCCGGTTCGACTGCCAGGGCGATGACGAAACGGAAACCCAACGAGCCGCGGGACCTGGAGTCCCTTCGCAAGCGTATCGACGAGCTGGACCAGAAAATCGTCGAACTGCTCAACGAGCGCGCCCGTGTGGTGGTCGATGTGGGCAGGGCCAAGCTGAACGACGGCACGCCCATCTATGCCCCAGACCGCGAGCAGCGCGTGCTGGAACGCGTGGCCGAGCTGAACACAGGCCCGCTGCCGAGGAAGACGCTCCAGGCGATATACCGCGAGTTGATGAGCGGCTCGTTCGCTCTGGAAAAGCCCCTGCGGGTGGGCTATCTCGGTCCGCAGGGCACGTTTTCACACATGGCCGCCCAGCGGAAGTTCGGAAGCTCGGTGGAGTATCAGGACCTCGCGGATATCCGCGCGGTGTTTCACGAGGTAATCCGCGGCCACTGCGACCTGGGTCTGGTGCCGATAGAAAACTCGCTCGGTGGCGGCGTGATAGACACTATGGACTGCTTCATAGACGCCGACGTCAGCGTGTGTGCCGAGGTCGTGGTGGAGATACATCACAACCTGCTGGCCAACTGCCCTCCGGAGCAGGTAAAGGTCATCGCCTCCAAGCCGGAGGTGTTCGCCCAGTGTCGGGACTGGCTTTCCAGCAGCTTCAACGACGCCCAGCTTTTGCCGGTGGCGAGCACGTCCAAGGCCGCCGAGATGGCGGCCGCGGAAACCGGGCTGGCCGCCATCGGCTCGGACCTGGCGGCCGAGCTTTACGGGCTGAAGATCGTCTTCGCCAATATCGAGGACAACCCGAACAACCAGACGCGGTTCTGCGTGATATCGCGAACCCCCGCCGGGCGGACCGGCAACGACAAGACCACGCTGATTTTCACCACCGCACACCGCTCCGGCGCGCTGGCGGAGGTGCTGAACCTGTTCGCCAGGCACGGCATAAACCTGACGAATATAGATACTCGACCGTCGAAGCGGCGGAACTGGGAGTATTATTTCTTCGTGGATGCCGAAGGCCATCGCGATGATGAGGACTTCGCCGCGGCCCTGGCCGAAGTCAGGGAACACTGCGGCGAGCTGCACGTGTTGGGCAGCTACCCAAAGTCCACGGAGGCGGTTTAGCCGGCCCCGGCCTTCCCGGCGGCCCAGAGACGCCGCCGGAGTATTTTGGTAACCGTAACGAAAGGATAGCGACGTGTCTCGTAAGCTGTTTATTGCCGGTAACTGGAAGATGAATCTGAGTCGGTCCGAGGCGGGCGAGCTTGCCCGCGCGCTTGCGGCGAAGATCGGACACGTGGAGGCGGTCGATCTGGCCGTCTGTCCGACCATGGTGCAACTTGCCACGGTCGGCGAGCTGATTCAGGGCACGCAGATCGCCCTGGGCGCCCAGAACATGTTCTACGAGGACAACGGCGCGTTTACCGGCGAGACTTCCGCGGCGATGCTCAGGGATGTTGGCTGTCGGTACGTTATCCTCGGACACAGCGAAAGGCGTCACGTTATCGGCGAGACGGACGAGCTGATAAACCGCAAGGTGCTCAAGGCCATGAGCGAGGGTCTGGAGCCGATATTCTGCGTCGGCGAGCTTTTGGAGCAGCGCGAGTCGGGTGAGACGATGGAAGTGGTCCGTCGGCAGGTGGAGGTCGGGCTTGAGGGCGTCTCGGCCGGCGACGCCGCCCGGGTCACCATCGCCTACGAGCCGGTCTGGGCAATCGGCACGGGACACACCGCCACCCCCCAGCAGGCCCAGGAAGTGCACGCGATGATTCGCGAACTGCTGGCCGGTCGCTACGACGCTGAGCTTGCCGATGCGATTCGCATTCAGTACGGCGGGTCGGTAAAGCCGTCCAACGCGGCGGAACTGCTGAACCAGCCGGATATCGACGGCGCCCTGGTCGGCGGGGCGAGCTTGAAGGCGGATGATTTTACGGGCATCGTGCAGGCCGGGCTGTAAGACGGCCGGCGCGGGCCGGACTTTGAGTTGAACAGAGAGGTCGTGGATGGACATTTTTCTCGGAACGTTATTCGGCATAGTCTGCCTGCTGCTTATCGTGGTTGTGCTTCTTCAGCGCGGCCGCGGCGGCGGGCTTGGCGCCGCCTTCGGCGGCGGGGGCGGCAGCAGCGCCTTCGGCACGCGGACCGGCGACGTGTTCACATGGGTGACGATAGTGCTGACGGCGGCGTTTCTGCTGCTTGCGATAGGGGCTGTACTGGCCCATCAGCAGGATCCGGACCGGGTGGCGATGCCGGAGTTCAGCCCCGGTCCCGGGCCTATAGAGGAGCCGGTGTATGTCAGTATCTCCACGCCGACGCCCGGTGTCGAGATATGGTACACGCTCGACGGCGAGGACCCCGTCCCCGAGGAGTCGCTCCGGTACGAAAGAGAACCGGTGGAGGTCGAGCCAGGCACGGAGCTTCGCGCACAGGCGTTCCGTCCCGGCTGGCGTGAGAGCGAGGTGGCCGTCGGCCAGTACCCGCACGAGGCGGAAGAACCGGAGCCGGAGCCGCTGGAGGACCCCGATCCGACGGATGAGCCGGACCTCGATCCGGTCGAGATTCCCGACCCGCTGGACGAGCCGGACCACGAACCGGACAACGACGACGACCAGAACGCCGATTCGGACGAAAGTTGAGGGTTCGCCTATGGTCCTGTCCATGACCGGTTACGGCAGCGCCTCGGGCATAGCGGACCGCGTTGAGTATTCCGTGGAGGCGCGGTCGGTCAATAACCGCTACTTCAAGCCCAGTATCCGCCTGCCGGATGCGTGGTCTCGGGCCGAGCCGGACATCGAAAAGCTCCTTCGCGAGCGCATCCGCCGAGGGAGCGTCACGCTGACGGTCCAGATGAAACTGCACGACGCCGAAGCGGCGTGGGAGGTCAACGTCTCGGCGCTGAACCGGTACATTGAGCAGCTTCGCCCTCTCGGCGTCGAGGCCAACCCTATGCTGCACGTTGACATCGGGTCGATGATGGAGCTTCCGGGCGTCTGCGAGCCGCCGGACCCGGATAAGCTGATAGAGGCGACTCGCGAGAAGCTATTCGAGCTTATCGCCGAGGCCCTCGACGCCCTGGTGCTGATGCGGCGCCGTGAGGGCGAGACGATACGCGACGACCTTTTCGGCAACTGCGAGCTTATCGATCGCGAGCTTGCGACGGTGCAAAGCCGCTCGCCGGAGGTCGTTGAGGAATATCGCCGGCGGCTGACCGAGCGGGTCAGGGAGCTGACCGACACCTCGGAGGCCTCGCTCACCGAGCAGACGCTCGCCCGCGAGGTGGCCGTCTACGCCGATCGCTGCGACATAGCCGAGGAGGTCTCCCGGCTGAAGGCGCACGTGGAGCAGTTCCGCAAGGCGCTGGAAGACGCCGCGTCGTCCGGACGGAAACTGGAGTTCATAGCGCAGGAGATGCTTCGCGAGGCCAACACCATCGCCTCGAAGTCCGGAGACATGGAGATTTCCCGCGCGGTGGTGGAGATAAAGACCGGTATAGACCGCATCAAGGAGCAGGTTCAGAACGTGGAGTAAAGCGTTCAGGCGGGAGCGGATTGGGCGACAGGACCGGACATCTTGTGGTCATCAGCGGGCCTTCGGGCGTCGGTAAGAGCACCATCGCGCACGAGGTGGTTGATCGTACCGACGCGGAGTTCAGCGTCTCGGCCACGACGCGTCCGCCCAGACCGCACGAGAAGGACGGGCGGGACTACCTGTTCGTGGACCGCGAAACGTTCGAGAAGATGATCGCCGACGGCGAGCTGCTGGAATGGGCCGAGGTGTTCGGAGAGCTTTACGGCACGCCCGCCGGGCCGGTCAGAACCGCTATCGAGCAAGGCGGGACCATATTGCTGGATGTGGATGTCCAGGGCGGCAAACAGGTCCACCGGACGATGCCGGAGGCGACGTTTGTGCTGATACTGCCGCCGAGCGACGAGGAGCTTGCCCGCCGCCTGCGCGGCCGGGGCAGCGAAAACGAACAACAGGTCCGCAGCCGACTTGCGAAGGCACAAGAGGAAATCGCCTTCGCCGACGCCGAGGGAATATATAATTACCGTGTGGTAAACGATCGCCTCGAAGACGCGATCGACGCGGTAAGCGAAATCGTCACACAGACGGAGACTTCAGGCACATGATAGAAGCACTCAAGAGCGAAGAGATTGTGGAGAAGGTTGGCGGGCGGTTCAAGCTGACGGCGCTTATGCAGAAGCGTCTGGTCGAGCTTATGCAGGGCGCCAGGCCGCTGGTCGAGCGACAGCCCGGCATGACCAATATGGAAGTGGTCGTCCAGGAGATACTCGAGGACAAGATCGCCATCGACTACGACAAATCCGATGTCCTCAAGCCCGACGAGCTTAAGTAAGAGCGCCGCGGGCGCGGGAGCCGACAATGACTGAACAGGGCGACTCGCCGCTGGCCGGACGCGAGATACTTCTTTGCGTTACCGGAGGAATCGCGTGCTACAAGGTCGCCGATCTGACCGGCAAGCTGGTCGGCGCCGGCGCCGGCGTGACCGTGGCCATGAGCGACGCGGCCACGCGGTTCGTCGCGCCTCTGACCTTCCAGACGCTCACGCGCCGGAGCGTGTACGCTTCGTTGTGGCAGTCCACCGAGCAGTTCGAGTCCACGCATATTTCCGCCTCGGAGCTTGCCGAGCTGATTGTGGTGGCACCGGCGACGGCCGACGTGATCGCCAAACTCGCCACGGGACTGGCCGACGACCTGGTATCGACGCTGCTGCTGGCCCGTCCACAGAGCTGTCCGCTGCTGATAGCCCCGGCGATGAACACACGCATGTGGGAGGCGCCGCCGACACGGACAAACGTGGACCGGCTGCGCAACTGGGGAGTTCAGCTCGTAGGCCCGGCGGAGGGGCGGCTCGCCTGCGGGACCACAGGCCCCGGCAGAATGGCCGAGCCGGAGGAAATCCTCGCCGCGATAACCGACTTGCTCACCGTCTGAGCGGCTTCCAGGCCCGGCGTGCGGAACAACGCCTCTACGACAGCGGCGGTCTGCCGACCCGGCGGCGGAGATCCGCCTGCGTCTGAATGAGGGTCCGGCGGATGCCGGCCATGAACTCCTGCGGTTCGGCTTCTCGGGCTTCGGACCGGGATATGGGCGTAGCGTATGAGACCACGATACTGCCGGGCCTGGGCAGCAATTGTCCTCTGGGCCAGCATTCGAACGCGCCGTCGATGACCGTCGGCACGGTCCACTCGGCCGCCCGGCGGGCGAGCATCGCCACGCCCGGAAGCAGCGGGCCTATCCCGCCATCGTGAGTTCGCGTGCCCTCGGCGAAGACCACCAACTGACCGCCCGCTTTCAGGCGCCGCATCGACTCCTTCAGGGCCGCGGTGTCGGCGTGCCCCCGCCGGACCGGGAAGGCGTTCAGAGAGCGGATAAGCCCGCGAAAGAGCGGAAATCGGAACAGCGAATCGCGGGCCATGTAGTTCATCGGCCTGCGCAGCGCGAACGACATCAGCATCGGGTCGAGGAAGCTCTGGTGGTTGCAGATGTACACCACTCCGCCGGAGGTCGGCTCCAGGTGGCGGTTGAACACGCGCACCCTCCAGCCGGCGGTCATGGTCGCCTGAAACACGCGCCGCATCAGGCGGTAGTAGAGGTTGGGCGCCGGCACACCTTCCGGCCAGTTGCGCAAGCCGAGCCGGCGGTTGGGGAAACTCCGGGGCCCTTTCAACGTTCGGCCTCCACGTGTCGCAGGAGCTGCTGTAGTGTCTGCTCGACGGTGTTGCCCGAGGTGTCTATCTCGATGGCGTCGTCGGGCTTGACAAGCGGGGCGACCTCCCGGCCGGTGTCGGCCGTATCGCGGGCACGGATGGCCGAGAGCACCTCCTCGTAGTCGGCCCGTTCCCCGGCCGCGACAAGCTCCTGCTGCCGACGCCTGGCTCGGACCTTCGCGGAGGCGGTGATGTAGAACTTCAAATCCGCGTCGGGAAACACCACCGATCCCTGGTCCCGGCCCTCGGCGACGAAATCGCCCAGCTCGCGCCCGATACGGCGCTGCAACTCGACCAGAACTCCCCTGACCTCGGCCGACCGCGCCAGGTCCGACGAAGCGGCCGAGACCCGCTCGGAGCGTATCTCGCCGGTGACATCATCGCCGTCGAGCCACACACGGATGCCGTCCGGCTCCGGCGAAAGGCGGATGTCGGCGTTCCGGGCGACCGACGCGACGGCCGAATCGTCCGATGTGTCCAGCCCCTCGCGCAGCGCCTTCAGCGCCACGGCGCGATAGGTTGCGCCGGTATCGAGAAACGCCAGACCAAGAGCACGCGCGAGGTTCCGTGCGGCTGTGCTCTTGCCGGCTCCGGCCGGTCCGTCAATCGTGATGATCATGACGTAAATTTAACCGAATCCGGCCGCGGCCGGTAGGGGCGGCGGGCCTTGTTGTCGGGACTGGCCGACGTCGTTGCGTCATCCGCGGGCGACGGGGCCTGCCGGGGCTACTCCCTGGTCGGTGTCCAGCCGAAGCTGTTGAGCGCCTTCATGTAATTAGCCCGCTCGAACGCTCCCGGCTCGGCGGACTTGGCATGGCTCATCACGCCCTTCATCTGCGAGACCGACTCATAACCGACCCGCTCCATCACTTCGGTCAGTTCGGCTTTGACGGCGGCCAGGCGCTTGTCGCCGCCGGTAAGCAGCGCCGAGCACAGCATGGTCACATCCGCGCCGGCAAGCAGCATTTTTGCGGCGTCGCCGCCGGTGTGTATGCCGGTGGTGGCGGCAAGCGAGCATTGCAGGTGCGGCCGGAGTATGGATATCCACCTCATCGGCAGTCGGCTGTCATAGGGGCGGCTAAGCTCCAGTGTGGGGACGGCTTCCAGGTTGTCCACGTCGATATCCGGCTGGTAGAAGCGGTTGAACAGCACCAGCGCATCGGCGCCGGCCTGTTCGAGCTTCCGGGCCATCGCGGTCGTCGCCGAGAAGTACGGCGATAGCTTCATCGCGACGGGGATGTCCACGGCCGACTTAACCGCCCGCAGCACAGCGAGGTAGGCGTCCTCTACGGTCTCTGATGTGGCGTCGGGACTCGTCGGAAGAAAGTACACATTCAGTTCGAGGGCGTCCGCCCCGGCATCCTGCATACGACGGGCGTAGGAGATCCAGCCGCCGGCGGAGACGCCGTTCAGCGAGCCGATAACCGGAACGTCAACCGCCTCCTTCAGGGCCGAGAGGTGGTCCAGATACTGCTCCGGGCCGGTCTTATACTGACTGACGTGAGGAAAGTATGTCAGCGATTCGGCGAACCGCTCGGTACCGTATTCAAGATAGTGCTCCAGCTCCGATTCCTCGTGGGCTATCTGCTCCTCGAACAGAGACCACATGACCACGGCCGATGCGCCCGCATCGACCATCCTTTTGACAGTGTCGGTGTCGCGGCTCAGCGGAGATGCCGAGAGCACCAGCGGGGTTCGCAGCTTCAACCCCATGTACGCAGTAAAAAGATCCATCTTCTAACTCCTTTCAGGGTCAAATGCTTCGTGCGCGACATAATAGGCCCGTTCTCGTCATCTTCCAAGTCGCCTGGACTTCGGCCACCGATACAGCGCCGAGCGGCGGCGCATCCTCGCGGGGCTTCGCTGTACGGCCGCCATGTTCGCTCTTCGGCCGGACTGCTCTGAGCCGCGGCCACTATGAACCGTTCGCGTCGTCTCCAAGCACCCTGTCGATTGCCGCCCGGATTGTGTCTTCGACCTGTTCGGTTGCGTTGACCGAGATGTTCAAATCGTGAAGCAGCCCATCATCGAGGCGGTACATCAGCCCGTGGACGGCCGGCTTTCGCCCGTGGGTCCACGCATCCCGCACCGCCGGCATGGAACATACGTTTCGCACCTGATGTATTACGTTCAGTTCGCACAGCCGGTCTTCCCGCTCGTGGATGTCCTCGATCCGGTCCAGCTTCAGGCGGTGGGCATCGTAAAGCTGCGACAGCGGATGCAGCCATCTGTCCACCACGCCCAGCGGCTGGTCTTCCACCACCGCCTCAACGCCTCCGCAGCGGTAGTGGCCGCAGACCACCACATGGGGGACCTTCAGCACCACCACGGCGAAGTAGATGGCCGACATGCAGTTCAGGTCTCCCGGGACCGCCAGGTTGGCTACGTTCCGATGGACGAATATCTCGCCCGGCCCGAGGTCGGCAATGACGTTGGGCGGGTCGCGGCTGTCGGCGCAACCGATCCAGATGTAGTCCGGCGCCTGGCCCCTGGCAAGCTCCTCGAACAGCGTCGGATTATCGCGCTTGACCCTCTGAGCCCAATGTCGGTTCCGCTGGATAAGCTGGTTTATCGGTTCCATTTGCGAATCTCGTTTCTTGTCCGCCGGGAACGTTTCGGCGATTGCCGGCCGCCGCCCGGCCGCCGCCGACACTGCCTCCGGACACATCATACGCAACCGATAAGGACGACGGAAGCTTCGACCTATCGGCTCTGCAGGACCGTCAGGTCGTCCCACATGGAACCGTCTTCGTCGTAATACACCGGAGCCATGAAGCAGTCCCGGATGCGGTCGTGATCGCGGTTGCGGTATCGGCACCAAACGTGGTACCAGTCACCTTTCCAGACGAAGAAGTCGCCGTGGGCATAGCCGGAATCAAGCTGCCATCCCCGTCCGACCAGCCCGTGATACGCGTAGGGGCCGTAGAGGTTTCGCGATGTTGCGTAGTAGCCGGAGCAACTGAGGTAGTAGATGCCGTTGTGCTTGTGCAGGGAGTTCTTGTCGGTCTTTGGGAAAACGCCCTTGCGGTCGATGGAGATGGTCCGCGGCTCCTCGTCCAGCTCGATCATCGAATCCTTGAGCCGGGCTATCTTGTATTCCCCATGGCCGTAGATGATGTAGCACGTGCCGTCGTCCTCGACGAAGATGCTAGGATCGAACGAGTCCACCAGCGGGCCGCCCAGAGCGTCCGTGTAAGGCCCTTCCGGAGCGGACGCGACCATGACGCCGGATTCCTTGTTGCGATTGGAGAAGTACCAGTAATACCGGCCATGGCGTTCGACGATATCGCCGGCCCAGCAGTTGGTGTTTCCGGCGCCCATGTAGTTGTCGGCCGGGTCGATGGTCCCAACATGAGTCCAGGTCAGCAGGTCGTCCGAGCGGTATATCCGCCAGTCCGGCATCACCCAGTCGTTGACGCCGAAGCCGACATCATGGCCGGTGAACAGATAGCACACATCGCCGAGCACCAGCGCGTGCGGGTCGGACATGCCCGGTTCGGAAATCAATGGATTAGCGGGTCGTACAGGCATATTCATAGCAGCCGGACAAGCTGTATCGCGGCATTCTGCCGCGTATCGACGCCTGCCGCGTATTTGCTGATCTTGCCATTGCCATCACCATTCAACAAGGTTCCCTCCACCCTGCGCCGTGAACATTGGCCCCTTGGGACCATCGAGATTCCAACCCTCGAAGCCACTGGAATCATTGAACGTCCGCAAGCGCACCTCTCCGTCAAACGTGATCGCTATGTCGGCGGAAGCATCATCAATCTGAACCAGTACCACGGTTTTCTGATCAAGCAGACTTCCTGCCTGCTCAGCGCCGTCAATTGGCGAATCCAGGCCGTACTCCTGACCTTGGTCTCCGCTCGCAAGCCGAACTCGGCCTGCGCATATAATTTGCCAAGGGCATTCGATTGCAAGACGAATGCCTCCACTCAGATGGAGCATCCACCGGTGCGCATCGTGTTCGAACCGCTCGACGGTAGTCCCTAGAATACAATTTATACCTCGACCACCTTTGCTGGTCTTGTTCATGCACCCACATCCCATCCATCAAGACCGCCGGGCAGCCATGTGCGTCTCTCGTACCCCCGACGGTAGCCGAATTGTAGTCCAGGGCGGGCAACTCGCCTGCTCTCGGAATCGTCTGACAGGCCCGTAGGTTCTTGAACATGGAGCCATGGGTAGCCCGAACAGCTTTAACAAGACAAAAGGTGCCCAGCCATCGACTCGCTTCGCTCGCTCAGTGCCGGGAGACCACAGGTGATCAGGACCTGTCGTCTGGTCGCGTCCTGGCGCTATTGGATGCTCCGACTTCTTCTCCGGCTCCACTGATCTACTGTTCACCTGCTCGTTTTTTGCGCCATGCGGCCGAAAAACCGGCTGTTCTATTTTTGGCCTCGTCGGGCCGGTTATGACCGACCGTCAGATCCTCATCGCACTATTTGCGGCCTTTCCGTGCGGCTTCCAGCTCGCCGACAAGCTCGCCGAGCATATCGCCCCGCCGGTCGTAGAGTCGCTTCAGCGGCCTGGGCTGGTGGCGGTTCATCGCGTAGTTGACCAGCAGCGGCAGCACGATTGTGGTGTCGGCGTAGCATACCACCGCGTCGGGCAGACGCTCGGGGTCCACCTTGCCCCAACTGACCGCTTCGTGCGGTGTCGCGCCCGAAAGCCCGCCGGTGTCCGGCCGGGCGTCAGTAACCTGCAAGAAGTAATCGTGTCCTTCCTCGTCAAGCCCGAGCACCTCCTGTATCTGCGGCTCGGTCTGGAGGATGAAGTTTTTCGGACTGCCCCCGCCGCACAGCAGCACGCCGCTTAGGCCGTTACGCTTGACGTGCATAACTATGGCGGCGGTCTCGTTCACGTCACGGGCCGGGTCAATGTGCGGGCCGCAGCCGTCGAGATGTGCCTCGGCGACGTTCATGCCAATGGCGGAGTCGCCCGGAGAGCTTACATACACCGGCACGCCGCAGCGGTAGGCGGCCGCCAGCACCGACACCCCCTTGTGCCCGGCCTGCCGCTCCCACTCGTCGGCCTGCCCGCCGATAAGATGGTGCAGTTCGGCCGTGCCCATCTGACGTTGATATTCCTCGCCTCGGAAAAGCTCCTGCAGGGCGCGGTCGGTCTTCAGCAGCACCTCCGAATCGAACAGCACATCATAGATCCTGACCACGCCATGCTCTCGCAGTTCGGTGTCGTTGACGCTTTGGCTGCCGACGAACATCGGCAGGTCCATGGCGAAATGCAGGTCGTGATACAGGTTCGCACCCGTGGAGACGATCCAGTCCACGAAGCCGGCCTCGACAAGCGGCACAATGCACGATCCGCCCAGCCCCGCCGGAGTAAGCGCCCCGGCCAGCGACATGCCGACAGTGACATCGTCGGCGAGCATCTTGTCGGTCAGCAGCCGGCATCCCTCGCGCAGCCGTGAGGCGTTGTAGGCCAGAAACGCCTGGTCTATAAGCTCCGCGGCCGATTCGGCATCCCCGGCTGCCGGCGGTAATATTCGCCGGCCGGAAAGGTATGGTGAACGTGGCTGGCTGTCATGGGGGTTATTCGGGTCTGGTTCGGTCATTTGCACGCACCCGGCATGATGGAAAGCGAAAGCCCCTGAGCGGACACACATGGCCGCAGGGCTTCCGCGGGGGCTATGAGATAACGTCAAACGGCCGGAGAATCCAGCCCAAACCCTCGGTCAGGAATCTGCGATACCTGAGGCAACATGGGCTGCCGGGCCGTGATGGGGGTGCGAAGGGCAGGGCGACCAAGTGGGCGATGCCCATGCAACCTGAGCAATAACGTCAGCGCTAACATGGCCCCCACGGCGTGGGTTGCTTCGCGGGTCTGTGAGGAAGGGATACCGCCGGTTAGTTATACCACTGGTACCAGTAGATGACTTCGCCCGCCTGCGTCGATACGGCGACTCCGCTCAGGGAGAACCATGAGCTGTCGGTATAGCGGGTATGGAGGACATAGACGGTGTAATGCGCAGGGAGCCGCTTATGCTCATCGTCAGACGTCCAGAACCAAGGTCCAGACACAAGCCCCTCGTCGGTCTCCATGTGCGTTCCGCCCGGAAGGACGTGCGCTGCGGCGGCAGCGGCTTGTGACTCGATCGCGGCCAACTCGTCCTCGGGCAACTTCATCCGGAGCTCGAGATGTGGGGGGCCTTGCAGATACCCGGCGAACTCCGCCATGCGCACGTCGGTGGCCTCAGGGGGAATGGCGTCGGGAAAATGGTCAACCATCCCGGTCGGTCGGTAACGCTCCAAGACCTTAGGATAGACAGAGACGTCCGTAATGAACGGCGGGGGACTGATGACCTTGTGAAGAAACCAAGCCCCGATCCCTGCGAGGCATCCCAGCCACAAAACGCTAGCCCCGACAACCAGGATGATAATTCTACGCTGCACAGGCATCTCCTACCGCAATGCCCGTGCCTTGCCGACGTCTCGGACATCGGCTCAGCCGGGCGCGCATATACCCATGCCAGGGATCGTCAGTTCCCGGAATCACCTCTCACCCGGAAATTCCGGATGACCCTGCTTGGCTACGCCACCGGAGTAGTTGATACGTATTATACTGCCGGCTTACGCGCTTATGCCAAAGTAATACTGACCGCTCTGCTTAACCACGAAGCCCTTGCATATAAACAGGCAACCGTTGTGTACATGTTGCCCAATGATAGATGCTCGCTTAGATATGCATTATAATTTCTGTCCGGAAAACCCGGACTAGGAGCATCTTTATCAACAGTTTCGCGGTCAGTTCACCTGGACGGTGTCCCGGAGCATTCGGAAGCCCAGAGGGGTCTGGGTGATTACGAGTTGGTTTCCGATAAGCCGGATGCTGCCCTTGCCGATGGGCTGCCACATGTCCTCGCCGATACTCTCGCGGATCATCGAGACCAGGTCCTCGCGTCGTTGCTGCATCAACTCGGCTTCACCGGCGAGACCGTTGCGACCATTGGTGTCCGGCTGTCGTCTCTCGAACAGTCCGATCTGATCTTCGGTCCTGTCGGTGCGTTCCGTGGTTCCGAGGGTGACGGCCGGCGCCTCGTAGTCAGGGGCCACCATCAGCAGGTCCGCCACGTCGAACACGCGCGTTATTGTCCTGCGGTTTAGCGCCTCGCCGGTGGCGATTTTAATGACTCCGCCTTCGACGACCCAGTGCACCCTGTCCATAATACCTACAGGTCCGCTCAGGTCCTGGCAGAGCACATCCAGCGCCCGGCCGACGCTGACGTCGGACAGGTTCATGGACACCGGCGTATCGCGGGTGACGCCCACGGCCTCCAGCGACTGCCAGTTCACGTGAAAGTTCGCGCCGGTGATGGTGCGGAAAAACTCCACCACTTCCTCGAGATGAGCTTCCTCGAAGCGGAAGCGGATCGATTCCTCCCGCGGGGCATCCGCCGCCTGCGCACGATCCCGTCGTGCCGGTCGGGCATCGGCCGTGGGGAACCGGCGGCGTCCGTATATCGCCCGCATCTGCGTGGTGACGTGCACGCTCGGGCCCTCCGCATACCAGGCGAGCGGTCTGTCCTCGGCCGACGCCTGGAGCAGGGCAATGTCGAGCAACTGCCCGACCGTGGACCGGGAGGACCGCATGACAACGCGGGCGTCCCGCTGTGCGCCGGTTGCCTCTATTGCCTGCCAGTCCGGCTCGATCGATACTCCGGCAAGCTCGCTCAGTTCGGCTATGACTTCCTCAAGCGGCCCGGAAATCGCGGGTCTCTCGATGGTCTGTTCCATAGCCGACTCGGCCCGGATACGTGCCGTGTAGGTGGTTTCGTTGTCGTCCCCGACAACAGGTGCGCAAAGAATCGCAACCAGGATGAACGGCCATAAACGTCTCATGGTCCACCTCGTTCGTTATGGTCCCTTAACAGAATCATTATACACCGAAAAAAGGGGCCGGACCAAGCCCGACTCACGCCGGATATCCGGCGGGGGCTGGCGAAGCCCGCTTGTTTTCGGGGATTTCATGCCGGAGACATGGTTTACGCGAGCCAGTCAGCGAGTTGTTCGGCGTAGTAGGTTATTATCAGGTCCGCCCCTGCCCGGCGAATGGAGCGAGTTATCTCGAGAACCGCTTCCCGCTCGTTCAGCCAGCCGGCGCCGGCGGCCGCTTTCAGCATGGCGTATTCGCCGCTAACGTGGTAGGCCGCCAGCGGCAGCCGGAGTTGTTCGCGGATCTGGGCTATCACGTCCAGATAGGCGGCCGCCGGCTTGACCATAAGCATATCCGCTCCCTCGTCTGCGTCCATCCGGGCCTCGGGGATCGCCTGTGAGCACGACCGGTGGTCCATCTGGTAGGTCTGCCGCCCCTCAAGCTCGGCGTGTGCCGGGGCCGACTCGGCCGCATCGCGAAAAGGCCCGTACAAACTAGAAGCGAACTTGACGGCGTAGGAGAGGATGAGGGTCTCTGTCAGTCCGGCCGCGTCAAGCGCCTCTCGGATGGCCGCGACCTGCCCGTCCATCATCGCCGACGGCGCCACGACGTCCGCCCCGGAGCGGGCCTGGGAGACGGCCGCCTTCGCAAGCGAATCAAGCGTGGCGTCGTTATCAACATCCACTCGGCCGTCGGGCAGTTCAGCGACCGTGCCGCAATGGCCGTGCTCGGTGTACTCGCACAGGCAGGTGTCCGTAACCACCAGCATCTCCGGCAGGGCCTGCTTGATATTCCGTGTAAGCTGCTGGACGGCCGCGTTGTCGTCCCAGGCGGCCGAGCCGACGGCGTCCTTGCTCTGGGTTATGCCGAAAAGCAGCACGGCACGCAGTCCGGCGTCGGCCCAGCGGCGGATAGTTTCCATCGCCTCGTCCGGGCTGAACTGGAACTGACCCGGCATGGAGCTTATCTCACTACGGAGGCCCCGGCCGGGCCGCACGAACAACGGCGCGACGAGTCGGTCCACCGAAAGGTGCGTTTCGGCGAGCATATCGCGAATCGCGGCGCTTTTGCGGAGCCGGCGCATTCGCTTTGCGGGAAACCCGTTCATGGTCGCAGTCCTTGCATCGATCTTTCGCTGGGCGATTGTACCGCCGGCTCGCGTCCGAGCCCAAGCGCCGGCGGCATACCCGCGTTCCACACGGCGGAGGCGCCTTCAAATCCGCCGGATAATCAGGGCCGGAAAACGGGCCTGGACACGGGGCTACTGAATGCTCAGTTCGCGCGCCTGCGGAATTTCGTCGGCCAGGCCGGTCAGGTCCGCGACCCGCGCCTTGTGCGACATCGTTACGTGGAAGGTTATCGTCTCGACTCCAATCTCGGTATTCCTGCGGTAGTCCACGTTGACGATGTGTGCGCCTCGCTTGAGCAGGAGGTTCCGCACGCGCTCGACATTGTTTTGCTCGCTCATCGGCACGGAGACTACAAGCGACTTGGACCAGCGCGACGGAATGTACCGGTCCAGTCGGGACAGGAACATCAGTGCGACTATCACGATACCCGCCGCCAGCGCGGCAACGAGATACATGCCGAATCCGCACGCAAGCCCGACGGCGGCGGTGCACCACAAGCTGGCCGCTGTGGTCAGTCCGCGCACGCCGGCGCCGTAGCGTATGATCGTTCCTCCGCCCAAGAAGCCGATCCCGCCCATCACACCGTAAGCGATACGGGCCGGGTCCACCCGAACCCCCGGCCCTGCGGGACCTTCTGCGAACACGCGGGCGAAGTTCAAGCTCACCAGCATCGCCAGGGCCGCGCCCAGTGAAACCAGCAGTTGTGTGCGGAAACCGGCGCTGCGGCCGTGGTGCTCGCGCTCGGCGCCGATCATCGCACCCAGCATCGCCGCCATAAGCAATCTCAGCGCGCTTTCGGCCTGCCAGCCGAGCCAATCTACGCCTCCTGGCATTTCAATCGAAGCAAGCCACATGGCCCAGTCCTTCCCTTGCATCTGCCACTAATACAACTATATCGACCCAAGCGACCGCCGATGCAACACATTTCGAGAATGCGGCCTTCGGCAAATGGAGCGAGTTTGCCACCTTGACGCCCAAGATATCGTCCGCTAGACTGCCGTCGTGCCCATATATGGGCCGGTTTGAGGGTTTATGCCCAATGCAGTGTCCTTTCTGTGGCGACAGTGACGGCAGGGTGGTGGACTCGCGGAGTTCCGAAGGCGGTCGTGTGGTTCGACGTCGCCGACAGTGCGGCACATGCCAGCGGCGTTTCACCACTTACGAACGGCCGGAGGAAGGCCCGATCCGCATGACCGTAATCAAGCGGGACGGCTCCCGACAGCCGTACTCGCGAGACAAGGTCATCGACGGGCTTAAGCGGGCCTGCTACAAGCGGCGGGTCTCGGACGAGCAGATTCGCAGCATAGTCGAGCAGACAGAAGAGGAGATTTTCCGCCAGTACGACAGGGAAGTCCCGTCGAGCTTCATCGGCGACATCGCCAGCTCGGCACTGCGGGAGGTGGACAAGATCGCCTACGTCCGTTTCGCCAGCGTGTATAGAGACTTCCAGGACCTGGCGGAGCTGATAGAGACCGCTCGACAGGCGGAGGAGGCGCCGCCAGTCGGGCCGGAACAGAAGGACCTGTTCTAGCCGCCAGCGACAGGGAGCAATCATGCCGCTTGAGAAGCAGGAAGTAATCGACAGGATACGCCAGCAGGCCGACGACACCTATCGTCGCATAGGCCGCCGGCAGAAGCCGCAGATGAAGCTGCCCATCCGGGCGCTTTCCAACGTCAGCTACAAGCCCAGGTCGGGACATTTCCGCCTGCGCGGGCGAAACAAGGTCCGCACGCTCACCGTCAACACGGTCAAGACCTTCGCCCAGACGCTCAAGATGCTGGCCATGAGCAAGGAGCTTATCCAGAACGGCCGGCATTCGACCAAGCGGGAGGCCTATTACCAGGCCTACAACTGGGGTGAGGCGGCCTTCGGCGGTCAGGACGAGTCCGACACCGTCATGGACGACGTCGAGGCGATGCTGGCGGTAAACCGCGAGCAGATACACTTCCGCGCCGACGAGCACGGCGGCGAGGTCGCCGGCGCGCTGACCGTGCTGGACCGCGACCGGCGAACCGGCGATCCGGTGGAGATTGACTGCACCAAGTTCGGCAGCGGGGCCTACAGCGTGCCGACGGTGGTGGAGGAACTGGGATTCAAGACCACAGCCAAATTCATCCTGGCCGTCGAGACCAAGGGCATGTTCGAACGGCTGGTGGAGGAGGATTTCTTCGACGCCCACAAGTGCATCCTTGTCTCGATGGGCGGCGTCCCCAGCCGGGCATGCCGCAGATTCATACGACGGCTGGCCGACGAGAAGATGATCCCCGTCTATGTCTTCACCGACGGCGACCCCTACGGTTATTTCAACATCTACCGCACTCTCAAGGTCGGCTCGGGTAACGCGGCGCACCTGAACGAGTTTTTCTGCGTCCCGCAGGCGCGGTTTCTGGGCGTGACGCCGGAGGATATCACCGAATATGACCTGCCCACGCACCCGCTGAAGGAGGTTGACAAGAAGCGAGCCAATGATGCGCTGAAGAACGACCCCTTCATACGCCATCACAAGCCGTGGCAGGTCGCGGTTCGCAAGATGCTCAAAGCGGGCGTGCGTGTGGAGCAGCAGGCACTTGCCAAGCACGGCCTGGCGTTCGTCGCCAACGAATACCTGCCTCGGAAGCTGGCCGGGCGTAAGTCGTTCCTGCCGTGAGGCCGCCGGCCCGGTGCGGCATCCTGTGCTCAGCGCCGCCGCGGCCGTGCGGTATCAGCCGGCGTTGTATTCCTGGTCGTCGCGTATGCTCGACTCGCGGAAGTCGAGCATCGGCACCGGGTTGGTCACGCTGGTGGTGATGTTGGACAAGTGTGAGTTGGTCCGCTTGAGGAACCTCGCCCTCAGGGCGTATGCGACCGCCTCGTCGGCCGTTCCGGGAAACCCCGGCATCAGCAGTTGCTGTATGATCAGGTTGCATCGTTGCCTGGCGCTGGTGAGGTCTTCGCGGACCTTCTGGGCGGTCTGTGCCTCCCCGGCGAGAAAGGCCTGTTTGACCCTCGGGAATGCCTCGAGGATGGTCTGCCGCACATCGTCGAGAGGCCCGGCGTACTCAGGCCGGCCGTATTTGCTCTGGAAGTGCCTTCCGACCTCGAAGATGTTCTTGCAGTAATCGCCGACCCGCTCGGCGTCCTTGGCCACGCTCATCAGCACCAGGCATATGCCGACGTCCGACATATCTCCCAGCGCCAGATGGACCAGGATGTTTCGGCGGATATCGTACTCGAGGCGGTTGATCTTCCGGTCCCGCCGGTACAGCTCGTCCCGGACCTCATCGGGCGATTGCTCCTTGCGCACCACCGCCCCGGCGGTGGCAAACATCCATTGCCCGTCGTCAAGCATTTCTCCGACGTGCCCGATCATCGCCCCCACACTGTCCTTGCGGCGGAACGCCTGTATGAGTTCCCTGAACATTGTCTGATTCCTATCGACCCGGATCGGTCTATGTTAGCAAGGCCGCCATGGCTATCACAACTATCGGCACGACAAAAAACAATCCTATCAGGAACACCGCCACCGCCCATCTCCTTCGGCAGGCCAGCCGCGCGAAGGCGTGCGCGGTCGCTATGGGTATCTGCTGGAGCGGCCAGAATACCACTACGCCGGAGAGGTTGAACAACAGGTGAGCCAGTGCCGCCGCCACGCCCAGCGCGCCGAACCTGCTCTGGGCATTGGCCAGCGCCGCGAGCAGGCAGGTGAAGGTCGTCCCTATGTTGGCGCCCAGCATGTAGGGGTAAATCTGAGGTATGTTGAGCACGCCGGACCCGACCAGCGGAACGGCCAGCGATGTCGAAATCGACGAGCTTTGGACCATTGCGGTCGTGGTGGCGCCTACGGCGAAGCTGCTCCAGGGCCTGCCGAAAAGCACGTTGCGGAACAGCTCGCTGACGCGGTGGAAAACGAGCTTGCGCAGGCACTTGACCAGTGCGGTAAGGGCGGCGAACAGCAGCAGTATCGCCGCCAGGGCGGTCAGCCCGCCGGCCCAGGGCTTGGACAGTCCCAGCAGGTCCTGAAGCACCGCATCCGCTCCGGCGATGAACGGCCAGACCGCGATGCCGACTATGTCCAGCGTTTCCTTGGGGTCGAAGGTGAAGAACCCCAGCCCGCCCAGGGCGCCGCCGAGGGCCTCTATAGGCCGGGAGAATATGCCGAAGGCCACCTCCAGCGGGAAAAACAGCAGCACGCTGCAGACGTTGAAGAAATCGTGCACGCAGGCCCCGGCCAGGGCGCGGCGGAACTCCATCCTGCGGCGGACGTGTCCGAGCGAGACAGCAATGCTCGTAACGCTGGTCCCGATGTTCGCGCCCATGACTATGGGTATCGCCTGGGCGAGCGTCAGTTGTCCCACGCCCACGAACACCACCGTCATTGACGTGGTGAAGCTCGACGACTGCACGAGACTGGTTATCAGCACGCCGATGCAAAGCCCCACGAACGGATTGAGCGCGAAACGGAAGACCCCCTCGATCCTCGCCTCCGCGGCGGGGTCTTCGGCGGCGGTGCCAAGCCCGTGGCCCATGAGCTTGACGGCCGCTATGAAAAGATAAAGCGCAAGCAGCGCCAACACGCCGTATTTCCAGCCGGCGTGCAGCGTCTCCGGACGATGCGCGACGGCCGGTACGGGCAGCTTACTCGGATCCTGCGTCCGGGGGCCTTGCGCCTCGGGCATCAGGTCTGTATCCTTGCGATTTCCATGGGCCAGTGGTCGGACAGGCGACGGCGAAAAACCTGCGGAATAGTAGAACACCCGCCGCCGCCGGGCAAGAGCAATCCGCTGCCGAGCCACTTGCGATTATGTCCGGCGGCGCCATGGGCATCCCGTCCGCAACGGGTAGTTTACCTATCGCGGGCCGGGCGGGAAGCCCGTGCCGCCTTGCTCGCAGCAAATATCCCGCCTCCTACTTGGCGTCCATCCAGTTCTCGCCGACGCCGACGTCCACCTTCAGAGGTATCTGCAGCTCCGCGGCGGCTGAAAGCTCCGAGACTATCATCTCCCGCTCGGCGTCCAGAGACTCCCTCGGCACCTCGAAAACCAGCTCATCGTGAATCTGCAGCAGCATGCGGCTCGGCCGGTTCTCGGCCGCTATCCGGTCGGCGATGCTGACCATCGCCCGCTTGATGATGTCCGCGGCGGACCCCTGAACCACGGAGTTTATCGCCAGTCGCTCGGCCAGTGCGCGTTGCTGGGGGTTTCGCGAGTCGATGTTGGCTATGCGCCTACGCCGGCCGAACATGGTCCGCACGTACCCGTGCTCCCTCGCTTCGCTGACGCACTGGCGCAGGAACGCGTCTATTTGCGGGAACCTGTTGCGGTACGTTTGTATGAACTCCGCGGCGTCCCGGCGCGGGATGCGCAGCGTGGTCGAAAGCCCGTGTGGGGTCTGGCCGTAGATTATGCCGAAGTTCACGGTCTTGGCCCTGGCCCGCTGGTCGTCTGTAACGTCCCGTTCAGCGACGCCGAACACCTCGGCGGCGACGGTGCGGTGAATGTCCCGCCCGGCGCGGAACGCCGCCACCAGCGTCTCGTCGCCGCACAGATGCGCCAGCACCCGAAGCTCCACCTGCGAGTAGTCCGCCGACAGCAGCAGGAACCCGTCGTCGGCGACGAAGGCCGAGCGGATCCTTCGGCCTTCCTCGGTGCGTATGGGTATGTTCTGGAGGTTCGGGTCGCTGCTGCTGAGCCGGCCGGTCGATGTGCCGGTCTGGTGAAAGCAGGTGTGCACGCGCCGCGTTTCGGGATGGATGCAGGCCGCCAGCGCTTTGAGGTACGTGCCCAGCAGCTTGGTGAGCTTGCGGTAATCCAGCACCAGCGCGGGCAGCTCGTGGGTGACCGCCAGTTGCTCCAGTACCGAAGAATCGGTACTCGGTCCGGTCTTGGTGCGCTTCTGCACGGGCAGCTTCAGCCGCTCGAAAAGCACCTCCGCGAGTTGCTTGGGCGAGTCCGGGTTAAAGCGGCAGCCGGCCAGAGAGATGATCCGCTCTCTAAGCGAGTCGGTCCTGGTCGAAAGCTCGGCCTCCATGCGCTTAAGCGCCGCCGGGTCCATGCGGATGCCGGTCAGCTCCATATCCGCCAGTACCGGCAGAAGCGGCATCTCCATCTCGTCCATAAGCCCGACAAGGCCCTCGTCTCTGAGCTGCTCTCGCAGCACGTCGCAGAGCCGGAGCGTCACGTCGGCGTCCTCGGCCGCGTAGTCACTGACGGTCTCGACAGGGACCAGGTCCATTGTTACGCGGTCCCGGCCGGAGCCGATGATCTCGCCGATGGGTATGCACTGGTGGTTCAGCAGTTCCGCGGCCAGCGCGTCCAGCTTGTATGAGATTCGCGAGGAGTCCAGCACCCAGGCGGCCACCATTGTGTCGAACAGCCGGCCGGCAAGAGGCATCCCGGCGCGGGCCAGGACTATCATGTCGAACTTGATGTTATGGCCGACCTTCTCGACCGCCTCGTCGGCGAAGACAGGCCCCAGGGCCTGCCTGACATCTGCGACATCCAGCGTCGCGGCGCCCAGCGGCGCCTTGACGGGGATATAAGCGGCTTTTCCGGGCCGCCACGAAAGCGACACGCCCACCATCTCTGCGAACATGGGGTTGGTGGAGGTGGTCTCGGTATCGACGGCCAGCCGGGTGGCTTCGCGAAGTTCCTCGGCCAGTTCGCACAGTTGCTCCGGCGTGTCCACACAGCGATACGAGAAATCCCCGGCGATGGTCCGACCGGTCGTCTCGGCCGCCTCGGCCGTGGAGTCGCTGTTTTCGCCGTCGGTGCCCATCTGGTCGAGTTGCTCCAGCAACCGTTTGAAGCCCAGTTCGGCGAATATCGGACGGAGCGCATCGCCGTTCAGCCCGTCGAAACGCATTCTGTCCGGGTCAAGCTCCACCGGCACATGGCGTTCGAGCGTGACGAGCCGCTTCGAGAGATTGATTGTCTCGGCGTGTTCGCGGACGTTCTCGGCGAGCTTCGGCGTCAGCTCATCGGCGTGGGCGACTACCTGCTCGGCCGAGCCGTACTCGGCGAGAAGCTTGGCGGCCGTCTTCGGGCCTACGCCCGGCACGCCGGGGACGTTGTCGCTGGTGTCGCCGGCAAGCGCGAGGGCGTCAACCACCTTCTCCGGCGGATAGCCCCTGTTTTTACTGACGGCTTCGGCGTCGATGACCTCATCCTTCATCGGGTCGTACAACGAGAAACCCGGACCGACGAGTTGTTCTAGGTCCTTGTCCCGGCTGATGGCGACAACCGGCGTTTCCTCACCGGCGAACCGTTCGGCGGCCGTGGCGATGATGTCGTCGGCCTCGTATCCCTCGACCCGCAGTATAGGTATGCCCAGGGCATCGACGATCTGGAGGATGCGATCTATCTGCGGCGGAAGGTCCTCCGGCATGGGTTTGCGCGTGACCTTGTATTCGGCGTATTCCTGTCGCCGGTGAAGCGTCTCGGTAGGGGAGTCAACGGCCATCGCGAGGTACTTCGGGCGATGCTCGGATATGAACTTGATCAGCATCGAGCAGAACACACGTGTGGCCCGCGTCGGTTCGCCGGTGGGGCTGGTCAGGTCGCGAAAGGGCGCGTAGTACGCGCGGTACATCTGGGAATGCCCGTCGATGATGTAGATGGTATCGCCCACGCCGCTTACGCTACCGCCGGCCGACAGAGCGGTCAACGACGAAGAACCGGTAGCCGGCAGCCAGGAGCCAGGAGCCATTAGGACGGCCAGCCAATCAACCAATCAACGACTCAACCACCCCTGACCTTTTCCCACGGCTCGACCTCGGCGTACTCGGCCCAGAGCTCGTAGGCGGCCGAGAGTTCGCGGAGCTTGTCGGGCTTGGCCGCGGCCAGGTCGTTCAGTTCGGTCCGGTCTTCGACCATGTCGTACAACTCCCAGTCGCCTTTCTCGAACATGCTGACGAGCTTCCACCGCCCCTGGCGGACGGCGCGGTTGCCCTCGTGCTCCCAGAACAGGTCCTTCTGGCGGGACCACTCCCGGCCGCGCAGCACCGGCAGCAAGCTCTCGCCGTCCACCGGCTTGATGGGCCTGCCATCGTGCTGTTCCGGATATTCGGCGCCTGCGGCGTCCAGGCACGTCGGCAGTATGTCTATGACGTGTCCCAGCGCATCGGTCTGCGTGCCGGGTTCGATTACGCCCGGCCAGTGGGCGATAAGTGGCGTGGCTATGCCGCCCTCGTGGACCCAGTGCTTGAACATCCTGAAGGGCGTGTTGCTGGCGTTGGCCCAGGGGCGGTTGTAGCTCTGGTAGGTGTACCTGTCGCCGGGTATCACGCCGGGGGCGTCGCCTACGACGACCTCCTTGCCGTCCATCGCGGGCCGCCTCAGCCGGTCCGCCCAGCGGCCCTTGTGGCTGATGTACTCGTGGCAGCCGCCGTTGTCCGAAAGGAACAGCACCAGCGTGTTATCGGTCAGCCCGCGGGCATCGAGGGCGGACATGATCCGCCCGATGCCGTCGTCCATCTGGTCAATCATTGCCGCATACACGGCCATCAGAGCGTCCTGATAGTCCTTGTCCTGGATGTCCTCCCATGGGGGCGCTTCCTCGTCGCGGGGGCTTATGGGCCACTTGGGGTCCACAAGCCCGGAGGCCTTGAGCGTCTCGTGGCGGGCGGTGCGTACCGCGTCCCAGCCGGCTGCGTACCTGCCGCGATATTTCTCGATGTACCTGTCCCAGGAGTGCAGCGGCCAGTGGGGGGCGGTGTAGGCGACATAGAGGAAGAACGGCTCTTCGGCGTCGGCGGCCCGGTTGATCATCCCGACGGCCTCGTCGCTGATGGCGTCGGTGAGGTGGAAGTCCATCCCGTCGGGGGCGATGAAAGTGTCGTTCCTCGTCAGCGTCGGCGGGAAGAAGTAGCTACCCGCCCCGCAGAGCGTGCCGAAATGTTCGTCGAAACCGCGCTGAACCGGCGTCGGGTGGGTGGCGTCGCCGGGCGACCAGGTCTCGGGTTTCTGCACGTTGTAATGCCCGCCGCAGTGCCACTTGCCGGACATGTACGTGCGGTAGCCGGCCGGCTTCAGTGCTTCGGCTATGGTCACGCACCGGTTGTTGAGGTAGCCCTGGTACGCGGGCCTGCCGCGGTCGTTGACCATCTGCCCGACGCCGGCGCGGTGAGGGTACAGCCCGGTCAGTATGCTGGCGCGGGTGGGGCAGCAGCGGCCGCAGTTGTAAACCTGTCGGAACGCCAGCCCGCCGGTGCTGAGCCGGTCGAGGTTGGGCGTGGATATCTCCGAGCCGTAACAGCCGATGTCCGAAAAGCCCATATCGTCGCACATTATCAGCACTATGTTGGGGCGCTGGTCCGGCTGCTGCTGGGTCATCCGTCGGCTCCTTCGCTGGGCGGTCATCCTGTGCGTCGGCCTCTCGCCGGCCGGGACATGTAGCTTCTAAACCGGTACTTGGCCGGCGGCAAGGGTTTGTTTGCCAGCATGAGCCGCGGACGGGGGCGATTTTTGCCGGCGAATGTGTCTTGCGTCGGGCGATTGGCGGCGTTAGCTTATCGACCGGCCGGAAAGGCCCTGCCGAGGGGCGCCTGTCAGGAAAGGAAACGCCTATGTGGATACTGTGGATCATCATAGCGCTGCTGGTGCTGGTCGTGCTCTCGTTCATCGTGATTTACAACACGCTCATTACCAAGCGTGTGCGGTGTAACGAGGCGTGGAGCCAGATCGACGTTCAGTTGAAGCGCCGACACGACCTTATCCCCAATCTGGTCGAGACGGTCAAGGGCTACGCCTCCCACGAGCGCGAGACGCTGGAAAACGTCATCCAGGCCCGCAACCAGGCGGTGCAGGCACAGGGCGTCAAACAGCAGGAGCAGGCCGAGAACATGCTCACCGGGGCGCTGCGGCAGCTCTTCGCGCTGTCCGAGAGCTACCCCAACCTCAAGGCCAACGAGAACTTCGCACAGCTCCACGAAGAGCTTACCAGCACTGAAAACCGCATCGCCTTCGCCAGGCAGCACTACAACACCGCGGCCGCGGAATACAACACCGCCAGGCAGAAGTTCCCCAACAGCGTGGTGGCCGGCATGTTCAGCTTCAAGCCGAGGGAATACTTCGAGATCGAAGACCCGACGCACCGCGAGGCCCCGCAGGTAAAGTTCTGACAACGACGGTAGCCGGTAGCCAGTAACCCGGAACCTGGAACGCGGAACCCGGAACCTGGAACCGGTAACCGGGTTTGCCCTGCGTAGTGGTAGATCGGGCATACTTGCCTGACAGAATCGCGAACCGCGAATGGCGAATCGCGAATTGCCGTAGGCCGAGCATACCTGCCCGGCACCGCCCGACGCCGTTGGTCGGCCCACAGGCAATGCGGATCGCCGACCTGACGCTCTGCCGCCGCCAGGCGAACGGCTCAACGGATTAACTGTTCAACCAGTCAACCAGTTAACCAATTAACCAGCATCCAGACCAATGGCCGCCCAGACTTTTCACACACTGATAGCGCATAACAAGCGGAACACCTTTTTGCTGATAGGTGTTTTCATGCTGCTGTTCGTGGGGCTGGGGCTGCTCATCGGCTATGTCTGGGGCGGCGACTGGTATTTCAGCATCGCGGTGGCTGTCATAGCCGCAGCGGTCGCGTTCATCTTGACGCTGACAAGCTATTTCGGCGGCTCGTCGGCGCTTCTGGCGATGTCGAAGGCCAGGCAGATCGAAAAGGACGACGACCCGCAGCTTTACAACGTGGTCGAGGAGATGGCCATCGCCGGCGGCGTCCCGGTGCCGAAGGTGTATATCATCGAAGACCGCGCCATGAACGCCTTCGCCACCGGCAGAGACCCGAAGCACGCGGCCGTGGCGATTACCCGAGGGCTTCGCGAAAAGCTCACACGCGCGGAGCTTCAGGGCGTGATGGCCCACGAGCTTAGCCATGTTCGCAACTACGACATTCTCTACGCGACACTGACGGCCGTGCTGGTCGGCACGCTGGTACTGCTGTGCGATGTGTTCCTGCGGAGCTTGTGGTTCGGGGCGGGGCGCGGCAGGCGGCGGTCGTCTTCCCGCGGTCGGGGCGGCAGGGGAGGCGGCGGCGCCGAGGCCATACTTGTGATCGTCGCGATTGTGTTAGCGATAATCACGCCGATACTCGCCAAACTGCTGCACCTGGCGATATCCCGCCAGCGGGAATACCTCGCCGACGCCGCGGCCGTGGAGCTTACCCGAAACCCCGACGGGCTGGCGGCCGCTCTTGCGAAACTCTCCGGCGACACGGAGGTTCTCGAGGTGGCCAACCGCGCCACCGCGCCGCTGTACATCGTACACCCGATCAAGAACTACGAAGACCGCTCCAGGAACTTCATGCAGACCCATCCGCCAATCGGCGACCGCGTGAAGCGCATAATGTCGCTGACGGTCTAAGCCATTGCGGATTGCTTGTCCTGAGTCCCGACAGATTTCGTTACGGCCCTGCGGGCCTGGGATTGCGGTCAACACGTCGGCAAGAGGCAAACGAGGCCTCTTGCCGACCTACTCGCTCGTTTTGTTCGAGCGTGATGGATTTTTTTGAAAGCGGGGGCTGCGGTGCATAAAATAACGCGACCGAGGCCGGATTGCTCGCTGGCCTTCTCCGGGGTGGTCTGGCCAAAAAAGCTCAAAAAACTCAGTTGTAAGCCAGACACACGCAAAGCAAATGATATCTGTGTGCCTGTCGTCCGGATGCTCAGCCGGACGGCCTGAAGCTCGGCAAAAATCGTGCGGACGTTCCGCTCGGTTACGTTTTACCAACTTTCTATGCAGGAGGTGCTTACAACAATGTTTGCGAAAACCTCAATTATCGCGATGGTAATGGGAGTTCTCGGGATCCTCGCAGCAACGGCCGGGGCTGACACGTTTATGCTGTTCGACGATGACCACAAGGACGTCACCGACAGCTATGATGAGGGAGTGCTTTTTGACGAAAGCAGCGCTGATGTGCTGGAAGGTGGCTTCATCGACGACGCCGAGGTCAATGACGCCTCGCAGTTGAACGTTGTCGCCGGTGAAGTGGACGCCCCGTATGCTTGGGATGAGGGCACGATACATATCACCGATGAAGGCAAGGTCACCTGGCTGGAAGCCCGCGACGACAGCACCATAGAGACCGCCGGAGGCGAATGTACTGACATGTTTATCCGCGACAACAGCACGCTGAAGGTCACTGGCGGCTATGTTGACCGTGTAACCGCGCGGGGCGAGAGCTATACGACCGTCACTGGTGGCGTTTTTGACGACACTTTTGAGATTATAGACTGGGCCAACGTGGACATCAGCGGTGGTTTGATCTCCGAGTTGCAAGCACGCCACGAAACCGTCGTTACGCTGGACGGTCACAGCTTCGAAGCCGCTGAAGGCCTGGAGCTGGAAGAATATGATGTTGTCAACGGCGTCACGCACTACAAGGTAGTCGGAACCGGTACTCTTACCGGCCAATGGTTTGATGTAGCCGGCACATGGACCACGGAGATTACCTGGAATGATGAGGGCTCAAAACTTCTGGCGATACCCGAACCGGCAACGTTAGGCCTGCTGGCAGCCGGTGGGCTGGTCCTGTTGGGCCGTCGGCGACGACGTTAATTGGCGGGGCCGCAGTCAGCCTGTGGGGCTGACTGCATGCATTGGCGGAACATAGGCCCCAACAAAGGTACCAAGACTACTTGCCAGCAGCGAGTATGTCGGCAACTTGTTGCCGGCGGGAATGTTACGGTGAGGTACACTGCGGACGGCCCGGCCGAGGAACGTGCCGGCAGATACGCAACGCGGCCGGGCGAGAGGCCCGAAGGGCCGATATGCGAATAGCCGGGAGCCGTGAGGCCCCGGTCCGAGAGTGCCCAAAAACGGTTAGCCCCGAAGGGGCGGCACGGAAGGCGCACGTGTAGCGGTTCGTGCCGGCCCGTTGGGCCTCGAATGCTACGGAACAGCCCTTCGGATGCTGACGGGCCCGGCAGATTTCGTTACGGCCCTGCGTGCCTGGGATTGCGGTCAACACGTCGGCAAGAGGCAAACGACGCCTGTTGCCGGCCTACTTGCTGTACCGATGCTAGGCAGCCGCATGGCTTCGCCTGCCTCCAGACCGGAAAAGGCGCCTTCCGGCTGTATAACTCCACAGGAATCATGCTTGCATGGCGAAAGGCAAGCCGGTAGCATTTCCAATACGCCAACAGTGAACAATGTGTCCCATGTTGGGCCTCAATCGCAGCAGGCACCCAAAAAAATCTTGTGCCTCCCCACGCGCGTGGGAATTAAAACGCCATAGAACAAGGCCAATATTCTACAGTAATCGTGCCTCTCCACGCGAGTGGGGATTGAGACGCGAGGACGAAGACTGTATACGCCTCCGCGACCAGAGAATCGAGACGCGAGAAGCGAAAATCGAGCGGTTGCTAGATGAGATCAAAAGCCAAGACCGACTGATTTAGCAAGTGAGGGCAACTGTGGACGGAGCGGACGCGGATGGCATGTGCGCACGTGTTTACAAATGCTGCCGCGAACAGGCTGCCCGCGAGGCGGTGGAAGGAGAATGACCTATGAACCGTTCAGTAAAGAACCGACCGATGTTTATCATCGGCGCTCTCGTGTCAACCTCGGTGCTGGGATTGGTGTTGGGGGTACTAGGTGTTTATCTTGACGACCCCAGTTCAGATGTCCCCGATTCGCCCGACGACCCGACCCAGCCACCTGCAGCCACTCCAGTGCCGCCACCATACCTCTCAGAGATGTCGGACGAAATGGCAGAGGAACTTAGAGAGGTAAGTGAAGAATGGCACCGACAGAGGAGAGAGGCCAGACATCGCGGACTAGCACGGGAAGAGCAACCGGAAGAAGAATCAGATGAAGACCACCGTGAGATGAATGACTTGAGTAGATGGGAAGGCTTCCGTGGGATAAGGTGGGGCACGGACATTAGTGATATGGCTGAGATGGTATTGATAGACAGAGATGAAGAAAAGGCGGCCTATCTTAGCCGAGAAGACCACCTCACAATTGGTGGGGCGGAGCTAAAGTCTATCAAGTATCTAACCTACAAGGACCACTTGTATAGTGTTAAAATCAGGGCGAAAAACGCTGACTGGCGCGCCTTCAGGGACGCGGTGTTCGCTACGTTCGGTGAAGGACAGCGACCAAGGGTACTGTGGGAAGAATGGTATTGGAATCGTGAGGACGTCCTGATGTTTCTTGAGCTGTGCTCCGCATCGAAAACAAAGGTTCCTACTTTGTACATGGTGTACGAGCCGATTGTTGACCAGATACGAGAGGATAGAGCGCAGCGCGCACGAGAGGCCGCACGAGATTTCTAGCGAGTGTGGTTGGCAACGTGTTGTCGACGGGACTGTTACGGTGAGGTACACTGCGGACGGCTTGGCCGAGGGACGTATCGGGAGATACGCAACCCGGCCGGGCGGGAGGCCCGCAGGGCCGATATGCGGATAGCCGGGAGCCGTGAGGCCTCGGTCCGGGAGTGCCCAAAAACCAAGAGTCCCGAAGGGGCGGCACGGAAGGCGCACGTGTAGCGGTTCGTGCCGGCCCGTTCTACTCGCTAAACAGACTCCGGATGTGGATCTGCCACAAAGCTCGCCAAGACAGGGCGAGCCGGCCGGCGTTTATTCGTCAACCGGGCGGGTCGCCGCGAAAGGAAGGAAAGGGACCATGTCAACAAGACTGCCTGTGGCGCTTGCTTTGACGGGGCTGTTATTGTTCGGCTGCTATCCACGCGAACTGATTAGCTGGTGTCCCGACGGCCGGAAGGCCCTCGTCGTCGGCGAAAAAACCCTGCATGTCTGCGACATCGACGGAGAGTTGTCCGAACCTCTGCTGGAGAACGTTACGGCCGTGGCATGGGCTCCGGACGGCGAGCACTTTGTGACGGCCGTCGAACACGCCGACGTGGGATGGGATGATGTCGCCGGATCGCTGCCCGACGAGTGCAGGTCGGCGCTGGAGGACTTCGGCGACCGTATTGCGCCGGACCTTACCCGCTACCGGGATGACCCAGAGCGACTCCGGCCGAAGCTGCAGGCAATCTGCCGGCGGCCGGACGTCGAACTGCTGACGCTATTATACCTTCGCGACCATCATCAAGACGCCCTGAAGGAGGCCTTGCCGGAAGATGCCCCGGAGCCGCTGGAGATAAGCGGATCGGAACTGTTGCTCTGCCGGCTCAGCGACGGCAAACAGTTGGAGCGGGTCCGCCGGCTCGACTTTTCGCTGCTGCGGCACAGGGCGTTGGAGGTCGGGCCTGACGGTGAGCTTCTGGGCTGTGTGGTGGATGGCCGGGGGATGCTGGTTGCGCCGCTGGACGGCGGCGACCCCGCATACGCGCTGGCCGACCGCCTGTTGCCGACACTGGCCTGGTCGAGTGATGGGGGTGCGGTCTTCGCCGTTGACCGGATCGAGGGCAACGGGGTCGCGCGGCTGCTGAAGGCAGAGGTCCGCGATGTCGCCGGCGAGCCGGCCCTGCCGGCGCGGGTTGAAGGCCAGGTGGCTTTGCTCACCTCCCACCCGGCCGTTCGCGTGCAGACCGTTGGAGACGACCTGTTGATCAGTTCCGGACGGCTCGAGCTACCAGCCCCCGCCCGGCGGAGTACGCGACTGCTGCTGTACCGTGTCGTCCCGGGCGAAGACGATGTGATCGACGACAGCTCGAAGATCGAGCCGGTGGAATTGCCGGAGATAATCAACACTGTCCGCACCTTCTCCGCCTCCGCCGACGGGCGATACGTGATGGTCGTGGGCGACTCGGCGGCCGTCCTTCTCGACCTGAAAACCGGACAGGAACACATCGTAACGCAAGAACGGACGGGATATCGCGGCGATGTGACGGTGATCCCCGGCTGGCGCGGCAACGAGGACGTCTGGCTCATCCGGCAGGATCGGCTCTACCGTGTCCGAACAGACGGCTCGATGCGGGAGCTGGAAGTGGACTGGCCGGCGGATATCCTGCCGCCTCTGGACTTGGAGCAGTAGGTCCACGGCCGCGCCGCCTGCGGACGAGAGGCCGCACGGCCGGTAAACCTTACCAAAAGCTAATGCCCACGTGTTGGCGGACAACTCCGTGGGCCGGCAACGCCCCGATTGCGGCCGGCCACTGGTTTCACCGCCGCCGAGGCGCCCCACCACGACCTGTTCGCAAAGAAACACCGTATTCGTGAAAAAGCCGGGCTAAGATTAGACATAGCCGGCGGTATCTGTCGGTGCGGCTCGGCCGTGTGCGGGTTCGGGCTGTCCGTCGGCGGTGCATCGAGCTTGCGGAAATGACCGGAGGTGACTCATGAAAGCGTCAATATTTCTGACGACACTCGTTGCGGTACTGCTTGGCGGTTTTGCCGGCGCGTGCGGCGGGCTTCCGCTGGAGCCGACCGGCCCGCCCGAGGAGGCCGAGGACTGGCGACTGGTGACCGTGGCCAGGGGCATAAGGCATCCCTGGGGTCTGGCGTGGCTGCCGGATGGAAACGCCCTGGTGACGGCCCGCGACGACGCAATGGTGGTTCTCTTTGACGGCGAGGAGTTCACCGAGGTTCCGACCGATGGAATGCCGGAAGTGTTCACCGGCGGCCAGGGCGGGCTGCTGGATATCGCGCTGCATCCGGAGGACACCGAGGGCGAGATGCGGGTGTACATGACGCTGAGCACCGGCGACCGGCACGCCAACCGCACCGTGCTGGTCAGAGGCGTCTATGACGGAGAGCGTATCGAGGACATCGAGGAGCTTTTCAGGGTCGTGCCGGATAAGCCCGACGGGCAGCATTTCGGCTCGCGTCTGCTGTGGCTACCCGACGGCACGCTGCTGATGCCCGTCGGCGACGGCGGCAACCCGCCGCTGCAGATAGACGGCATCCCCGCCCGCGACCACGGCCAGAAGCTGCAAAGCCACCTCGGCTCGATCGTCCGGCTGACAGAAGACGGCGAGCCGGCGCCCGACAACCCCTTCATCGACAACGACGATGCGCTGCCGGAGATATGGACCTACGGCCATCGCAACAATCAGGGACTGGCCCTTGACCCGCGTTCCGGGAGAATCTGGGCCAACGAGCACGGCCCGCGCGGCGGGGATGAGCTGAACCTGCTCAAGCCCGGCCGCAACTACGGCTGGCCGCTCCAGACGCTGGGGCGGGACTACCGCACGGGGATGCCAATCGGAAGCGACGATGTCGAGAGCATGGAGAACCCCAAAGTCGTCTGGACGCCGGCGCATGCGCCGTCGGGACTGGAGTTCTACACCGCTGAGTACTTCCCGGACTGGCGGGGCAGTCTGCTCAGCGGGGGGCTGCGAGCGCAGGATGTGAGGCGGATCGAACTGGACGAGGACGGCAACGTGACCGGCCAGGAGCGGCTGACCATCGGCAGCCGCGTGCGAGAGGTCTCGCAGGGACCCGACGGTCACATCTACATACTGACCGACGAAGAGGACGGCGGCCTGTTCCGAATAGAGCCGGAGTGACCGGCTTGGCGCTACGATTCCAGGCGCATACCGCCTGAGCTTTTTACCAGCAGCGTCCGCGGCAGATCGCCGGTGAGTTTCTCCACCGCCTGATGGAAGACCAACTCACCGCCTGGTTCGGGCGGGTTCATCCCCATTATCGCCAGGGCGGCATCGGCGCTTGTCCGCTGGATCGCCCCCGGCACGTCGTCTGAGACGATAACCACCGGTTTGGCCTCTATTCGTGAAATATCCATCACCTCCCGCATGTTCTCCAGTACGCCTTCCCGCCCGGCATCGGAGTCGATCACACGGAGCAGCCGAATAATCTTGGTCCTCCATTCGGGATTCTGACGTACCAGGTGCGCCAGCAGCAGCATCAGTTCTCCGTTGGCCATGCCGCGCCACCATACGTCGATGTTGCCGGTGGGGACCGACCACGGCGCCGAGCGTACCTCGTGGGATTGACCGGCCCGGACTAGTCAGGTCGCCGGACATGTTCGCCCCGGCCATGATCCCCGTCACCGCCGGAAAGAACAGCGCGAACATGGTGAAGAAGCTTTCCCCCTCGGCGAAAGCCGGTTCGGCGTTGGCTGCCAGCAGGTCGAACCGGAAGTACATCCCCGCTCCGGCGAAGGCAGACACCAGCGACAGCCCAAGCACCGCCAAAATGCCGTACTGCACGCGAATGGCCCATCCGGCGCCGACATAAACGCACACGAACACCGCGACGTTGACCAGCGTCGCGACGGTGGTGAATCGTCAGTCCAGTTGCGGTACAGCGCCCACCAGTGCCTCGGTGAAGCCGATGACGTACAGGGCGACGGATATCGCCACCGCCAGGAAGAACACCACGCCTATGGTCCCGCCGAACTCCACGCTCAAGCTCCGGCTGATGAGGTAGTAGGCCCCGCCACCCTTGACCCGCGTGTTGGTCGCTATCGCCGACAGCGAAAGACTGGTCAGCGTGGTAATGACCTTGGAGATCAGAACGATTATCAGGGCGTAGAAAACGCCGGCGTTGCCCACCACCTGGCCGAGCCGCAGGAACATGATCACGCCCAGGATCATCAGGGTGCATGGCGTGAATACGCCGCCGAAAGTGCCGAACCTGCGGGGCGACCGCGCGTCTGTGGTGAGGGTCGTGTTCATGCTAAATCCTGCCGTGGCGGGGCCGTTTGTGCTTGCTCCGTCGCCGGTTCGCGGCGGAAGAGCCGCGGGCGGACGGGTAGCATATCCCCAGCCGGAGCTTGGGGGCAATACCGTGGGCGGGCTACGTTGCAACCACATCGCCGGTAAAGCTCGGATCGCTGCCCGATGCGGGAAAGGTAGAGGTGGCTGCGGAGCTTCAGGCGACCTCGGTGGCCAAGGCCGTTGTGGGCGGCTTGTTCACGGAGACGGCTGTTTCCTCGTGAACAAGTCGGGCTGGAGCGTACCGTCCGCGGATGACGACCAGGACTTAACGCATTGGGCGCTGCTCGCAGACGGCGCGCTTGCGGGCGAACCCCGGCGAGCCGGGATCCGCCCTGTCGCGTGTAACCCTGATCGCTTCCGACTGTACCGGATTATCGGCGTTGCCTTTTCATTATCGCCAGCCCGCCGAGAGCCAGCATGGCAAGCGTTGTCGGTTCCGGGACAATAACGAACGCCATGTTCAGCGGGCCGCTACTCTGATGTGCAGGCGGATAAATCAGGTAGATGAGATTCTCTCCCGGGTTGTGTTCATCGTCCCAGGGAGACATTTCTCTGTTCCAGAGGGCCACGTTTTCTGTTCCCGGTGCGCCAGGGTCGGTAACCATCCAGCCCCAGCAGGTGTCTGCGTCGTCGGGAATGGCCGTGACATTTAACCAGTACCGCGTGTCGTATCCCTGCGAGAACGCCTCTGAAGGGTCGATCGGGAAGCTGTACTGCCAACTCACCTCGCTGGCGGCGGCCTGGTATGTCCCAGTATCTGGCTCCATCCACCCAATGCTCAGTTCGTCGTCGTAAGAACGGACCGAAAAGTCTGAGGGGGTGAAGGTCTTGAGCCAGTAGTCGTCTAGGTCTGGTTTGTTGTCCTGTCCCTCTTGGATGTTCGGATGCAGACTCAGCAGGAAGGTCACGTTACTTGCCGAGTTGTCGGGGTAGACGTCGTTGAGCCATGTGCCCCAGAGGTGGATCTCGGCAATTGGCCCGGGTTCGTCACTTAGGAAATCGTCGAACAGGATGAACCGGCCGCCGTGCCCGGCGGAGTCGAACGATGCGTTGACGCTCATGCCAAGATCCGACAGGTCAGGAAGAAACGCATACTTCATCCCGTGCGGATCGTCCGGACTCCAGCCCGCCGACACAAACGAAGCCAGCGTCAGAACCACTGCCATGCACAGCGTGCTAGCCAACCAGAATCGTCTTGTAGCCACCATAGTACAGTCCTCCTTATGGAGTTAGGGGTTTTGTTGCAGACGGCGGCGGCGGAACACAGCCGGCCCGCTGAGGGCCAGCATGGCAAGCGTTGTCGGCTCGGGTATCGTGTACAGAGCCGCGCCGGATTGGCTCTGGTAGTACACAAAAGGGCCGCCGTTGGCGTTCGGCTGGTAGAAGACGGTTGTATCGGATTGGCCCGGCGCGGCCACGGTGAACAGCACGGACAGAATTGCCGCTATGAAGCGTACTGCTATGTATGGCCGCATTTGTCGTCCTCCTTGCCAGTGTCCTTGTTTCCATGGCCATAGGCGGTCGTTCCGGTGCGCCCATCGATTTCGCGGTGGTCCGCGCCGGCGCGGCCGCTGACATCGAAAGCGCGGACAAGCCGACCGCGCGGAGGGATCAATCTCGTAGCACTGTGAACGATGCTGCCTGGACTACTGTGCGGAGCCACGGCGCCGATGGAACAGAAGTGCGATTCGGTGCGGACGTCCGCGTAAGCCGTTACGCTCCGACGGGCGATGCGGACGGCGAACGAATTGAGCCGCGCCCATCAAAGCTCGCAGTATTATACACCCACAACCCGGATTCACCAAGACAAATATACCAAACCCGTTTGAAAAACTGAAGGACCGGAAGCCCAGGCGGCGCGGTCTGATGGCATAAGCTACTGTCAGGATTGGGCTTGGCTACGCGGCGCCATCCTCCGGACAACGCGAGCAACACCGTGACTATTGTGGATTACCGCGCCTGCGGCCGAAGGTCGCAAGGCCGAAGATCAGCCAACCGGCCATGACTACTGCCGTGCCGATGAAGACCGCCCAAGGACCGAACTGGTGTATCAGTGGCAGGGAGGCGGCCGTGAAAAGCCCGCCGCCTACTATCGGCTCAAAGAGCAGTTGCTTGTAACCGAACGCCTCCATCGCGCCGGTTCGGTTCTTCGGGTCACTCATCCGCACCAGCAGCAGGCCGATGACGGTCATGCCCATTCCCTGGCCGAAGTTAGCAAGACCGTACTGCATCCAGTCCCGAGGGAACAGCAGCCGCGCCAGCACCAGAAGCCCGAATACGTTCCAGAGAATGCCGCCGATCGCAAGCACCACCAGCGGGCCGGCGTGGGCGCCCAGGGCCGCCAGCGACAGCGTGGCCATCGCCGCGACTATCAGCAAGTCCAGTGCGGTGCCCGATATCCGGTTCATCAGCTTGCGGTCTATCTTGGAGGCGTATCCCAGCCGCTCGCCGCCGATCTGCACTATCACGCCGCCGATCATCGCCAGTGGGAACAGCGGGATGTGCGTCATCAGTTCCGGCCAGCCCAGCGGCACCAGCAATGTCGCCTCCAGCTGGATAACCCCTTGCAGCAGAAGCCAGCCGACGCCAATCGCCAGACCCACGAAGCCCATGTGGATTGACAGCGGCTCGACGGACTTGTCGGAATACGTCGCGCCCGGCGGCAGTGGCTCGCGGTCTTCGTGCTCGCTGATCGCCTCCGGGTCCGGCCTGGCCTTGGCGTCGGCGTCAGGCAAGCTCAGGTATCCGCGCCAGATGCCCCAGTTGATAGCCACCGTTCCCAGCAGCACTCCGGCGACCACCCCGATCGTCGCCAGCCCCAGCGCAAGGTCAGCGCCGTCCTCGAAGCCCAGTTCGGCGAACGTGTCGGCAAGCCCCGCGGCCGTGCCGTGTCCGCCTTCGAAGCCGATCTCTATCAGCCCGCCCGCCAGCGGAGATGTGCCCCAAACCGGAGTCAGCAGGAAAATCGCCACCGCCAGACCGACCACATACTGCCCCCACGCCAGCGCCTGGCCGTGTGCGACCATAGGTCCGGCCTTTCGCCATATCTCCCGGATGTTGGGTATCTTCTTGCCCAGAAACAGCCCCGCGAACACTACGCTGATGAGCAGCCCCGGCATGGCCGACCACGTCTGCAGTGTCGCTTCCGGCCAGATTCCCCCGGCCGCCGGCGCATCCTTGCTCCAAACGGCCGTCACCAACGCTCCCAGGACCTGCGGGCCGAGAAGCAGGGCCAAGATGCCGCCGATAATCGAACTCGGCAGGTACAGCCGCTGCAACACGCTTATCTTGCGGCGCAGAAGCTTGCCGACCAGCAACACCAGACCGATGAGAACAACCGCGACGAACACGTTTTCCAGCGTCATATGCGAAGCATACTGGAAGCGGTTTCAAAACTGAAGTGCCTGGTGTCGAGCATGACCCGCCTGGCGCCGGTCCTTCGGGTAGGGCCTCAATCGGCGCCACCAGCCCTGTGATATCAATCCGGCCCGCCCGGACCGCGCCATGCGACATCCGCGAGGGAAACAGCTTGAAGACCCCGCCGCTTTCCAGGGTTGCGGTAATCCTCGCGTTGTTGCGGTGCGGGGCGCCGTCAGTAGCGATCGGCCGGTCGGGTGCGGATGATGACATCGTCATCTTCGTCGGAGACCGACTCCCAGCCGCGCATGCCCAGCCCCGGCACGCTGGCCCTCAGATTCAGCCGGCCCGGCGCCAGTCCGGTCAGCTCAAACCGCCCGTTCCGATCGGTCATGGTCGCTGGATACGGTCTGGGCTGGTCTTCGCCGTCGGCTCTGACAATCGCACCGGGAAGGGGACTTCCGTCCGGACCGCGCACCAGCCCCGTGACTGACCGATCGACCGGGCTGAGCGCCATCGTCGGCACGGGGGCTGTCATCATACGCTGGACGGAGACCCGCGTCTCGGAACGGCCGTGGCCGGGCGCTGTCGCGACTATCACGTATGAAACGTCAGGAAGCAGCCCTATCTGATAGCGCCCCTCGGCGTCGGTACTGGTCCATTCGCCCTCCCAGAAGGTCCCGACGTGTGGGGCTACAATTTCCACTCGCACCAGCGCATCGCTCAGCGGCTTGTCTTCGCCGTCGGTCACGCGACCCCGGACCCGACCGGCCCGGCGGAGGGTGATGCGTAACTGATCGGAATGCTCCTGAAGCGCCGCGCGATCGCCTTCCCTGTCGATCACGAGAAGTATCAGCAGGTCTCTGAACAGGCCGCCGGTCAGCTCCTCAAGCTGGACGGTGAAGCGGCCCTGGTCGTCGCTGATGATGGGTTGCGGTTGGGGATCCATCAGGTGTAATGGATACACTTCCGCTCCGGGCACCGGATTCCCCGCGGCGTCCACGACCTCGCCGGTGATGGGCGTATCGGGCCTGGCCTTGACTTCCAGTCGGGTGGTTGCGCCCGCTTTGATCGATACCCGCTCGGTAGGGGTCTCCGTCACGGATACGCCGGTTACATTGAGCATCTCGATACGATAAGTTCCGGCCGCAAGTCGCATGGTCGCGGTCGGTTCCCCGTCAAAACGTCCGATATGCCAGTCGTGGGCACCTGCTTTCGCGGGCACTAATATCACCATGCCCCGGCAGTCGCCCAGCGGTCGGTCCTCCTGCTCGGGCGTCAGCGACACCTCCAGCAGTCCGCCGCGAGATGCCTCGATGGTTACCGGCCCCGTGGTCCGGCCGGGCGTGAGCTGGACGTCCTCCACAGACCCGAGCCACTCGGGCGGGTCGCCGGGACCGGTGATGCTGACTTCGCAGGTTCCGCCGGACAGGCCGCCCAACTCAAAACGGCCGTCTTCGTCGGTCTCGACCTGGGCATTTGCGAACTGCCCCCACCCGACGACGCCGCCGGCGCAAACCTCCACACCCGACAGCGGTTCGCCGTCGGAAGCCCGCACGACTTTGCCGTGCAGACGGGCTTCGGGATGCAGCACGATCCGGATGCCCTCCTGGGAGGGCCTGAAGGGGGTGGATTCAAAGATGGCATCCGTCGCCGACAGCGCTCGGCCGTCAGCCGAGACCGAAAAGCCCACGCCGGCGTTCTCGGGCAGGTTCTCGAAGGCAAAACGGCCCTCAGCGTCGGTCCGGGTCTGTGGCGATGAACCGCCGATTTGCCCAAGGGGTAGCCCGGCCTTGCCCGGGCGTGACAGGATCAGAGCCACCGCCGCGCCCTCGAAGGGTTGGCCGGTCTCGTCCACCACTCGCCCTGAGAAGCCCGCCGGCGGACCGAGCCGCAGCGTAATCGGCTCATCGGGGGAAAGGACGGGCGACTTCCAGTCGATGCTGTAGCCGTCTTTGCCGGCCGTCACCGCCTCAATTTTGGCGTCCTCATCGAGGGCGAAACTGAACCGGCCCTGTTGGTCGGTCGTGTCGATAGTTGGTTCGGGCCGGTCCCGCCGCTCGTCTGAAAACCAGCGCAGTTCCACCCGGGCCTCCGATAGTGGCCGGCCTTCCTCGTCCATCACTCGACCGCTGACCTTGACGGTGTCCCCGGCCGCGGACTGCGCGACTATTGACACCAGCAGCATCGCCAGAACGCCCGCTATCTCCCGGTTCATGACACTCTCTCCCTCTGCGTAAGTGGCCTGGCCGCTGAAGGGTGTTTTTCCGGCGACCTTCAATCGCCCCTGAGCATACCTCCCGATGCCGCGCCCGGCCAGGTGTTTCTTCGGCTTACCCGCTCGACCTGGTCTCAAGCAATCCCGGAGCCAGGCGGAGAAGATAAGTCAGCCTGTCCCCATACGCCCAAGCTACTGCTGGCGTTACGTGTGCGCTCAGGATGCGCATTGTGGTGCTCTTAGGTCTTTTTGGCACGGTGGTCCATCCGGGCGCCTGGTCGCGCTGGCGGAGGGGCAACAGCCCCGCGTCGGAGATGATCAGCCCGCCGTCAAAACCGACGACGACGGCTTTACGCGGGTGGAAGTTACAGGTGAGCTGTGTTCAACAGGTCGTCATGCAAAGTCCTCCTTGCCTCGCAGGCCGCGGATGCTGAAACACCTTCATTTTGCGAGGCCCTGGAGGGCTTTGCTGTGCGCAGGCGGCCGGCATTCACCAGGAGTGTGTCCTACGGCAGGTACCACCAGCCGAAAAGCAGATCGGCTCGCCGGGGCATGCGCCGGAGTAAACGCTCGTCGGGCCTCCATTGCGGCTCCAGCAGCAGTGCCGCTGTCAGCACCGTTGAGGCCATTGTCTCGTGCACGGAAAACTCGCACTGCGCGGTGTTGGCTGTTGGATGACTCGACCATCGCCGGTACAGCGGGACATTACGGTCGGCCTCTTTCTGAAAGACCACACTCTGGCCGTCCTCGTCTTCGTTCTCCCAGACCAGGTCCCGGCCCTGACGGTGCATCGGGGCCCCGCTGGTGATGCCGTAGATTGTGATTCCAGGGACCGGCTCGCGAATCGTCCGGTGCTGATCGGGTTCCCGCCTCGGGTCACTGAACGCGTGCTGGATGTCGATCGGGAACACGTAGCCGATGCCCGTGGTCCAGGACATGCCGGTCGGGTTGGCGCCGAGCATAAAATCGGCATTGTCCACGATGGCGTCGAAGTACCGCGCCTCGCCGGTCAGCCGCCAGGCGATGGCCAGGGTCCGGTTGAAGTTCGTCATTGTCGAGGCGCCCCACCCGATACGGTAATCCCTTTCCCGCGGCCAACTGTGCCTGTACGGCATCTGATGCATCTGCTCGAGCAGTTCATCGGCGGTTTCGATGTAGAAATCGCGCCAGTGCTCGGCCACCTCCTCTTCGATGTCCGGATGCACCCGCAGCGCCAGGCCGGCGTAGATCCAGGCGGAGAAGTCGCGGTGCGAGAATCGCCACTGGAACGGCGGGTGAGCCATTTCGGCCAGTTCGCCGATGCCCCGGAGCTTGTCCGGATCGTTATCGAGCAGGGCCATCTGGATCGCGGCCTGGACCTTGTAAGGCCAACTGTGGCTGTCCTCTTCCTGCCAATGGATATCGTACGAATCTCCCCGGCCGCGACGTTCCGTGGCCTCTATCACCACCTGCCCGAGACTGTTGTCCTGATCGCGGCCGAACTCCCACGCCCGCCTGGCGCTGTCGGCGTACAGCTCGCCGCGCTGCTCATCGTACGGCCTGATCAGCCGCGCCAACTGGGCAGCGGCCGCGGCGTACATCAGCGAGTTCCATCGCGTACGCCGCGAGAACGAGTACGGATACTCCGGGTCGTTGTAGTCGGCGTGGGTTGCCGCGTCGATCTGACCGGACACGGCGCCGCGGTCATCCTGGCTGCGCCGCCAATGCTCAAGCCCGAACGCTACCTCGTCCAGAAGGTCCGGCACACCGTTGCCCGACTCGGGAATGTTCAACTGTCCGTCGGCGAAATTCTGCGGCGCGAACTCATACGCCCAGAGCATGTCGAAGACAGGCGTGTAATGGTGCTGGTTGCGCTCGTAGTCGGCGGCGTCATACCAGCCGCCGACCACGTTCTCGGTCTTACGGTTCATATCCGTG
>PUND01000045.1 GCA_003551645.1 Phycisphaerae bacterium | reverse complement strand
GACAAAATGACCGCCGTCACCGCTTGCACGCGAAAACTCATCACCATCCTGAATGCCATGATCCGAAAAAACCACAAATGGACGTGTTCCTCCGCTTGACAAACAAGACAGTCGCTACGGCGATTCGCGATTCGCGACTCGCGATTCGCGACTAGTGATTCGCGATTCTTATGCGTATCCGTGCAGTTCGGTAAGATAGTAATTCACGACAATCCAGTTGAACAGCATCACCAGAGTCCCGACGATGCAGCCGATCGCCGTCAGAATCCCCCGCCGGCGAGGCGGTGTCACCAGCCGGACGTGGATTACGGCCAGATAAACCAGTAGCGTTATCAGCGACCAGGTTTCCTTGGCGTCCCAGCCCCACCACCTTCCCCAGGCCACATCCCCCCAGGCCGCGCCCAGCACGATGCCCAGCGTCAGCGTCCATGTCGCCACGTGCGCGACTATAAGGTTGCACCTGTCGATGTCCGCCGGCAGTCGCCACCCCGTCCAGCGTCGCGACGCGACCGCCGCTGCCAGATACACCAGGGATATGGCGAAGGTCATCCCCACGGCCGCGTGTCCGACGATGATTACGCCGACGTGGGCCGCCATAAGCGGGGAGTCCAGCAGACCGTGCGTCGCGGCGATGTCGGCGCCCATCCTTCCGGGCATCCAGAAGCCGCAGAGCATCGCCACGGCCGCGTAAAATCCGCCGGCCAGGGCGAAGGCGTTGCGTTTCCATCGCATCTCCAGCACAAGGGCGACGATCGCCGCCAGCAGGGCCGACGCCGTTACCGCCTCGAACTGGTTCAGCACCGGCGGCATGTGCGCCCCCCGACCGCTGATGGCCCAGCGTATAACAAAGCCGACCCCCAGCAGCAGGGCCGACAAGGCCATCACCGCAAGCCCCGCCGGCCGGAGACGACCGCCCTGTCTGACCGTCGCCGGTATCAGCAGGACCGTGGCAAGCGCGAAGCCGATCCAGGTGAAAGTGAACTGGCCCAAGCTGTTGTATGCGATCTCGGCCGTCTGCATCAGCGGCGAGGGATATCGCGCACCGGCCCGTTCCCGGTGAATATCCAGAAGCTCCGAGGCGGCCTGTTCGATTGCCGGCGGGTCGCGCCGCCGCCAGGCGTCGCGCAATCCGCGCCACGCCTCGGCGACCTCCTTGTGTTCATCATCGTAGGTCCCGGCGAGGATCTCGTCCACGGAGGTCCACTTGCCTTCACCTACGCAGGCGGCAGCGGACAAGCCCGTTCCCAGCCACGCCTCGTAGCGCATCGCCAGCCGCTGCAGCGGGAGGCGAAGCTCCCCCTTGCCACTCAGCTCCTCCAACGCCTCATCCAGCGACGGCACTGTCGCCGCGGCCCGGCGATAGTCGTCCATCGAGGTTCGACCCGACCACATGATCCGCTCAACCGCTTCATCATCCACCAGCGCCGCCGGCGGCAGTCGGTGGGTCTGGGCTAGTTTCTCCTTTGTATCCTCGTCCAGGTACGCCGAGACCGCCTTGAGCATCGGCTCTTCGGTTACGAGCAGCACCGGCCTGTCCAGATAAGCCCCGGCATTGAAGTACAGCTCTAGGTATGCCGCCACGGGCGTAACGCCTTGCGGCAGGTCGGCGATGCCCATGCGGTCCAGTTGCTCGCGTGCGACGGTATCGAGCAAGGCGGTCCGGCCGCGATAGATCGCGCCCATCCGGGCCAGGGCGGCGGTATCCGGCCGTCTTAGAAATTCGGCTGTCTCGTCGTCGAAGACCTCGCCCCCGGCCGCCGTCGCCGCCAGAACCGTCGCCAACAGGATTGCCGGAACCGCTCGCGCCTTCACGTCCGTCGCCCCTTCCGCCGCAGAATCAGCGGTTTGACGTAGAATCCGTAAAGCAGCCCCGCCACCGTCAGACCGCAACCTATCCACACCGCCGCCAGGCCCGGCCGGGTTGTTACATGCAGTTGAATCTGCATCGGCTGCTGCGGCTCCGGCAGCCACGAGCCCTGGCTTACCTGCAGCGGGCCGAATCGTACCGGCTTGTTAAGTCCAAGCTTGACCCGGCGAACGCCCTCGGCGGTCTCAAGCTCAACCTCGCAGCGGTAGTCCCTCGGCACCACGGAGCCGGGCTGGGTGATGTACTCGGACTCGCGGACGTGCAGGACGCCTGGCAGAGACTTCCGCTGCCGGGAGAACTCCAGCATCACCGGCTCCCCGGGTGTATCGATCCGCTCCGGCGGGGCAAGATCGGTGAAAGTGGTAAACGGCACCCAGGTGACAGTCTCCCAGTCGCCGCGGACGATCCGCAAGGCGACGGCCTCGCCGACCGGAGCATCGGGCACTTCCCGCTCAGGCGGACGAATGACGGTCGAGTGCAGCATCATTTCCACCGGCTCGCCGCCAAGCTCCACTCGCGCCGGACGGGAGATGTCAAGTACATGCATCGCGCGGGTGTCGTCCGCGCGGGCCACCACCAGAGTCGGGGAAAGCTCAGGCCCGTGCACCAGCAGGGCCAGGTCCCTGTCCTCGTCCGGCCCGTGAAGGCCAAGCGGCTCGGCGGTGAATTCCTCAAGCTCCCGGGCCGAGACATCCGGCTGGTACATCAGCACATATCGGTCGGTTTCGACCCTGCTGGCCGGGCCTGCGCCGGCGGGAAGGTCCACGTCGCGATGCTCGCCGTCTTCGGTAATCCGCAGTTGGGCAATCGGCAGAAGCGCGGTCCGTCTGCTGTAATCGACCGCCTCTACACGCGTGTCCTCATCAGGGCCGGTTACGGCCAGCGGCTCTGCGGCGGTGAAACCGTCCGGATCGAAGCCGGTCTGGTGGTACATGCCGTCAATGCTGTCGGCCAGGTAAATCGCGCGGGTGTCGGCGACATAGAAGGCCGTCACCGGTGACCAGCCCTGCGGAGTCCTGACGGTCAGCAGGTCGCCGTGTACCCTGGCGAAGGCGAACACCATGGCGCCCGCCGCCAGTATTATGACGCCGCCGTGGGCGATATACGCCCCCATGTGAGCGGCTGTCGCCGGCACTCGAGTGAAGGTGGCCGCCAGCATGTTCACACATACAGCGGCCGTCAGCAAAATAAGAAGCGGGTGGCGGTAGAGGTTCACGCCCTCGGCGCCTTCGGCGGGCCTGGTGACTTCGGCGACGATAGACGCCACCACCAGGTACGCCGTCAGCACTACGAGCAGCACCACGCCCGTCCAGATGCCGGTTATCAGCCGATAGAGCCGTCCGTGGCGGGTTTTTCCCGCGGAGTCCGCCATACTGAGGTCGACTTCACTCGATACCGGGTTGTCGGCATCGAACACTAAAGACACCGACCCCGGTGCCTGGTTGGGCCGGGGTCGGTGTGGTCCACTGTCAAAATCAATTTCACTTGGTGAGGTCGTCCTCAACCTCGTCCGGGGCCGGCAGCTCCACATCGTCTTCAGCCGCCGGAGAGGTAAGGAACCGGTCAGGCGAGACCAGCCAGATTTCCACCCGCCTGTTCATCGGGTGTCCGCCCTGGTTTGGTCTGTTTTCCACGATCGGGTGGTATTCGCCGAACCCCATCACGCCGATCCGCTGGGGATCAAGCCCCGAATCTTCCAGCACCTCCTGCACCGCCACGGCGCGATGCACCGACAGATACCAGTTGTTCGGATGGCGCTGAAGGGTTTCGGGCCGCCCAATCGGGATGTTGTCGGTGTGCCCGGCCACGTACACATGGAACTGCTCCGCTCCCGGCGACCGGACAATCTCGACGAACTCCTCCAGGGCATCCGTGGCGGCGGGGCGAACCTCGTCGCTGCCCCGCTCGAAGGTCAGGTCGGTGGACCTGAACTTTACCATGCCGTACTCCGGCAGGTATTCCACAAGATCCGGGTGTTCGCGAGCGAACTGCTCCAGCGCCTCGTCCAGCTCCTCCGGAAGCGCGAACGGCGGCAACTCATGCGGTTCCGCGGCCCGGGCCACTTCCCTGTCGTAGAGGTCCTGGAGCTTGGCGAAGCTGTCTTCGAGGTCGCTCTTGGCCTGTTCGACGACCTCTTTTTCCTGGCGCAGCGCCGCCAGCGCGGCGTCCCGCTCGGACAACTGCTCGCGAATTCGCGAGGCCTCCGCCTCGCGGTCCTCCAGGGCCTCCTGGGTCTGGAGGAGCTGCTCGTTGGCTCGCCGGTTGGCGGCCACAACCTGATCGTATTCCGCCTGCGAGACGCAACCGCCGGTAACCATGGCCGCCAGCACCAGTCCCGCAACGCATCCTGTCCCCAAGGTCCGTCCTGTCATAATGGCAATCCTTTCCTCTTGCGAGCCATGCACCGGTCCGTAACCGAACCGGCGCCCTGACGCCGACTACGCCCGCCGCGCACCGGCCGCCGATTTGTTGACAAAGTACCCGATGACCGCCGCGATGAGAAGAACGACCACCGCGACGCTCATTACCAACATCATGTTGTCCTTCATGTACTCGATGTATCCGGGCAGTCCCCGGACCATTTCGGCCATCGTAACCGCCATCAGCAGAACCGCCAGAATGGCGATGCCGCCCAGCAGGCCGGCAAACAAACCGGCCGTCGCATCCGGCGCCATAGCGACCGGCTGCTGCTGTTGCGCCGCGGCGGCCGGCGCCGGCTGCTGTGGCTGCGGCTCCTCGACTGACTCGCCGATGCTCGATCCGACACCCTGCGCACCGGAGGTGTCTTCCATGTCGATCTGGCCGAGAACTTCGGCGTCCAGCGAGGTGTCGTCGCTTTCGCGCGTGAGGTCCAGAAGTCCCGATCCGGTTCCGACGTTCTCGAGGTTCTGCTGGTCTTCCAGTGATGCCGAGACCTGTGTCTTGGCCATCGGATCCGCCGACTCAACGTCGAGGTCCTCCTCGTCAAAGACGCTGATGCCCTCGGAGGTGATGACCGTGTCTTCCTTGCCGCCGCCGGCGGAGGTGTCTTCTGACAGGTCCACGCCGCCGGTGGAATCGGCCGGTGAAAGCTCAACCTCATCGCCACCGGCGGTCGAATCCTCCGACGACTGAGTCATCCCATCGACGTCCTGTGCGCGGAACATGCGTTTCTGGCCGTCCTGATATACACGGAGCCGGCCGTCGCGGATGAGCTGCTCGAGCTTCTCGTCGTCGATGCCGAGCTGTTGCTTGGCCTCATCCTCGTTGTAGTACATCTTCTGGGCCATGTCGCGATACTCCCGGCTTCGCCGGACTAATCGTCGGGCGACGCCTCTTCCATACGGCGGTGTTGCTCCACCAGATCTCTGATTTCACGCGGGGGCGGCTGGGTGTTGTAGTCTTCCAGCCGCATGTCGAACGAGTATCTCCGGGCGGCCGTAAGCCGCAGTTCGGCAGCCGACGAACCACTGCCCGGTGCGTACTCGTACACGCACAGTGTATCATTTTCGGCGTCGATCAGGAACAGTCCGTGGGTATCCGGACCGAGCTGCGCCGGCACGGCAAAAACGCCTTCGGACCTGACCCCGCCTACGACCTGCGCCGTGGCGGTCTCGTGCGGCATCGCCAGCAGGACCGCCAGCGCCCCGGCCGCCAGAGACAGCAGCACAACCAGCGCCCAACGCACCCGCGTGGCCCTGGTGTAGTGTTGCGCCTGATTACTCTCGTCTGGCATACGGACCTCGCCGGGTCTGCATCTCGAACCGTGCGCCGATTATAGATTCCCCACAAACTCACGCAAGACCTTTTTGAACTGTGGCGGTTTTGGCGCGGCGCCGCCTTCAGGACGCCGCCGCGGGCGTGTGCCATAAGGCACACCGGGGCGGGGATGCGGTGGATACGTGCCGGCATCACAGGAATCGCGAGCAACTGAACAGCGCAGCCCCCGGCGGGAACCGGCGGACGAAAACGGTTCGACGCGCCGCAGCTTGGTGTTATAATCGACTTACGCTTTCCGCTGCCGCCCAGTGCCGGGCAGGAGCGGCCGGGTTTTGGAACGCGGGTGTGGAAGGCCGACGGACACGCCCCAGACGGCGCGCCGTCAACGCCTGCCAAAGGCGTATGGACCCCGGTGACGGGCCGGGGGACGGAATCCTGAAGTGCCCGCGGGCCGCCGCGGTTATAAAAATCGGAGCCGGATAGATGTCGGATACCGCGCAGCCGCCGGGGCAGGACTCCGCGGCCGGAGGCGCCGATGCGCCCCGCGGACAAGGCAACGGCTCGGCCGCCGTGGTGCGGTACGGGCTGATGAAGCATATCGGGGAGTTCAGTCACGACCTTTCGCCGTCGCCCTTGCGAGGCGAAAAGGTGGTCGTCCGAACAGAGCGAGGCGTGGAGCTTGGCGAGGTAATAGCCGCCATCGGCGAAGACGACTGCCCGGCCGGCATATGCCGTAACCAACTCAGCGCCTATCTCAAGGCCAGCGGCTCGGACTACCCTTTCAAGCGGGGCGGGAAAATACTCCGTCGCGCCAACCAGCAGGACATCATCGACCAGCGCCATCTCAACGAGTCGGCCCGCGATGAGGCCGCATTTTGTCGCGATCAGATACGCCAGTTGAAACTGGCGATGAGGCTGGTGGCCGTGGAACACCTGCTCGGCGGCGAGCGAATAGTGTTCTACTTCCTCTCGGAGACGCGAGTCGATTTCCGCGAGCTGGTCCGCCGCCTGGCCGGTCAGTACCACACGCGAATCGAGATGCGCCAGGTCGGCGCCCGCGACGAGGCGCGGCTGGTGGGCGACTACGAACGATGCGGGCGGCGATGCTGCTGTCAGCAGTTTTTGAAGAACCTCCAGCCGGTCGCCATGAAAATGGCCAAGCTCCAGAAGGCCACACTGGATCCTTCGAAGATATCCGGCCGATGCGGTCGGCTGATGTGCTGTTTGCGTTTCGAGGACGCCGGATACGAGGAGCTTCGCAAACTGCTGCCTCGCAGGAACACCTGGGTCAGCACCGAGCAGGTTGTCGGGCGGGTCACCGACGGGCAAGTTCTGACCCAGCTCGTCGTGCTGCAACTGCCCGACGGCTCACAGGTGGTCGTTGACAACGAGGATATAGTCGAACGGAACATCACGCCGCCCAAGCCGGGCGAGGCGCCTCCGAAACCGGCGCCGCCCCGGCCCAAGCCGACCGCCGAGCAAGAGCCGGACTTCGAGCCGGATGCGGCCGAAGAACCGGCGGAGGTCCCGGCCGAGGCCGTGGAAACCGCCGAAACGGACAAACAGGCCGGCTCCGACGAGACCGCAAAGTCCGAGCAGTCCAAGGGCGGCAGGTCGCGACGCGGCCGGCGGAGGCGCGGCGGCAGAAAGCGCGGCTCAAAGGGAAAGGCCAAGTCGGGCGGTAAGGGCGGCGGAAGCGGCAGGAAGTCCGGCGGCTCGCGACGGTCCGGCCGCTCGCGCGGCAAGGGCCGGAGCAAGGGTAAAGGCGGCCAGGGCAAAAAGGACTGACTCGCCCCGCCGCACCGGCGTGGCTTTTCCCAGCCGATGGCCGAAGCGGTTCTGCCGCCGGGGTTTACCCTGGCCCTCGGCGGACCGGGAGAATCATCCGTTGTGGCCCGGCCCCCGCCCCGAGTATTATCCCGCCCTTTGACCCGCAAGAACCTGGAGATGATATGGCTTCGTACAAGCTAAACGTGGCTCGCATCCGCGGCTGTCCGCAGCCGGCCGAGGTGGAAAAGGCCATGGCCGCATTCGGGCTTCCGGAGGCCGAGGAATTCGGCGTGCTGAACCATTCGGCGACGGAATCGGCCGCCTTCGGGACCATCGTCCGCAAGACCCAGCAGGCGGTCCAGACCCTGGATGAGGAGGCGGGGGAGGTTACGGCCTCCGCCGTCGAGCGGGTGCACGTTTACCCCTTCGGCGTCCGCCCGGAGGGCGAGGTGCTGGAGGTCTATGCCGGCTCGGCAAGCTCTATCGAACAGGTCGCGACGTTTTTCTCGTCGTGTCTGGCGCTTCCGACGGTGGTGGAGACCATCGAGCTGGATGTGCTCTCGGCCATCGAGAAGCTCGGCAAGATGACGAAGCGTTTTCAGCTCCGCGCAGCCAGAATAAGCGATTACGCCCACAACTCGTACATGGCCGGCGCCTATGCCCCAAAGTTCCTGGACACACAGCACGGCGTGAACTTTCTGGAAGAGTATGTTGACTACATATCTTCGGCCCAGGTCCGCTTCGCCGCCGAGGCCGGTCTGGCGAACGTGCACCTCAGCCCGAAGGCGTGTTTCCGATACTCCTGCCACGAGGACGACCAGCCGACGGTGCAGGGAATAGTTCGAAAGCTGCTCTGATCCGGCCGAGCGCAACAGACAGCGTGTGATAAGACGATGTGCTTGTCTTGCGAGCAAGGCCGGGCTTCGGTTGACCTGCAAAAGACCCCGCGGGCCCCGCGGACGGAATACTCGATGCGTCACCACAGGGACCTGCATGTCTCGGCCGCGGTCAGTGAGAAAGCACTCTCGACGCTGATACGGAAGCACGGCTGGCAACTTCTGATCGGCGTGTATATTATGACACGCTGCCTTTGTCCGACGCAATCAGCTTCCCGCGTGCCTTCGGTATGCGGCCCGCGTGTCTGCGGCGACGAAATGATAAAAACCTTGGCGCAGGCGGCGATGTGGGCGTAAGCTATTCGCGTAAACCCAATTGTCTGGCAGCGGGGCAGGGATGGGAAAAAGACAACACAGGTCAATGCGTCGGGCGCGAACGGCCGGGGGTATGGCTCCCTGGCGACCGGGGTGGTCCTTTTCTCAGCAGCAATGCCCACTCGGCCGAGGCGTCGGCCACGTCGCCTTTTCCACCTTCTGCCAGGCCGGAATCTATCCAGCGCATGGGGACAGGCTGACAGGGCCGCATTGGCAGTTCTGCCGCCTATGGACTCCGAGTGGACACAGCAGATTCTGGAAGTGGTAGAGCAACATCAAGAGCAGAATCAATTCCCTCCGCCGCAACAACGCGTCTCGCTGGGGCTGCTGGTAGTTTGGTGGGGGCTTGACTTACCCCAGGGATGAAAGCTCCTTGCAAGGGCTCCCGTGCTCATTGGAGTCCTTGCCATTGACCGAACATATTCGACCCGGCTTGTGCATCCTTACTACTTCCGGACAGTGTGGTTGCATCCCGGCGTGCGGGGCGCATAATCGGCGTGGAAGGAGCGTAGTATGAGCGAGTTGATTGTCAGCGTCTCGGGCGTTCGCGGGACCGTGGGCGAGGCGCTCACGCCGCGGGTAGCGTGCGACTTCGCGTGCGCGTTCGCGGGCCTGCTCGGCGGCGGCTCGACGGTGGTCCTCGCGCGGGACACCAGACCGTCGGGCGATTCCATCTCATCCGCTGCTAAGGCCGGGCTGCTGGCATGCGGAGTGGACGTCATCGACCTCGGCGTCGTTACCACCCCGGGAGCCGCTCTTATGACCCGGACCCTCGGCGCCGACGGCGCCGTGGTGATAACTGCATCGCACAACCCCATCGAATACAACGGCATGAAGTTTCTCCAGCCGTCCGGGCCGGCCCTTACGGCCGAGCAGGCGAACCGGCTCGCCCGTTCGTGGCGCGAAGGGCGGTTTCGCTTCGCCGACGCCCGCGGCCAGGGACAGGCCCGGTCCGACGACAGCACGCACACCCGACACGTCGAGGCGGTCTGCAACCTGGTGGATGTGGAGCAAATCGCCGGGAAGCGGTTCCGCGTTGTCCTGGACAGCATCAACGGCGCCGGTTGCGGAGTGACGCCGATGCTGCTTCAGCGGCTGGGCTGCGATCTTGTGCATATGAACGGCGAGCCGACAGGCGACTTCGCACACGAACCGGAGCCGGTGGAGCGGAACCTCTCGCAGCTCTGTCGCGCGGTCGCCGAGCACGAGGCCGACGTCGGCTTCGCCCAGGACCCGGACGCCGACCGGCTGGTCCTGGTGGATGAGCGAGGGCGGTTCATAAGCGAGGAGTATACGCTTGCGGTGGCCGCCGCGGATGTGCTGGCCCGCCGCAAGGGAGACCTTGCGACGAACATGGTGACGTCCCGGATGATCGACGACGTGGCCGCCGCCGCCGGATGCCGCGTACTGCGGGCGCCCACCGGAGAGGCCAACGTGGCCGAGCTTATGAGCCGCGAAGGATGCATCTTCGGCGGAGAGGGAAACGGCGGCGTTATGGAGCCGCAACTGGCGCCGGTGAGGGACAGTCTGGTCGGCATCGCTTACATCCTGCGGCGGCTGGCGGAGACCGGCAGGTCGCTCAGCGAACTGGTCGCGGAGATACCCTCCTATTGCTTCGTCAAGACTAAGCTGTCCTGCACCAGCGGCGCGGCCGGGCCGGTTATCGAGGCGACGCGGCGGGCCTTTGCCGAAACGCCGGAAGCCCGCTTCGACGACGCCGACGGGCTGCGGATAGACCTGCCCGACGGCTGGGTCAGCGTGCGCGGCTCCAACACCGAGCCGATACTGCGGATATTCGCAGAGGCCGGCGACCAGCAGACCGCCACCGGACTCATCGAGCATGTGCGGCGTATCGCCGAGGAGATAATCGGCCGGTAAGCGCCGCCTACTTCGATCTGGCTATTCGCAACTTCGTGTACTCGTGTATTCGTGCAACTCATGGCTGCCCAATTCGCGATTCGCGATTCGCAACTCTAAAGGCAGATATGCTGTCCGGCGCTGATGGCATGGACCTTTTCGGGCATTTGCCGGCGGATGTGATCGACCGCCCTATGGCCGGTGCAGTGCCCGCAGTAAAGGTCGGGCCGGCCATGGGCCTCAAGCAGTTCACAGATTCGGTCAAGCTGAGCGTCCGTGGCGCTTCTGAGGTGCAACCCGCCGACTATGGCCTGTACCGGCTCGCCGTGGGTCAGAAACCTCACCGCCCGCAGGGTGTTCTCCAGCCCGCGGTGACAGCAGCCGGTCAGCACCACCCAGCCGTCTCTGCCCCGCAGCAGCAGACACAGCTCATCCTCGAAGGCGTCCGGCACCAGCTCGCCGTCCTTGCGAACGACGAACGACTCGCCCTCCGGCATCGTCCCGCCGATAGGCCCGGTTACCAAGGCCCAGTACTTGACCAGTTCCGGCGACCGCATCGCGTGCAGCACCGCCCCGCTGCCGCACAGCGCCTCCAGCGTGACCGGACAGGAGATGTCTTTGAGCGGCTTGCCGGGCCTGTCGGACCACCTTCGCGCAAACGCCCGGGGGTGGGCGTACAGGGGTGTCTGCGGCCGGGTTCGGACCACCTCGGACAGCCCGCCGGTGTGGTCGTAGTGCCCATGAGAAACCACGACGCCATCCACCGCGAACATATCCACGCCGAGCCAGCGGCAGTTCTCCGCCAGCGCCTCTCCGGTGGCGCCTGTATCGAACAGATACATCGCCCCCATACCGCTGACGAGTACCGAAAGCCCGTGCTCGACTCGAAGCGACTCGTCGTCGGCCGAGTTTTCCACCAGAATTAGTAGCTCAACAGACATTGACGAAAATCAGATGTGAACATGCCTATCTTCCCACAGTTCGCCGCCGATGGGAAGCACAAACGCCGCAAATCCGGCCGAATCACGGCCGCCCGCGCGGGCACCGGTAGTCCTTCAGTGCTGTTCGTAATACTGACCGCACCAATGCAAAACTTGCAATCGGTTTGCGGGTGCGTATGATAGTTCTGCTCGAAGTACCTCTTTCCGCCTAATTTTACAGGAGACATTACATGGCAAAGACAAAGGACTATCACGTAAAAGACCTGAAACTCGCGACCGAGGGCAAGCGGCGCATACTCTGGGCCGACAACAACATGCCCGTACTCGCCCAGATTCGCGAGCGGTTCGGCAAGGAAAAGCCCCTCAAGGGCCGGCGCATGAGCGCGTGCCTGCACGTGACGGCTGAGACGGCCAACCTCGCCCGCACGCTCGCGGCCGGCGGGGCCGACCTGCTGCTGGTCGCCTCCAACCCGCTGAGCACCCAGGACGACGTGGCCGCATCGCTGGTAAAGGACTTCGGCGTCAACGTCCAGGCGGTCAAGGGCGAGGACCGCAAGACCTACTACAGCCACATCCAGAACGCCTGCAAACACCGCCCCACTGTGACGATGGACGACGGGGCCGACCTGGTCAACGCCCTGCACGGCGACATGAGCGATTACGGCGACTCCATCGTCGCGTCCATGGAGGAGACCACCACCGGCGTCATCCGCCTGCGGGCGATGGACGACCACGGCGTGTTGAAGTTCCCGGTCTTCGCCGTCAACGACGCGATGACCAAGCACCTGTTCGACAACCGCTACGGTACCGGCCAGAGCAGCATCGACGGCATCATCCGCGCCACCGACATACTGATGGCCGGCAAGACCGTCGTGGTTATCGGCTACGGCTGGTGCGGACGCGGCGTCGCCACGCGGGCCGAAGGCGCCGGCGCCAACGTGATTATCTGCGAGACCGACCCTATCCGCGCGCTGGAAGCGGCGATGGACGGCTACCGTGTCATGCCCACCCGGCAGGCAGCGGCCATAGGCGACCTGTTCATCACCGTCACCGGCGACATCCACGTGCTCGACCGGGCGCACTTCAAGAAGATGAAGGACGGCGCCATCGTCTGCAACAGCGGGCATTTCAACGTCGAGTTGAATCTCGAAGCCCTCACCGAAGACGCCAAAAAGGTCAACCGCGGCATTCGCGAGAACGTGGATGAGTACATTCTGCCCGACGGCCGACGGCTGTTCGTGCTCGGCGAGGGCCGGCTGGTCAACCTCGCCTGCGCCGAGGGACACCCCGCGGCGGTCATGGATATGTCCTTCGCCACGCAGGCCCTGACCACCAGCCACGCCATCAAGCAGGAAGGCAAGCTGGACGTTAAGGTCCACGGCGTGCCGAAGAAAATCGACGAGGAAGTCGCCTGGCTGAAGCTCAAGAGCATGGGCATCAAGATCGACAAGCTCACCAGCGAGCAGAAAAAATACCTCGCCAGCTTCGACATGGGAACGTAATCGGTTGACCGGTTAATCAGGAAAGCAGTTAATCGGTCAATCAGTTGAGCGGTTGAGGGTGTTCGGTGGTTTATACGCCCGGATAACCGTGTTGAGCAGGGCGAGATATCGTGCAAAGGCCCGGAGTATCATTGGAAAGCTTCGGGCCTTTTGTTTTCGCAGCGGAGTGTGTTTTGCCCCGCCTTGCGACGGGGGCTTCAGTAAGCCCCGTGCGTGAGCAGGGGGGGTCGTGCGGCGACCAACCAGTTGTGCCGTCGGCTCTGCAGGTCGGGCATACTTGTCCGACACAAACGCCGTTAATCATTGCGTTGCAGCGCCACGGCCGTCGGTTGTGACAGCACCTCCGCAAGCGAAAGGTCGGCGTCGGTAAAGGGCTGCTCGCCCTTGCGGTAGAGCACCACAAGACCGATCATCTCGCCCGGCGCCGGCAGCAGCGGCACCGGCAAGACGGTCAGGCCGACCAGATACCTGCGGATGCACTCATCGAACATCTCCGTATTCTCGCCGGAATCGAGCGGGGTCACGTCAGGTTTGGTAAGCACGGAGTCCACGATCGGACGCACCAGGTGTTCGCAGAACCGGATGCCGTCGGGATGCGGCACGCCGAAGCGGCCCGCTATACGCAGCGTCGCCTCATCGTCGCAGACCATGCTCACGCCGAACACAGGCCCGCAGCGTCGCACCCACGTGCGGAAGAACGCCCGGAACACATCGTCGTCATTCCTGGCCGACAGAAGCTCCTGCTGATAGCCGAGCACCGCGTTCTGAAGCACCACCTGTCCGCTGAGCGACCGGTAAGCCGATGAAAGGTCCGCACAGGTCGTCTCAAGCTCTCGCTGGGCCTCTTTGCGTTTGTGGTTCGCGTCTCGCGCCAGCCGCCGCAGTCGCTGCGAACGTCGGCGCTGACGCTCGTACCGCTGCCGGCGGTCCATCTCACGCTCTATCGCCTCGCGCAGGCGGTCGAGGTCCAGCGGCTTGATCATCATCTCAATCGGCCGACGCCGCGACGCCTGCATCAGCCAGTCAGGGTCCCGATGGCCGGTGATGACGACCGCCGGCACGTCGCCGGCGATTGCGCGCACACGGTCTATCACGTCCAGGCCGGTGCAGTCGGCGAGTTGCAGGTCGGCCACCAGAAAATCAGGGCGGCCCCGGCGCGCAAGCTCCACCGCCTCACGACCGCTGCCGACAGCCGCGACGTGAAACCCCGGAACCGACAGCGCATCCACCAGGACCTCCCGAAGCTCCGGCTCGTCGTCCACCACCAGCACGCTGCACGTCCTACGCGTCGTCTGTACGTCGTTGGTCTTCATCACCACTCCCTGCCGCGGGTAACTCAATCCTCACCGTTGTTCCTTTGCCGGGGTCGGTCTCTATGCGAAGCGAACCGCCGTTTATCTCGGCGAACCGCTTGGCCATCGACAGTCCCAGTCCTCTTCGCCGCCCCGCCTGCCGCGACGAGTAAAACGGCGTTGCCGCGGCGTCGGCCGAACGTGCATCCATGCCGGGGCCGGTGTCGCTTACCGCCAGCACAACCTTCCGACCGGCGGCGTCCGGGCAGGCCCAGAGCCGAACGCCGGTAGTCTCTGCCGCCGTCGCCGCGTTGGCCAGCAGCTCGCCAAGCGCCGAGGACAACTGAGACCTGTCCGCCCATACCGCCGGCGTATCCTCTGCAACCTCTATATCGACACAAGCGGAGCTGGCCTGAGGATGTTCCGAACCGGAAAACCGCTCCACCGCACCGGCGAACAACCGCGCCACCTCCAGTGGCTCCGGCCTGGGCGCCGTCGGCTCGGCGAATTCCATCAGAGCCGTGACGATGTCGCTGACCCGCTGCGCCTGGTCGGAAATGGTCCGCCAGATGCGCCGCTGGGCATCGTCCTCGCATCGGCTGAGCATCCACTGCGCCCGGCCGGATATGACCGCAAGCGGTGTATTCATCTCGTGCGCCGCGCCGGCGGCCATCTGTCCGACTGCCGCAAGCGTGCGACTGTCCGCCAGCTCTCCGCGTGAGGCCTCCAGCGCCCGGCAGGCGGCGGCAAGCCCCTCGGCCCGCCTTTGGGCACCTGCCCGCGCGGCGCCGAGGCCCAGCACAAGCCCCAGTACCGGGGCAATCGCCTCAAGGCCCGAGCATACAGCCCGGCCGCTGTGAAACACCCCGCCGACCCAGGTTCCACCGCTGAGAAGGGGCCGATGCGCTCTGCCCGCCGGCGGGGCGAAATCGGTAATCGCCTCCGGCTCGGCGAAAAGCAGTTCCGCTACCGTCTCGGCCGGGACATCGGCCGCGGGCGGGTCCACCGGGTTCAGACCGGGCGGCATCCGCAGAATCCGTCTCCGGCAGCGCCCGTCGCGGCCACAGCGAGCCAGCACCACCGACTCGTACGACTGCTCTATCGCGTACACGACCGTATCTTGGCTGTCACCGCCGGCTGCCAGCCCGGTCGCGACCGCCGAGACGATATCCAGCAACTCCGACTCGCCGTCGATGCGCCCTGTGAGTTCCGCAAGCCGGTCCGCGGCCGCATCCGGCCTTGCCGCCGATTCTCGGGCAAGCTCCATGCGGGCGCGCCTGACGGCCGACTCGGCGGCCGACTCGTCCCCGTCGAAGACCGAACGGGCGGTCTCAAGCTCTACCGTTATCTGCTCGGTGACGGCCGATATCTCAGAGCCGCTCAGCCGGAGGCGGTCAAGAATTGCCTCGGGAATAGTGATTCGGTCATGGCTGCCGGAATCGCCGGCGCCGCCAACGCGTGCCACGGCGTCGGCCAGCGCAGTCAGCAGAGCCGGCTCGGCCTTTGCGGGGGAGGGCGGAAGCGACTCGACCGGCTGGTGATGCAGCCAGGCGGCATCGCTTATCTCCTCTCCCAGCCGCCACTGCTCCGAGAGATGTCTGCCGGCGACGGTGTGGTCCAGACCGATGACCGCCCGTTCCCGCACGGCCAGGTCGTCGGCGTGGAGGCGGGCCTCGTCGCGGGCGCGGGCGTGACTTTTCGGGGCGACATCCGCGAGGGCGAGCTTGCCCGCATCGTGCAGCAATCCGCACACATGCGCGCGCGGCGGTTCCAGCATCACGGCCGAGGCGGCACAGAGCATCTTCGCGGCGGCCGCGACGGCCAGCGAATGCAGCGCCAACCCCCGGCGGAAAGCGGCCTGCTCAAGATCTTCGCTGTCCCACAGTCGCATCGACAGCACAACCGACCTCACGCCGGCAAGCCCCAGCGAATCGACCGCCGCCGGCAGGTCCGCTGTTCGCGGGTGTTGCCGCCGCGCCGTCGATAGCAACTGTGCGGCGATGGCCACATCCGCCGACACCACGCGGCACAGCGTATCCGTTGAATCGTCGGCGGACTCGGTGCCGGTAAGCTCCACAACAGCGGCCGCGACCAGCGGATCGGCCGACAGCCCGTCCGACTCGCGCAACGCCTGCGCGAACAACTCGGCCGTCAACGCCTCGCCTATCGGTGGGGTCTTTCCCGACTCCTCAGCCACAGTTGACGCCCCTCCGTCAGGTCTTCACAAGCTTGACCATGCGATCGATGACCTGCTCCATGTTGAACGGCTTCTTGATAAAGTCGTCCGCGCCGGCGCCTTTCAGTCGGCCGACCTCCGACGGCGCGACCACCCCGGAGATGAAGAGGATCCTGATACGATTCAGCTCCGGGTTGTCCCGAATGGTCTTACAGACGACGTCGCCGTTGACGTCCGGGAGCATGTAGTCGAGCACTACGACGTCCGGGTTGAACTTCTGCGTCATTACCCCGGCGTCATAGCCGGTGCTGGCGGTGTGGACCTCAAATCTGCCGTCCGATTCCAGCACATCCACGAACAACTCGGTTATTTCCGGGTCGTCGTCCACAACCAGCACGCGGATCTTGTCGCTGCCGAGCGCATCGGTGGGGATGCCGTTGTCTTCCATGAACTTGACCAGCGAATCGCGCGGGATGCGGCGGAACTTGCTGCCCGGTACGCGAAAGCCCTGAAGCTGACCACTGTCAAAGCACCGGATGATGGTCTGTTGCGACAGGCGACAGACTTCCGCTGCCTCGCCGGTTGTGAATACGCTCTTGTGTCTCACGGTGTTACCTCCCGCGGCGGTCTCCACGTCCCCGTCCGGCCAATCCGTACGAGACGGCGGGACCTAACCATTTCATCGGCCAGGAAACGGCGTTGACTTGATTGCCCAAGCCGTACAGTTTTCCGATTCTACCCAAATTAACACGCCGACGGGAAGAGAGTAACGCTGTGAACGGCAAAAAAACTTGGGCGGACGGGGCCGACTCGCCACGCGGTGGACATTCGCTTCATCCCGCGAAGCTACTGGAGTGCGTCCGGAGGTTGTGAGCCAAAAGCAGGCAGCGGTGCGTAAGGCGGACTCGCGGAGTGCATTCTGTGCGCGACATGCCCCTGGAGAACTGCGTGACCCCGGCGAGCCGCATGAGCTTGATGACGCTGCGGCCGCCCATTCAGCGCGTTAAAAACGGGCACGGTTCCTTCCGCGCCCGCTTTCCGCTATTGCGCCTTCAATGCTCAGCCATTGATGAACTAGAACAGGTCCTCCATGATCCTGTTCACGGCGATCTCCAGCCGCTCGGGAGTCTCGTAGGTGCCGGCCTCTATCTCCGACTTGACCTTCTCTACCAGGTCCCAGCGGACTTCGGGGACTTCACTTATCTTTGCGGCCAACCGTGCCGCGGTGGAGATCTCAACGACATCGCCGGTCGCCTGCGGCTCCATACCGTTCTGAGCCGGAGTAACCTTATCGACCGACTGTGGTGAATCCGGTGGTGTTGGTGGTTGTATTCCGTTTATGTTCATCCTTTGCCTGTCCGTTCCCGCCGCGAGGACACCGCCGCAACGGCTCGGGGGGGCTTGCCGGCGACCCGTCCGCGTCCCTACGGACGAGTCGCAATGTCCCGGCCTTATGCCCGGTCCCGACGGATACCAATTCTCTAAGCCGGTCTTCGACCCCTTGCCGGACCGACCTTCCGCATCCTTGCATGGTGATTATCGACAGCAGCCGCAAACTCCATTAGCCCCATCCCCTGTGAGGGTCTTGGTGTAAACCTTGTAAATCAAAGTCGTTACACGCAGACCATTCGGCGGGTCGCCTTTTTGGGAAAAAATCCGCACATCTTGACGCCGGCTAACATTCGCCATGCTTCACATTTTGCCCATATTACCAGTTTCCGAGCCGACATTTCCCCTCTTGCCGCCGGCCGAGAGGTGTATGGCCAGGACGGTAATATCCGCCGGCGTTATGCCGCTGACCCGCAGCGCCTGGCCGAGCGAGCGGGGGCGGACGGCGGAAAGCTTCTCTCTGGCCTCGTGGCGGAGGTGGGGAACGTTGTGGTAATCCAGCGTTTCGGACAGACGGCGGCTTTCAAGCTCGCGCATCCTGCGCAGTTCCGCCTCCTGTCGTTCGACGTAGCCGCTGTATCGCGCATCTACCCGCAACGACTCAAGGGGGCCGGGGTGCTCTTCCCGCAGCCGGGCCAGTTCCTCGGCCGCCGCCGGTGGAAGGGCTTCGGCCGCCTTTGCGAGCGTCATTTCCGGTCGGCACAGCAGTTTCCACGGCGTCTTTCCGCCACTGCGGGCGGATTTCAGCAGCGTTTCGGCCCGCTCAACCGCTCCCACAGCCGTCTGGTAGCGCCGCCGGCGGCGCTCGTCCACCAGACCGACCTCCAGTCCTACAGGCGTCAGCCGGCGGTCGGCGTTGTCCGCGCGCAGCAGCAGGCGATGCTCGGCCCGGCTGGTGAACATCCGATACGGCTCGGTGACACCCTTGGTCACGAGGTCGTCTATCATCACGCCGATATACGCCTGGTCGCGCCGCAGGACCAGCGGGTCATCCCCTCGCAGGGCCAGCGCGGCGTTGATGCCCGCGATAAGCCCCTGGGCGGCCGCCTCCTCGTAGCCGGTGGTGCCGCTGACCTGTCCGGCGAGGTACAGCCCGCGTATCTGCCGGGTCTCCAGCGATGCGCGCAGTTGCGTGGGCGGGGCGAAATCGTACTCGATGGCGTAGCCCCAGCGCAGCACCCGGGCGTTCTCCAGCCCGGCGATGCCTCGGACCATCCGCTCCTGGACATCCACCGGCAGTGATGTGGTGATGCCGTTGGCGTACACCCAGTTGGTGTCTCTGCCCTCCGGCTCCAGGAACACCTGATGGGACGGCTTGTCGGGGAAGCGGACGATTTTTATCTCGAACGAGGGACAGTACCTCGGCCCGAACGTCTCTATCCGCCCGGAAAACTGCGGCGACCGATGGATATTGTCGCGGACAATCTCGTGGACGGCCTCGTTGGTCTCGGTCAGGTAGCAGTGGACCTGCTCGATATCGACGGTGTCGTTGAGGAACGAAAACGGCGTCGGCGGCTCGTCCCCTTGCTGAGCCGTACAGCGGGAGATATCGATGCTCTCGGCGGCGATTCGCGGGCAGGTGTCTGTCTTGAGCCGCTCCAATCGCAGGCCCGCCGCCCGCAGCGAATCGCTGAGCTTGTTCGCCGGGCGCTCGCCGTATCGCCCGCCGGACCAGCGCTTCTCGCCGATGTGCATCAGACCGGAAAGAAACGTCCCGGCGGTCACCACCACCGCATCGCAGCGAAGGTCGGCCTGGCGCCGGACCGCTTGTGAGGCCTTTTCGGCGCGGCCGAGTTCGCTGTCCAGCGGGGCCGACTCTTGTCCGGGCGGCCCTTCGACTCCGCCGGCCGGTGAACTCGCCCCGGCGTCGCCGCCGGTTTCCACTCGGACGCCGACAATCCGCCCGTTCTCTGTCAGAAGCTCGGTCGCCTCGGCGGCGACGATGGTCAGATTCGGCTCATCGGCCAGGGCCTTCCTCACCCAGGCGCTGTAGGCGTGGCGGTCGCTCTGGCAGCGCGGTCCCCAGACGGCCGGGCCTTTGGAGCGGTTGAGCATGCGGAATTGAATGGCCGTGGCGTCGGCGGCAAGGCCCATCAACCCGCCGAGGGCGTCAATTTCGCGGACGATCTGCCCCTTGCCGACACCCCCGACGGCGGGGTTGCAGGCCATCCTGGCTATGGTTTCCGGCGCGAGCGTTACCAGGGCTGTAGCCGCCCCCATGCGCGCGGCCGCCCGCGCCGCCTCCACGCCGGCATGGCCGCCGCCGATGACCACTATGTCGAACTTACGCCGCATCGGGGGCGATTATATCACGGCCCGGCGATCGTCGAAGCACCCGGCCGGGAATCGCCGCGCCTCCGACGGGCGATATTTGACAAATCCGGCAACATCCATCCGGCGTCCGAGCCGGCGTCCGGGTCTTTTTCCGTTTCGGCCAGGTTCGGCTGCTCTTTTTCCGATGCCACCGGAGGCGGTCGGAGGTCGTCATAAAAGGCCGCCGCCGATGCGCCCATAAGCGGGAACATCCACAGACTGGCGACCCCCAGCGAAAGCACCACCGGCACGAACCACACTAGGAAATACAGACACAGTCGAACGTACTTGCCGCGCCGGCCGTTCATCATATCGGCACTGGTTTTCAGCGCCTGGAAGACGGAACGGTCCGGATGGTCCACCATTATGAAAGGAGTCTGGCAGTAGCTGACCCACGCCAGAACCCCGAAGCCGGAGGCGCACACAACGCCTCCCCACAGCCAGGAGGTGGCCATCACGTCGAATGTCCCCCGTGCCACAGCCCACAAGCCGCCCGCGGCCACGCCAAGGACCATGCCGATAATCCAGCCGCCGACGGCGTAAGGCAACAGGACCAGAAGGACACCCAGGTAACTGGCAAATGCGCGAATCGGGCGCCGGAACCCCGCCGAAAGCATGCCGACGCGGGCCTTGCCCCGACGGACCAGCGTCAGGAAGAACAGAGCCGCGGCGAAGCAAAATTGCCCTGCGACCAGGAACGCCAGCGGAAGGCCGCCCACGTGGCCAAACATGGCCAGCGTCGTCAACACCAGGATAACTCCCGCACAGAACACCGCGGACCTCGCCCAGCTTCCCTCGAGGGCGTCCTGTGCCGCTCGGATGATGTCGGCGTTGGGCGTTGCCCCGCCGGTTCCGGTGTCCCGGTCGTGCGGCAATGCAAGCTCCGGGGACCTGCGGGTACGGATGGGTGAGAGTTCGTCCACCCTGGCGGCGCAACGCCAGATTGCCCGGCCGGGCTGCCATACCAGTGCCTCCTCAGACACTTGGCCGGCCTTGATATCCCGCCTGAGCGTCCACTTATCCACCGGTCCGCGAACGCCCTCATCCTCGATGTAGAACCATGAGTCCGGGTCCGGCGGCATCCGACGCTCGGAAGGCGAGGAAGAATCGCTCGGCTTGTCGGCGGCCTGCACATCTGTCAGCCCGGACGGCGAGGGCACAGTGGCCTGGGCGGGGTTCGGCGCCGGTTGCGTGTTTGCCTGCGGCTGCGGGGCGGGGCCGGGATCGGCCGGCCGCTGCAAATCGTCGTAAAAACACGCCAGGGCGGTGTACATGTAGGGGATCAACCACAACATGCCGATGAACAGCGTGAACACCGAAAGCGCCATCCAGCCGGCGAAGCGGGCATGCAGCCAGAAGAGCTTGGCCTTGTGGCCTATCATCAGGTCCCGGCTGTCCGAGACCGCCTCGATCGCCCCGCAGTGGGGATGGTCGCAGAGTATGTAGAACGTCTGCGAGTAGGACATCGCCCCGTAGGTGTACATTACCGCCGCCCCCAGCCCTCCGCTGATCCACAGCCAGTACTCCAACGACCACTGCACGCCGGCAATGGCCCGAACCGCCAGCCCCGTCACCCCGCCGACGGCCGCGCCGATCGCGCCACCCGAAAGCCCCCACAGAAGCAGAAGCAGGAACATCCACATGTAAGCCCCTATCGCCGTGCCGAAACGTCTGAAACCCGAGAACATCATACCCAGGTCGCCGTGGCCGCCTCGGCTGAACACCAGGAAAAACAGCGCCGAGCCGAATGCGAACGGGCCGGCGAGCGCCAAACTGATTAAGCCCCCTATCCATGGAACATTGCTGACGGCAAAGTCTATCAGAAACAGCAGCAGGCAGAAGGCGATCGGCAGCCCCCAGCGTCCGGAGAGCCGTCTTCGGCCGCGGGCGGTGAGTTTGCCGTTGCGGGTATGCCCGCCGGTGCCGGGCCGTGCCCGCACGTTTGCGGCGGGGTAGGGCACGCCGCCGCCACCGCCGCGGCTCACGCGAGGCAGGAGGCCGGGTATGGTCAGCGCCCCGGCCCAGTCACCCATCCCGGCGGTCCAGACAAAGTCCTGAGCTTTCAGCCGACCCTCCGCGGCCCAGCTTTGCAGGGTCTCCCACGGAACAGGCCCGTACCTGACCCCGCCAACATAGGCGTACCATTGCTGCATTCGCCGCACCTTTCCCGGATGTGGCAGCCGCCCTCTTTAAAAAGCGCCCGCGTTCAATATCTTACCCCACATGGAGGATAAGGTACAGCCAGTTTGCCGCCACGGCGGCCGCGACCGCCGCCCACGCCAGGGCCTTCTGCGGCCGGGTCAGATTCAGCCGCGGCGAACGCCCGGTCAGAATCCGCACCCCCACCAGGACCATCCATAAGCCCAGGACGGTAAACAGAAGCGGATTGTGCAGCCAGGCCGAGACCGGTCTGGCCGCCAGCAGTTCCAGCACGCCGCGCGTGGCTCCGCAGGTCGGGCAGGGCAGGCCGGTAAGGCGCCTGAAAATGCACAACTCCACGGCCGTGCCGGTGTACCGAATCAGAAGGACCGCACCGGCCACCAGGGCCAGCCACGCCGACACTATAGCCACCGCCCACAGGGGCCAGTCGGGTCTGCGGCGGACTTTCGCCATACGAAGCCGCATTGTCGCCACATCTTAACTGAAAGCGTCCAGCAGCGCCACCCCTGCGAACATCAGCACGTAGAGCAGTATCGTGCCCAGTTGTATGCACGCTGTGATGATGCCGCAGATGCGTCCGGCCTGTGTAAGCGACCGCCCGGCGGGGTCCATGCGTCCGGCGTCCATTTCCCGCAGGTCGTTGCTGCCCATCACCCACGCGATGATGCCCGGTACAAAGCAGAACGCCACCATTCCGGCCAGCCCCAGCACCAGCACGGCTATGCCCCGATGCGGGCTGAGAATCGGTGGGGCCGGCACATCCGCTTCCACCAGGCCCGGCACCGACCCGGCCGGCGACCACTGCTCCATGCCCGGCGACCAGACAAGGTCGTTCGTGCCGATGCGACCCTCGCGAATCCACCTCTGGAGCGTCTCGCGATCCACAGGCCCGTACTGACGACCCGCCACGTGGGCGTACCACTGCTCCATGTCTGGCGACTCCCGTCTTCTGTCGGTCTGCCGGGGCAACCCCCGGTCGCTACGCTGAATCATATGTTCATCAGTGCGGACACTGTGAAACCGACGATGGCAATGATCACGCTGATCATACCGCATATGCGCCCTGCCTGGGTCAGCCCGCGGCCGGAGGGATCCATCGTACCAAGGCGCATTTCGCGAAGGTCATCGTTGCCCATCACCCAGGCGACGATCCCCAGAATAAAGCACAACAGCAGCCCGAGGATTCCCAGGACCAGCACCACCGTTCCCCGGTGCGGCTGCATAGACGGCGAATACGAAGTCGGCAGGTTCGCCGCTGCCGCCAGTTCCGGCACATCGCGCGCGGGAAGCCAGTTGGACATCCCGGGCGACCACACAAGATGCTGAGCGGTAATCCGCCCCTCTTGAAGCCATTGGCGCAGTGTTTCCAGAGGCACAGGCCCGTACTGGCTCCCGCCAACAAACGCATACCACTGGTCCATGAGTCCGACTCCCATCAATACCGCACGTACAAGGACGGTCGTACCGGCTCTCCTTCCGACCACCGCCACCTGGGCACTGCCAGCTCACATACCGCGGGAAAGACCAAAGAGGATCCAGAACCCGAAAAAGGTCCATACCAAGCTTATTATCCCGCAGATGCGTCCGGCCTGGGTCAGCCCGCGGCCGGAAGGGTCCATCTTCCCACGGCGCATGGCGTCAAGGTCTTTGTTGCCCATCACCCAGGCGACGATACCAAAGACAACGCATAACGTCAGGCCCAGTATGCCCAACACCAGCACGACCGAACCGCGGTGTGGGCGCATCCTGACCGACCGCGAGGCGCCGGGGATTGTAAACAGCCCCGGAACCAGTCCGGCGGGCATCCAGTTCGGCATATCCGGCGACCAGACAGAGTCGCCCTCGGTAACATGACCTTCGTAGACCCACTGTCTGAGCGTGTCAAAAGGTACAGGCCCCTGCTTCTGGCCGCCTATGCTGGCATACCATTGGTCCATAATGTCCGCCTCTCTCGGCAGCTGCGCAGCACCAACCGTCCGGCCCGCCCATATCGGCGGAAGACAGATACTGCAGCAGCGACACACCGGAGACGCCCTAACGGTTCGGCACGGTCTATGAGGCCCAAAAACGGCCGGGCCGGGCTACGCCGTCGCGGTGGCCATTAGGCCGATGATCATCATGATGATCATCATCAGGATCCAGGCGCCGATAATCACGGTGTTCAGTATCACGCTGATCATACCGCAGATGCGTCCGGCCTGGGTCAGCCCGCGGCCCGAAGGGTCCATCTGCCCATTGTCTATTTCGCGAAGGTCATTGTTGCCCATCACCCAGGCGACGATCCCCAGAATAAAGCACATCGCCAGCCCGAGGATTCCCAGGACCAGCACCACCGTTCCCCGGTGCGGCTGCATAGACGGCGAATACGACGTCGGCAGGTTCGCCGCTGCCGCCAGTTCCGGCACATCGCGCGCCGGGAGCCAGTTGGCCATCCCAGGCGACCACACATGGTCCTGAGAGGTCATCCGCCCCTCTTGAAGCCACTGGCGCAGTGTTTCCAGAGGCACAGGCCCGTACTGGCTCCCGCCAACGAGTGCATACCACTGGTCCATAATGCCACCTTCCTCGGCCGGTGCGTAGCACCAACCGTCCGGCACGCTTCATACCGGCGGCAGCCACACTCAGACACGCTTAAGTAGCACCGGAATACCCTAATGGTGCGGCACGGTCGATGCAGCTTGAACGCCGCCGGGTCGGGCTATGCGATCCCGGTAATTCCCAATCCGATGATCATCATAAGGATCCCGAATGCGATACCTACAAGGGCCAGTATCACGCTGATCATCCCGCAGATGCGTCCTGCGTTGGTAAGTCCTCGCCCGGAGGGGTCCATCTGCCCGGCGTCCATCTTCCGCAGGTCGCCGTTGCCCATGACCCAGGCGATGATGCCCAGGATGACGCACATGACCAGTCCCAGGATTCCGAGCACGAGCACTACCGTTCCCCGGTGTGGCTCCATGCCCCCGGCCGCGCCGGCCTGCGGCGGCTGCATCGTCTGCTGGGGCTGTGGCTGTTGCGGTGTTTCGGTCACGATCTGTCTCCTTGTGTGCAACGAGGTTTATGGTTCTTGCCCTTACGGCCCGGGTCGATCCCATTCACCCGCCGGCAAAGTACCCGCTTATGGCACGGCTGTAAAGTGCTATTGGACGGTATCGTGAAGAAGATACAGTCCTACACGAACAGCGCCTCGACGAACGCATCGGGGTCGAACGGCGCCACGTCGTCGTAGCCCTCGCCTATGCCGATGAACTTCACCGGCAGATTGACCTCGCCGCGGATGGCGACGACGATGCCGCCCTTGGCGGTGCCGTCGAGCTTGGCGAGGAAGATGCCGGTCACGTCGATGGCGTCGGCGAACCGCTGGGCCTGGCTGACGGCGTTCTGTCCGGTGGTGGCGTCCAGGACCAGCAGCACCTCGTGCGGTGCGCCGGGTAGCTTGCGCGAGACGACCTTGCGGACCTTCTCCAGCTCCTTCATGAGGTTTTCCTGGGTGTGCAGCCGCCCGGCGGTATCCACCAGCAGCACATCCGCGCCGCGGGCGACGGCCGCGTCGCAGGCGTCGAAGACCACCGCGGCCGGGTCGCCGCCGGAGGCCTTGATGATATCCACGCCGATCCGCTCGGCCCAGATGGTCAACTGCTCCACGGCCGCGGCGCGGAAAGTGTCGCCGGCGGCCAGGACGACCTTCTTGCCCTCACTCTTGAACAGGTGGGCCAGCTTCGCGACCGAGGTGGTCTTGCCGGTGCCGTTTACGCCGGCGACAAGGATGACCGTCGGCGGCGTGTCGGCGAAGTGCACGCCGCGGTCGCACTCCGGCCAGAGCTGCTTCAGCTCGGTCTTGACGAATTCCAGGGCGTCCTCGCCCCGTTCGATACGCTTCTGTTCGTAGGCGGCCCGGAGGTCGTCGCATATCCGCCGCGCGGTGGCGACGCCGACGTCGGCCTGGATGAGCATCGCCTCCAGCTCCTCCAGGACGTCCTCGTCAAGCCGACGCCCGGTAAGCAGCGACCGCAGCCCGCCGACCAGCCGCTGCCGCGTCCGGGCCAGCCCGCCGGCTACCTTATCGATAGTCTTCCTGAACAACGCCATAGATATTCCTTAGAAATCAGCAGGGATACAGGGGATGCACAGGATAACAGCAGAAGCATTTTTGTGGAGAGGTTTTTCGGCCGTTCCGCATGCGTCACCGGCCGGGGGCACTTCCGGCGACGTTGGATTGCCGGGACAGAAAAAACCAACAAGCAAAACACGGCTCTTGTCCCCAGAATCCCAATGCAGCTATGCCTAACCTGAACGACCCGGCGGAAAATCAGCAGAGATACAGAGGATACCCCGGGATAGCGGCAGAGGCAACTTTTTGGGGAGGTTTTTCGACAGCCAGCGTCCGTTACCCCGCCCGGCACATATGGCGAAGCGCATCAGTTTCGCTGAGTAATCGCGGCAAATGCAGGTATCTATCGCTTTTGCGAAAAATACATCCCATGCATCCCCGCTTTACTGAGCTTCTCGACCGTCGTGTCGCAGTGTCAGGCGTCGGTAGTGCAGCCGAGGTCTGCCGAAATTCAGCAGCAGCCCCACCGTCAGCCCGGTGGCCTTGAGGTAATTCAGAACCTGTGCCTCGTGAATCCCAGCGTTTTTCTCTACCGCTTTTATCTCCACGAGCACAGCTCGGCCCACGACGATGTCCGCCACGTACTCGCCGACCAGCACGCCTTCATAGTGGACTCTCAGCGGCACCTGTCTTTGGACTTTGAGGTTCTTTTGCTCAAGCTCGAACGCCAAGGCGTTCTCATAGACCTTCTCGAGGAAGCCACAGCCAAGCGTGTTCTGCACGCGGAAGGCACAGCCGATGATCGCCCTGGTCAGCTCCTCGTGCACACCTAGCCCCATGTGTCACCTCGAAGTGTTTAGATATCATTGTGTTGCGTAATTTCCCGCCTCGATCTAAAGATCGGCAGGGATGCAGGGAGTGCATAGGATAACAGCAGAAGCATTTATTGGGAGGACTTTTTGGCTGCCCTGTCTCCGCTTTCCGTCGAACGCATCGGCAATAACCTCGACTGTGCCTTTCAACCATACGGGACACGTGTCGGCGGCTTGCCTTGCCACACAATGAATCTTTCTTCTCATCCCCTGTATCCCCTGAATCCCTGCCAACAATCAGGATTTCTTGCCAGCGTCATCGTCTCTGAGTTCGCGTGCGACGGCGTCGAGGATGCCGTTGATGAATCGGGGGCTTTCGGCCGTCGAGAACTCCTTCGCCAGCCGAAGCGCCTCGGTGATGACCACCGCGGGCGGGGCGTCGCCGCTTTGCAGCTCGTGCGCCGCCAGGCGGAGTATGTTCCTGTCCACCACGGCCAGGCGGCGGATGTCCCAGTTGTGGGCGTGCCGGCCGAGTATGGCGTCGCAGGTGTCGCGTCCGGCGAACACGGCGCGCAGGAGCTGCTTCGCGCTGTGCGTTATGTGCAGGGGGTCGTCGGAATCGTCGATGAACCGCTCGACCAGGTCCGTCGATCGCGGGCCCTGTACATCGAGGCAGCAGAGTCCCTGAAGCGCCAGGCGCCTCGCCTTGTGGTGCAGTCTCACGGGCGTCTGTCCGCTACTTTCCGCCGCCGGGCAGCCGGCGGATCAGGTTTACTGTCTCGACGGCCGACCGCGCCGCGTCGGCTCCCTTGTTGCCGCTCTTGGCGCCGGCCCGCTCGACCGCCTGCTCGATGGTGTCGCAGGTCAAAACGCCCAGCAGACACGGCACGCCGGTCGCCATGGCCGTCTGGGCGATGCCCTTGGTGGCCTCGGCCGCGACGTAACGGTGATGCTCCGTGCCGCCGCGTATGACCGCGCCGAGACAGATGACCGCGTCGTACTCGCCGCCGCCGGCCAGTCGCGACGCCAGCACGGGTATCTCGAAGCTGCCGGGCGACCAGACGACATCGACGGCTCCGTCGCCGACGCCCATGCGACGTAGCTCGTCCAGACAGCCGTCCAGCAGGCGCCGTGTGACGAACTCGTTGAACCGGCTGATGAGGACCGCGAACTTCGCATCATCCGGGGCTACCAGTTTACCGTAGTATTCGTTCATATCTGTGTGCTCCATGGCGACATGCCGCGATGTGCGAGTATAGACCGGCCACGCAAATGCTGCAAGAGGCGTTGGGCGGGGGCGGCCGCAGTCGGAGGATGGGGCGGATTGCAGCCCGAGCGAACAAGCAACGTTTGCCCTGGTTCGCCTGCGCCGGCATATGCCGCCGAAGGGCCACGCCAAGGCGCCGGTTCGGTTCGGGGTGTCTAATCAGACGGAACCGCACGGTGGTGTCTAATCAGGCGGAACCACACGGTGGGTGCAGGCCCGACCACCTCCATGTCCAGTTCCGCCGGCAGGCGGATGGTGACCTCTCGCCTGTCCCAACTGTCTATGGGGCGTTTGTCCTCCTCGGTGAGGGTGATGTAGGCCTGCACGTCCCGAGGGCGCTGGCGGAGGACGTCCAGATGTTCCCGCGGGCCGGCGATAGTGATGGTCTTGCGCCATTCGACCGGGTCTCTGCGCTCGAGCACATAATCTTCCCAGGTTCCGTCGTGGCTCCAGGCGGGCGGGCTGAGAACCTGTACGGGCACCTCGAAGTCGTGGGTTTCCTTGATCTGGACTATCTCAAAGCTCACGCGAACGGTTTCCGCCTCAGGCGATACGTCTGTGCCGTTGATTGTCCCCAGAACCGGGACGGAGATACTGTCATCTTCCAACTGTCGCAGATCCACCTGGCGGGTCCGTAGGACCGGCTCCCGGTCCCGCGCCTCCAGGTCTTGCAGCACCTGTTGCCATTTGCCGGCGGCGACACGTATGTCGGTCGAAGACGGGTTGACCTCTACGTTGCGGACCCTGCCTCCGGTGTAACTGAACTCTATGGGCACATCCCGGACCGTGGTCATTTCGTCGGTATGGATTGTGACGGTCTGCGGCGCGGCCGAGACGATGCTTAGACCCTTTCGGGTCAGGTCCAGCGCCTCGTAAAGCGCATCAGCCAGCGACAAGGTGAATGTCGGTATGGCGGCCTGGCCGGATACGTCGTGGGAGATGGCGAAATTCCTCTGCTGCAGGGCCATCTTCAGACGGTCTATGCTGTGGCGGTTGCCGCGGACTGCGAACTCCACGCTGTACTCCGTGGGCGGCGTCAGCACCAGATCGGGGGCGGCGTCGGCGTTCAGACGGAGCGTGACGCGAAACTCCTGGGTCTCGGTGAACTCCATGTCGGCGTAAACCCAGATAAGCAAGCTGATAAGCGCAACCCACAGGAACGTCCGCAGCGGCCGGATGTACCGCCGGGACTGGTCCTTCTGGTCGTCATTGCCGTACTTCGAAAGTGCCATAGCGGTCTAGTCCGACTGGGGCTCCTGCTGTTTTTCCTTCTTGATCCGTCGCTGCACGCTCGGCGGCGCCAGCAAGCTGAGCAGCATTGCCCGCAACGTCTCCTGTTCGAGTCCGAGGTAAAAAAGCTGTCCCTCATGCGCCAGCGAGATCCGGCCGGTTTCCTCGCTGACCACGAGTATCACCGCGTCGGTCTCCTTGGCCAGTCCCAGCGCCGCCCTGTGCCGGGTGCCGAGGGATGCGTCCACCTCTTCACTCTCAGCCAGAGGGAACTGACAGCCCGCGGAGGCGAGCCGGTCGTCGCGGACTATGACCCCCATGTCATGCAAGGCCGTGCCGGGATAGAAGATCGTGTTCAGAAGCGGCGCGGAAAGCTCGGCGTCGAGCACGGTGCCCGATTCGACCAGCATGCCAAGCTGCACCGTCCTCTCGATGGCCACCACAGCGCCTATCTTATTGCGAGAAAGGTACCCGGCGCTGGTGACCAGCGCCTCGATCTTCTGCTCCACATCCGTTCCAGTGGAGCGGAAAAGCCGCGCCTGGCCTATCTGTATCAGCGCCCGCCGCAGCTCCGGCTGGAATGCCACCACCCCGGCGACGAAGGCGAAAAGCAGGAAGTGCCGGTACAGAAACTCGATACGGTCCCATCCGAATTGCTCCGGGAGCAGGCGGATGACCAGGTAAACGGTAATCAGCAGGACAGCGACGCCCTTTATCAGGCGGGCGCCTCTGGTGCCCCGCAGAAACCGCATCACCCACCAGACCACCAGGCCGATCAGCAGAAGCTCAACGATCACCACTCCGGGGTTGTAGGTGGCGACCCGGTGCCAGTAGGTCTGTATGGTTCTTATGAGCTGTTCCATCGGCTGTACCCGTGCGCGCAGGCGGGCCTTAATCGCGCAGTTCCATGTCTGTCATCGTCATATCGCACCGGCCGGCTGAAGCTCAACCGTCGCGACGCCCCTTTTCGGCTATTGCGTCCGCGACCGTCAGCGCCTGTACGGTTTCCGCCACATCATGCACGCGGAAAATGGTCGCGCCGGCTGCTCGAGCGGCCAGCACTGCCGCGAGCGTACCGGGCAGGCGCATCCGTGGATCGGTCTGGCCTGTCAGTTCGCCGATAAACCGCTTTCGCGACGGGCCGACCAGCACGCACCGGCCGAGGGCGAACACATCGTGAAGATTCGCCAGCAGGGCAAGGTTGTGCTCCAGCAGCTTGCCGAAGCCGATGCCGACGTCCAGTATAACGCGGTCGGCATCCACTCCGGCTGCGACCGCCGCGGCCAGCCGCTGCCGAAGAAAACCGCACACCTCTACAACCACATCATCATATGCCGGGTTCCGCTGCATGTTGCTCGGCTCGCCGAGCATGTGCATCAGCACCACCGCGGCGCCACGCTCGGCGACAAGCGGCAGGAGCAGGTCGTCGTCTCGGCCGGCGGAAACGTCGTTGACCATGGCCGCGCCGGCGTCGAGGGCGAACTCGGCCACCTCGGAGCTTGTGGTGTCGATGCTTACGACCGTGCCGGTCCGCGCCACCGCCGGCAGAACCTCCCGCAGGCGCTCAATCTGGTCGGTTGCTGCCACGCGCTGCGAACCCGGCCGGGTGGACTCGGCTCCGATGTCGATCGCGTCGGCGCCGGCGGCCAGCATCCTTTCGGCGTGGGCGACAGCGGTCCGGGCGTCAGGGAACTGCCCGCCGTCGGAGAAACTGTCCGGGGTTACGTTCAGCACGCCCATGACGACCGCGCGGCCGGTGCTACGAGAGTTCAGAATTTCCGCAAGAGTCGCCGCCATCGACTCCATAAATACACCAGAGGGGGTGTAAAAACAAATCGCATTACGGAGATAGAACGCTCCGGCGGGAAGACCGCACGTATTCGCCAAAATTGCTCACCGCCGACCTGGATCCGCAACACTCCTCTTGCGGGCCGGCCACTCTCCCGGAAGTATGCCTTCCGTTCTGTGCTCAATCGCAGTAATTCGTCGTAAGTGGATTACAATGGCCAGCCGGCCGATTTCAGACGGCCCGGCACTGGTTAACAATTGGCACTGAATACGAAGCTGAACTCTCCCCGGTCAGCCGCAGGTGTTATACTCCTTCCGGTCCGGAGGTTGCCGGGAGCGGCTTTTCAGTCTTCGCAAGACGCGGCCGAAGGCGGTTTTGGCGACCGGAGGCCGGCGGCGTTGCGGCGTTCGCGGCCGATTGCGGACTGTGACCAATCAGGAGATAAAGCCATGCCTCAGAAACCGCCAGTTCCCGCTCGCGTGTTGTGGATAACCACCGACCACATGCGTTACGACTGCATCGCTGCGCACGGCAGCGCGAATATCCACACGCCCAACCTCGATACGCTCATCGCCGGGGGCGTTGACTTCACGGGCTGCTACGCCCAGAACCCGGTCTGCATGCCCAGCCGGGCCAGCTTCATGACCGGGCTGTACCCGCAGCAGACGGGCGTTACCGAGAACGGCTTCTGCCTTCGTCCGGATTTTCAGCCGATCGCCTCGCGCTGCTTCAAGGCCGCCGGCTACCAGACATCGCAGATCGGCAAGCTGCACCTTCAGCCGCACGAGGACTTCGATCTCGACGCCCACCCAAGCCATACCTACGGGTTCGACTTTTTCCGGCTCTCCGAGGAGCGCGGCGCCTACCAGGATGCCTGGCGGGCCTGGCTGCGCGAGCGGTACCCGGAACACGCGGCGGATTTCCGCACGTTCCGCACGACCGACCCCCGACGGGCCGAGAAACGTGGCGGGCCGCTGGATGCGCCGTTGCAGGCCAGTCATTGCGCGTGGGTGGTGCAGGCGGCATGCACACACCTGAAGTCGCCTTACATCAGTCGGCTGGGTTCCGGTCAGTTCATGCACCTGGGCTTCCACCACCCCCATCCGCCGCTGAACCCGACCGCTGAGTCGTTTGCGTACTACGAAGGCGCAGAGATTCCGCCGTCGCGTTTGGCCGATGGCGAGGGCGACGATAAACCCCCGCCGCTGGCTAACATGCTCAAGAGCCGAAGAAGCTGGTCGCGGCAAGACTTTATTGAGTATCGGCGCTATTTCTACGCGATGGTCACGGAGCTGGACCTAGCCGTCGGCATGCTGCTGGATTTCCTCCGCGAAAACGACGCACTTGACGACACGCTGATAGTCTTCACGTCCGACCACGGCGACATGTGCGGGGATCACTCGCTGACCCACAAAGCCCCGCACTTCTACGACGAGGTAATGCACGTGCCGCTGATAATGCACTGGCCGGAGGGGCTGGGAACCGCCGGCCGGCGAGTTGACGGGCTGGTAGAGCTGGTGGACCTGCTGCCGACGACGCTTGAGATGTCCGGCTCAAGGCCGCCTTCAAACATGGCCGGTCGCTCTCTTGCCGAGCCGTTGCTTTCAGGCGGCCCGGTCGAAGTGCGAGAGGATGTTTACGCCTACAACGGCCCGGGCATGGCGATGGTGCGCACGGATTACGCCAAATACATTCACTACGCGCCGGGCAACCACGAGGTGCTCTATGACCTCCGGTCCGACCCGCATGAGAAGGTCAACCGCGCGGCTGACGGCGACTCGGCCTCGCTGCTGGCTGAGATGCGGTGCCGGATGATAGACCGGACGCTGCGTGGGTGCCGCTCGCCACAGGAGCGCCTGCGGCCTTTCTGAGTGAGTCCTTGCGAGGGCTGCACGAGGCGGTGATTTCCGGTCGCGGTTCAACGGGCCGCCGGAGTCGGGCGCTTGCGGGGTTGCCGAACAGGACAACGCGTCTGGCTTTGCGGACCGCGCCTTTACGATGTCGGTCGTTGTTGTGCAAACGCGCCAGTGAATTCGCGGCCGGGCTAGCCGGGTTCAGGCAGTGCTCCGCCGGCCTCGGTTTCGGGGGGCGTGTCGTCGGCGGGGGGCTGTTTCGGCCTGGCCTTAGCGTGTTCTTTTTCCAGAAGCTCGCCGACGGTGGGCTTTTCGAGGGTCTGTCCTTCGATGATCCGCTTGACATCGTCGGCGCTGAGCGTCTCGTACTTAAGCAGCGCATCGGCGAGGTTCTGCAGTTGCTGGCGGTGGGTTTCCGCCAGTTTCCGGCTGGTCTTATAGCCGGTGTCTATGAAGTTCCGTATTTCCTCGTCGATAACCTCGGCGGTCTTCTCGGAGTATTCCTTTTTGCCGAAATCCATGCCGGCGAATCCCGGCTGCTCGTCGGAACTGTTGTAGTGGACGTGTCCGAGCCGCTCACTCATGCCCCAGTCGAGCACCATCTTGCGTGCTATCTCGGTGGCCTGGTGGATATCGTTGGAGGCACCGCTGGAGATGTCGTCGCAGAGCATCTCCTCGGCCACACGTCCGCCCAGCAGAACCGTCAACAGCGCCTCGCAGTAGCGGCGAGTGTAGAGGTACCGGTCCTTTTCGGGCAGCGAGAAGGTGGCTCCGCCGGCCGGGCCGCGGGGGATGATGGATACCTTGTGCAGCGGGTCAGCGTCCGGAGTGAGCACCTGCACGAGGGCGTGGCCCGCCTCGTGATAGGCGGTGGTCTGCTTTTCCTGCTCGTCAATTACCCGGCTCTTTCGCGCTCGGCCCCAGCGGACCTTGTCGCGCGCATCTTCGAGGTCCGTCTGCTCAATATAGTCCTTCCTTGCCATGGTCGCGGAGATGGCCGCCTCGTTGACCAGCGCGGCCAGGTCCGCTCCGCTGAACATGGGCGTGCCGCGGGCTATTTTCCTAAGGTCCACGTCAGGCCCGCATTTGACCTTCTCGGCGTATATCTTGAGTATGTGGTACCGACCCTCCAGGTCCGGCAGGGGTACCTGTATCTGACGATCAAAGCGCCCGGGCCGGGTCAGCGCCGGGTCCAGGACGTCCTGGCGGTTGGTCGCGGCGATGACAATGACCTGGTCGGATGAGTCCATACCGTCCATCTCGACCAGGATGGCGTTGAGTGTCTGTTCCCGCTCGTCGTGCCCGCCGCTGCTTACGCCCATGCCGCGCCGCCGACCGACGGCGTCTATTTCATCCAGGAAGATAATGCACGGGGCGTTGTCCTTGGCCTGCTTGAACAGGTCGCGGACCCGGCTTGCGCCGACGCCCACGAACATCTCCACGAAGTCGCTTCCGCTGATGGAGAAGAACGGGACTTCCGCTTCACCTGCGATGGCCTTGGCCAGCAGTGTCTTACCGCAGCCGGGCGGTCCGAGAAGCAGCACGCCCCTGGGGACTCGGCCACCGAGCCGCTGGAACTTGCGCGGGTCCTTAAGGAACTCGATCAGCTCGGTGACCTCGTCCTTGGCCTCGGAGACACCGGCCACGTCGTCGAATGTCACACGCGACTGCTCCTTGGTCACAAGGCGGTGTCGCGAGCGGCCGAAGTTGCCCAAAAAGCCCCCGCCGCCGGCGCCTGCGCCTATACGCCTAAACAGCATGAACCATATCAGCAGGAACACGGCCGTCATTATCAACAGGTGGGGGAGTACGCCGGCCCACCAGCCGGTGAGTTCGTACCGGTAGCGGACGCCTTTTCCGTGGGCATCCAGGGCCTCCCGGAGGCGCTGATCGAAATTGCTTTCGGCCTCGTAGTTGTACGAGACATAGAACCTTGGCGAATCGTCGGCTTCCAGTACGGGCGCGTTCGGCTCCATCTCGCCTTCGATACGGGTTTCCTGAATTATCAGCACGGAACCGCCCTTGAGCTGACCATCTTCCAGGGCCGTCCAGAAGTCGCTCGGGGTGATCTGCGTGCGGTCGTCAAGTCCTCGGACCAGGAACATGAAAAGCAGCACCGCCACACCGATGATAATCGCCCAGCCCATCATGGAACGCCCGAAGCGGGGCGGGGGCATCTGGGGCGGTCCTTGCTTGCGGTTGGGATCCTGAGACGGTTTCTGTTGATCGTCGGTCATTGCGATTCAAGCCCGGCGTGGTAAGGCGCTGTGCCGGATCCACTGATTCATGATATCCGAGTCGCCCGGCAGGACCAAGAGTTACCCACTCAACCGTTCGGTCCGGCTCCCGGTGCCGCGATTACCAGTCGGCTTCCATCTGTTCGACGATGCGGCGGGCGAGTCGATCGATTACGTCCTCGCTGCCGACGAAAAAGTCGTCCGACAGCGGCTCGTGGGGGATATACGTGTCGGCGACGCGAACGTTCGACTGGCTTGCGCGAATCTCGCCGGTGCGGAGATCGCTCCAGGTGTACGACACCGTCATTGTCGCCTCCATTTCGCGGGGCAGGCCGGTATCAGGGTGCGATGCGAGCACCCGCTGCGACACGCGCTCGATCGTGCCGGTGAGCACCGTGTCGGCTTCGGCCCTGTCGGCGACCCTGTACGGGGTATCCAGTTCAATACGCTTGACCAGTGCCTCGGTCAGACGGAACTCAAGCTCCCGGCGGTACACATCCGGCCCGACATCCCAGATGGGTACCGCGACGGTGCGGACATCGTCGGGATAGCCGGGCGAGAAGCTGTAGCCGACGGTAGGGTCGTCGGCGCAGCCGGCCGACGCCAGAACGACCGCCAGCAGCGTCAAACACGTTCCTGTGTTGATTATGCGGTTCATTGCCGTTCCTGTCCTGTTTCCTGCTCGACCTGCCGGTCGGACCATTCCAGCCGTTGTGCGGCATACTCGGCCCAGTCGGTCTGCCCATAGCGCCGCACGACCTGGCGGTAATAAAACTCCGCCGCGTCGTCGCGCCCGGTCCGTCGGTAGAACTCGGCCGTCTCAAAGTCCTTCTCGGCACGCTCGGAGTCTATCCGCCTGATTGTCTCGGCGATATTGCGTTCCTCGGCCTGGCGGGGGAATCGCTCGGCAAAGTGGCTGAATCGGTGCCGCGCCTCCACCAGCGGCGTGTCGTCGAAATCCGGGCCAAGATACATCTCGCGGGTCGTCCGGGCGGCCTGCAGCAGGGCATGTGCGACCCGTTCGCCTTGCGGGAACATGTCCGCATAACGGTCATAGGCATCGACGGCCCGCTCGTATTGCTGCTGCTCATAGTGATGCTCGGCTATCCGCAGCAGGGCCTTTTCGGCTATATCCGAGCCGGGTTCCCGGGCGGCGATGTCGTCGAGTATCCTAAGCCCGTCTTCGACCGCCGAGACCGGGATAAATCCCAGCACCACACGCTTCTCGCCCTCGAGGAAGGCCTCGGCGATTTCGTATTTGCGGTGCAACGCCCTGCGGGCCAGCGGGCCGCCGGGATAGGCGGTGAGCTGACGCTCGTACCACTCGTAGGCCTTGTAATAGCGGCCTCGGCGAATCTCGGCCTGACCGGCCAGGTCCATCACCATTTCGGTGTTCTCATGGTTGGGATACGCTTCTATGAACCTATCGGCGGTCCTGGCCGCCTCGCGGTATTCGCCCTGGTCGAGCTGGAGGCGAATAAGTGCTATCTGCCCTTCGGGCGTCGGTTCGCCGGGTTCGGCGGCCTCGACCCAGTCGCCGTCCCATACATACTCCTGCCCGGTGGCCGCGAATCCCGCCGCTCCGACCGCCAGCAAGAACGCAATGAGCCGAAAGACGTGTTTTCTCATGACGAGTTTCCCTATATGCCTGTTTGGCCTATCATAACCGATATCATTATAGAGTAGTCATCGGGCGCTGCAACCGGTTATGAATTTCCGTCGATCACGTATCTCATCATCCGCGGGCGTCGGCCGATTTGCTCGGTAAGGTGATAGGCGAGCAGGCGGTTAACAGTGAGGGCATCCGCCTCTGACAGTCGGGTGCGGCGGCCGGCACGCGCGGCGGCAAGGGCCGCCAGGCCCGCAATCGCCTTCGGTTCCACCGGGCGTTTTTCAGGGTATTCATCCCCGCAGCTTGAACACAGCATCCCGCCGGCCCGCGAGGAAAAATAAACCTCTCTCGAGCAGGTTTCCGACAGCGGCTCGCCGAAGGCGGAGCAGGCGCCCAGTTCGCCCAGCAGTCCGATTCGGCTCAGCAGCCGCCACTGGAAATACGCCAGCACCGCCTGGGTGGGTGCATCCGGCTCGCCGATGCGACGAAGCGAATTGCGCAGAAGCTCGAAGACCTCCGGGTGGGGGTCTTCCTCGGCCAGCGTCATAGAAACCATCTCCAGCATATAAAGGGCCACGTTCAGCCGCTCGGCGCTGCGACGGAGTGCGGCGTGCGAGGCGGTCTCGCTGAACTCCACAACGGTCCCAAGCCCCTCGCCCCGGCCGGTGGTGTAAACAAGCTCGCCCTCGGCCGTCAAATCAAGCGTGCCACCGGTCTTGCTTCTGGTCCGCTTGGATCCCTTTGCGATCGCCCGTACGACGCCGCGTTCGCGCGTGAAAAAAGTGACGACCTGGCTGGTCTCGCTGTAATCGACCGTTCGCAGACAGATTGCCGCATCGCGGTGTCGCATTTCCGCCGGGGCCGGCGCCGCGGGCGGGCGGCTCAGCCCTCCTCCTGTTGCCCGCCTGTCCGGTGCACGCGAAGGCGGGTTATCCTGCGGTCGTCGGCGGCCAGGATGGTGAACTCGGCGCCGTCTATTGTTACCTGTTCGCCCGGCTCGGGTATGTAGCCAAGCTCAGAGAACACGCAGCCGGCGACGGTGTCATAGTCCTCGTCTTCGGGTATCTCCAGTTGCATCGCGTCGTTCAAATCGTCGATATGCAGCCGCCCGTCAATCTCTGCGGTCTGTCCGTCAAGTCGGTTCATCAGCGCCGGCTCGGGTCTGTCGTATTCGTCGGAGATGTTGCCGACGATTTCCTCCAGGACGTCCTCGATGGTCACCAGCCCGGCCGTCCCGCCGTACTCGTCAAGAACCACCGCGAGATGCACCTTGCGGGCCTTGAACTCGCGAAGGAGCTTGTCCAGCGTCATGGTCTCGGGCACGAAAAACGGCTTGCGCATGACCTCCCGCACAGACGCCGGCTGCTCGGCGTGGACGTACTGCAGCAGATCCTTTGCGTAGAGTACGCCGATGATATTGTCGATGTCCTGCTGATACACCGGCACGCGGGTGTGTCCGGCGTCGAATACCTTTTCGCACGCCTGTTCCCAGGGCAGGTCGGCCGGCAGTGCGAATACATCCGTCCGGGGCGTCATTATCTGACCGGCCTGGATTTCGGAAAACTCCACCACCGCCTCTATCATCTCGGCCTCTTCGGCGTTGACGGCGCCTTCGGCTCGGCCTTCCGAGGCGGCTTGGAGTATCTCCTGGCGGACCTCCTCGCCGTTCTCGACGCGACTCTGCTCGGCGCCGCTTAGCCGGCGGACCGGCTCGCCCAGGGCCTGCATCGTGGCGATTACCGGCCAGAGCACGTATCGCAGCGCCACCAGGACCGGGACCGCCGTCATCAGGAAGCGCCCGCCGGCAAAAGTGGCCCATGCGTGCGGGATGGCCACCGAAACCGCCGCCATCAGCAGGGCGGTTCCCGCCAGCACACCGGCCGCTCGCGCCCATCCGCCGCCCATCGCGTCGAATAGATACAGCATGCCCGTCACCATCGCGAGGTTGGCCAGCGCACGCCATGTCGCGGCCGTCAGTATCAGAGCCGGCAGGTGCCTTTCCAGAAGCTCGATTCTGCGGCGGTAACGCCAGTGCGACTGCGCATCGTCGATTTGGATTCGTCGAAAACCCCGCAGCGAATAACTGGCGACAGAAAACAGCAATGAAAGGGCCGCCGATACCAACACGACCCACAAGTATGGACTCACAGTTTCGCTTGTCTCCCGACAGCGCCCCGCTCCGCCCCGGCGACGCGCTCCCGACCGCGCGGGGCGCTTGTCGCGGCCGGGACATCCTGACGCCCGGGGCTGTCATCCGTCATGATACAGCGGCAGTTGTGATCGACAAGGAGTTTTGCCGTCCAAACCGCGAGCAGAGGCGGATTAGGCGCAGGTCAAACTCAGGCAGCCGGTTCATCTTCGGCGATGTGTTCCGTCCGCGACCGCGATCGCCGGCGTGCGGCCAGTCGCCCGGCAGTCCATTCGCCCAGCATCAGCGCCAGCGCCGCCGCCAGCAGGAACGGCCAGAGATGCGTCCTGGCCCGCTGCGTCGCCTCACGCACGTGGCGGTCAACCCGTCCGTCCATGACTAGCCCGCCGCCGGTGCGTTCGGCAAGCTCGCGTAGATTCTGCCAGTTCGCGCCGATTGCGGTGAACTCCGGCGGCGTCGGCTCGTCTATCGCCCGCCGCCAGACCACTCGGCCGTCCCCGGCGACCGCATGAACCGCGGGTGTCCGGGCCGGGGCGTCAATCTCGCCTTCGTACACGCCCGGTCCCGTCTGGCGCATTGGCGTGCTCAGCGGCTCGGTCTCATCCGGCGCGGCGGTCTGCAAGCTCAAATCCAGGTTGTTCACAGGCCCGTCCGCGTCGCGGGCCTCGATGCGGATTCTCAGCCGGCCGTCTGTCCACCGGACATCCCCGCCGAACCGCGGGTCCCCGGCCGGCCGGGCCGCCTGCTCCACGGCGGCCGCCAGTAGTCGGGTCAGCTCCTCGGTGTCGGCCAAGTGGGCGTTGTCTTCGCCTTCCAGCGGGACGGCGAAGCCGATTGACCTGCCCAGCCCGGCCCGCCGCCGAGCAAGCACCGGGTCCGGGCCGACCGCAGCAAGAACATCCGCCCGCGGGTGCTCGGCGCAGAGCAGATAGGCCGTCAGCCGCTCGACCGGAAACTCCGGCGCCGCCAGCGCGCCCTCGGCGACCGACAGGGTGAAGTCGCCTCTTCGGACAGTCGGTCCGCGCGAATCGCGGATGAACCGCTCGAATATCTCCGCCAAGTCGCGGAGCTGTTCGCTCTCAACCAGCGGGGCGTCCATATCTTCGGCAAGCAGTTCCAGCGGGGCGGCCGTCGGGCCGGCCAGGTCGCCGGGCGCCACAAAAACCACCGCAAGCGAGATGTCCGCATCGCGCAGCGACCGGGCCATTTCGGCCGTGTCGAACTCCTCGGTCCAGAGGTCGCTGACGACTATGAGCAGCCGGTCCAGGTCGTCGCGGGCGGGCGCATCGGCGGGGTCGGCAAGGACCTCCCGCGACCTTTCGAGTGCGGGCAGGACGTAAGTGGGACCTACCGGTCGGATCGGCGCGATCGCCTGGCGAAGCTCGGCGAAGTCGGGCGGCTCATCGCCGCTGTCGTACACCACCTCCGGCTCGTCGGCAAACGTCAGCACCGCCAGGGCGTCGTGCTCGGTCAGATGGCGCCGCAGGCCCAGCATCGCCTCGACCGCGAAGTCGAACATGCTTCGCCGGGTCTGCCCGGCCGGCTTGCCCATTGAGCCGGATATATCGAGCGTGACGGCCACCTTCAGCGGGTTCCTCTGCCATGGGTCTGGCTGAAGGGCCGCCACGCGGCTGAGCGGGTCGTTTCTATCCTCGGCCCTCCGGTGCGGCGGCGCGCCTATGAGCACCAGTCCTGTGCCGCTTCGGACGGCTTCGGCCAGTGCCGCCCGCTGCGGCCGGGACAGCAGCGTGCCCGTGGGGTCTATCAGCACGACCGCGTCGCTGTTCATCCACCCGTCGAGGGTATCGGGGGCGTCGGTTGGGTCCAGCACCTCCACGGTGCGGTTGAGCCGATCGGCCAGTTCGGCCGGGTCGGCCGCGTCTTCGCCGGATATCACGGTTACTGTCCCGCTGATGCCGAGGACGCTCGCGGTGGCCGAGTCGTTCTCCGCGAAAGCTCCGGCGGGTGTCAACTCCGCCTTGTAACGCGCGACGGATTCGGCGGGCGGATCGTCGCTCAGCCGGATCGTCGCCGGCTCGCCGGGGCGCAGTTGCAGCGAGCGGCTCAGCAGGGTCTCCTCGTCTGGGGCTGTCCGGGTTACGGTCAATTCCCGCCGCATGGGGGCGTTGGCGACGACGTTCGCCCGCAGTGCGACCTTTCCGTTATCCCGCCGGGCTGACAGTTCGGCGACTCTCGCGTCGGCGGGCGGTGAGTCGAGGGGGTCGATAAGGACGCCGAGGCCGGTTCCGCCCAGGGCGTTGGCGGCGCGGGACCAGTCGTCGTGAAACTGTCCGTCGGTGCGTATCACCACGCCGGCCAGCTCCTCGGCGCGGGCGACCGCCAGCCGAAGCGCCGGCGCCGCCTCCGTACGCGGCGGGCCGGCCGACGCCGGACCGAAGGTGCGGGTCTGGGAGCGGATATCGTCCGGCCAGGGGGGTGGCTCATCCTGTCCGGTGACCGACGGCGAGACGTCCTGGAGTATCAGCCAGGGCTTCTGCGCCCTGCCGCCCAGCGGCGCCGTGGGGCGGGAAAGCGCGATTGCCACAAGAACCACAGCAACACACTGCACCGCCGTTCGCGGTCCGGAGATTCTTCCGCCGCGCCGCGACCGCAGAAGCGCAATCGCCACGGGCACGATGGCCGCCGCGGCGAACAGCAGCCAAACCGGCTGGTCGAACCGCACAAAGGCAAGCTGGCAGGGCAAAGCTGTCATCAGTAGGAGGCAGGCAACCGTCAGCGGGGATTGTCCACTAATGTCCAGTTTACCGTTTGCCGGCCGCTCATACCAGTGACACAGGCGGTGTTGCGGGCGGCGACGGGCGGTCTTATTTCGCGCCGGCGTCGATGCGGACGGTGACTTCCTCGCCGGCGACGATCCTGCGCCACTGTTCGGGCGTGAACGGGCCGGGCGGGTCGCCGGCGCGGATGTCCAGCTCGTCCACGGCTACTGTTTGCGGCGCGTCGCCTTCCAGCCGGACGGTCAACTCCAGCGTCCTCGGGTCGAACTCCATCTTCATGCGCGTCCGTACCGAGCCGGCGCCCAACCCTAACTCGCGCCAGGCGTCCAGGTCCGGCGGCGTTTGGGGTTCCGGCTGAACCACCTTCAACGCCCCGGCCGACATTTCCGCGGGGTAGAGGTTTCCGCCGGCGGCGTTGCCGTCGGGATGCTGGAGCAGGACCCAATAGCGGCAGTCGTGGAAGATGTTGTTGACCGCGCGGTGTCCGCGTCCCTCCGCGGTTCGGCCACGAAAGCTTCTACCGGCCTGCTGGAGGTGCATGCTGACGGCGTAGTTGTCGTTGACGCCGGCGAAGAGATTGTTGGCGACGATGACGTTGTCGCTGGCGTCGCTGTCGGCGGCGACGCCGCCGTGGCGGACGTAGTCGGGCTTCTCATCGCCGCGGATGTCGCCGTCGTGGATGCCCCAGAACACGTTATTGTCGATTGAGTTCGGTTCGTGGCTGACCTCGACGTAGGCGGCGCCGAGCATGGTCTTAACGTTAATGAAGACGTTTCCGGTAATACGGCAGTTGCGGTTGCCCACATCAATCCATACGCCGGATGCGTGATGCATGTCCCGAAATACATTATTTCGCACCAGCGCATCGCGGGCCCAGTGGTACTTGATTCCCGCGGACTCCAGGACCCGCTCGATATTCATGCCGCCTATTCGCTCAAAGGTGTTGTATTCGACCAGCATGCCGTGGTTGTTCCCGTCGGCCAGCAGCCCGCTGACGCCGCAGTCGGAGACGACGTTTCGCCGTACGATGTGTCGCCCGTAAGGCGTTTCCACCCTGCGCGACCTGTCCTGGCGTCCGAAATCCATCGCCAGCGAGTTGGCGTATCGGAAGGTGCAGTCCTCGACTATCCAGTGGTCGCCGCGAGTGGCGCTGAGCATGCCCCTCTGGGGCCAGGGCACGGGGTTGGCCGCGTGCGCGAAGTGAAAGCCCGATACGCGTATATGCGAAAGCCCCGCCTCCTCGGGCGCGAAGCACTGCTCGCGGACGGTTATCTCGAACTCCGCCTCGTCGGCGTTCACGCCTTCCGGCAGCCGCAGGTGCACGCGCAGGCCGCACGGCTCTACCCAGAAGGTTCCCGGCCGCCTGCGGAGGTGGCGTATGTAGAAAACCTGCTCAAGCGGTTCGCCGTCGATGTAGATGCCGCCTCGGCGGAGGAACAGCCGCCGGAACTCCTCCGGCGTCCACTCCCACCCGTAGTCCATCATCGCCCGCGGGACGTTGCAGAGGCCGAACGGGTTGTAGCCGCCGAACATCTCGCCGGACATATCGGCCATGAGTATCGGCGGATCAAGGTCTTCCGGCACGCGGTATCCCTCGCTTGTTCGAAGCTCCGGCCGCCAGACCTCCGATGCGCGTATGTGGACATCCTCTCCGTCGGCCGCCTTGTAGTGGATCATCGCGTCGTCGGCTTCACCGCCGCGGGCCGGCCGGACATGTTCGCGATATATGCCCTCATGCACGATTACCCGCTGTCCCGGCTCCAGCAGCTCAGCGGCCGGGCCGATGGTGGCGAAGGGCTTGTCGGCGGTCCCTGGGTTCTCGTCGTCGGCGTCCGGGTGGTTCCGAGCGACGTGGTAGGTCTTGCCGTATTCTGTTACGTCGTCCCAGAAATCGAAGTGTCCGCCTTCGGGCATGGCGACGTTTTCACGTGCCGATTTCTCTTCGGCCTCGGCGGCCGAGACGCCCGCCCGCAGGTTGTCGGTCGGCGAACACGCAGAGAGCACAACCACCATGTAAGGCACGAATGCGAGCATCTTGCGGGGCATGTATCACTCCTGTGGGTTCGGTACTGTTGGGTTAAACCCTCCGTATGCCGCCTCGGACCGGACGTTGATATCGCGGGCGGCGACGGTACGATGCTACACATTGCACGCGGAGGCGTCCAGAATGCCCGAGGAACAGTTGCCGGTTACATTTCAGCCGCACGGGCGGACAGTGCATGTCCTGCCGGGAACGACGGTGGTCGAGGCGGCCGGCCGGGTCGGTCTTACCATAGATATTCCCTGCGGCGGAGTCGGGACCTGCGGTAAGTGCCGCGTGCGGTTCACCGCCGGCGAAGGCGATCCGTCCGACGCCGAGCGAAAGCATATATCCCGAAAAGGCCTTGAAGCCGGCTGGCGGCTGGCCTGTCAGAGCGCCATCCGCGACGACACCGTAATCACGGTTCCGGAAAGCTCCATATTCGCCGACCAGCACCAGATTCTCACCGAGGCCCGTGATGCGGCGGCGGCCGAAGTCATGCCGAGCGTGCGGAAGCTCCACGTCGAGCTTCCCGAGCCAACACTGGATGATCCTCGGCCGGATTTGGTGCGGCTTATTGAGGCGACCGGCGAGGCGGCCACGGGGCTGGATGTGCTCAGGGAGCTTCCGACAAAATTGCGAGAGGGCGGCTTTCGCGGAACGGCGGTGCTCGCAGACGGCGAACTCATCGACTTCCAGCCGGGCGATACGACCGGTGAGTGTGTCGGCGTGGCCTTCGATGTCGGCACCACCACCATCGCCGCGGCCATGCTGGACCTGAACACCGGCGAGGAGCTTGCCGTCGCCGCCGGCATCAACCCGCAGGTCCGCTACGGCGACGATGTGCTGTCTCGCATACGCCATTGCGACTCATCCGCAGGCGGCGCGAAGGAGCTTCGCCGGGCGGTGGTCGAGGGGCTGGACGTATTGCTTGAGCGTCTGTGCGCGGATGCCGGGGTCTCGCCGCGGCGCGTTTACGAGGTGGCCGTCGCCGGCAACACCACCATGGAGCACCTGCTGTGCGGGTTGCCGGTGGAGCAGCTCGGGCAGATCCCGTTCGTGCCGGTTCACGGCGGGGCGCTGTTCGTGCGTGCGGGGGAGCTGGGGCTGGAGGTTCACCCGCGGGCGCGTGGCTACCTGATGCCGGTCATCGGGGGTTTTGTCGGCGGCGACGTGGTCGCCGGAATGCTGGCGACGCGTCTGCGGGAGTCGCGGGATCCGGCGATGCTCATCGACGTGGGCACCAACGGCGAGATAGTGCTTGCGTGCGAGGGGCGCTTATGGGCGGCATCGACGGCCGCCGGCCCGGCCTTCGAGGGCGCCCGCATATCCCGAGGCATGCGCGCCGCGGCCGGGGCGGTGGAGAAGGTCGTGTTTGACGGCGAGCGTTTGCACTGCGGCGTCATAGGCAACGTCGAGCCGAGCGGGCTTTGCGGCAGCGGGCTTATAGACGCGGCCGCGGAGCTTCTCAATACCGGCGCGGTAACGTCTTCGGGGCGTCTGCCGCCGCCGGAGGAACTGCCCGAGACCGTACCCGATGACATCCGCCGCCGAATCCGTCAAAACGGCGACGGAGACACGGAGTTCGTCCTCTGCGGCGATATTTCCCGGCCGGTCGTGCTTACGCAGCGAGACCTGCGGGAGCTGCAACTCGCCGCGGCCGCCATTCGTGCCGGCACCCGCGTGCTGCTCGGCCGGGCCGGACTGAAACCTGCGGACCTCGGAGTGGCCCTGATCGCCGGCGGATTCGGCAGCTATATCCGGCGGGACAACGCACGGCGAATCGGCCTGCTGCCGGAGGACCTGCCGGGCCGGAAAGTGCACTTCGTAGGAAACGCCTCGCTGGCCGGCGCCAGGTGGGCGCTTCTTTCCACGGCCGCCAGAGACCGCGCCGAGGCCAACGCCCGAAGCACCGAGCACGTGGAGCTTTCCAGCGACTGCGACTTCCAGACGCTCTTTGCCGATTCCATGATTTTCCCCGAAATAACGTGAGTATGCGGCGTTTGCCACAGTGGGTACTGCTCGAAAACTGTCGTTCGCATCCCGGCGGTCTGTCGCCGGGCTGCGGGCTTACGACTCACGCCGACCGGCCCTGTTTGTCAGATTTTGCAGGAACCCCGCCGCCGGGACGGGGTTCAAGGGAATCGAAGAGTGCAGGCAAACTTGTCAAGGAGCTTTGGTTATGGATAGGCACAGAACCAGCGGCATGCGGTATGTGTATGTTGTGGCTTCTGTTATGGCGGTATTTGCCCTGGCTGCACCGGCCGTAGCCGGTGATGAAGCCCGGCTGACTGTCTCGACGGGGACCTACCTTGGCGACTGGGACGGCAACGAGCCGGGCGGCGTGGCCGTCAGCCCCAGGGGCCTGATCGTGGTGGGCGGTAAGCTCCCGGCCGATCACAACCCCGGCGGCGTGCGGCCGGTTACCCTTGGCGGCGGAGGCGAGGGCGCGATCGTGCTGTTCGACAGAGCCGGCACTCGTGTGCGCGGTGTAACCCGGCTGGGGAGCAAGGTTCGCGATGTCGCCGTCGCCGACGACGGACGGATCGCCGCGGCCGTCGAGGGAGCGGGCGTGGTCATGCTCGACGCCGGCGCGCGGCGAGTACTCTGGAGAGACGGCGACACCGACGCCGTCCGCGTGGCCGTGGGGGCTCGCGGAAGAGTCGCGACACTCGACAGCGACAAGCGGATTCGAATATACGACACCCAGGGCAGGCCGGTCGGTCAGCGCGGCTTCGGTGACAACTACCTCACCGACGTGGCCATCGACGACGCCAACAACCTGGTCTTCGTCACCGGCTTCAACAACAAGCACCTGCGGATGCGCAACGGGCGCCGTGGCCCGGTGCAGGTGGCGTTCATCCGCGCATTCGACCTGAACGACTTGAGCGGAAGCCCCAAATGGGTCAATTACGACTGGCCAGGATCGCCCCTGGGCGCCGCGCCGCCGGACGCTGATTCGGATGAGTACTACCTGCTGGAGGCCGACACCCGCGGCTACCGGCTGGCGATGGGACGTGACGGGAAGCTGTATTTCGCGGGCGAGTCCGCCGGCGGCAACTCTATCTTCAACAAGGACCCCCGCGATCTCGACCGCGACCTGGAAGTCGGCGAGGAAATGATACGTATCGACGGTCACACGCACCCGTACAACACGGCCGCCAACCACAT
>PUND01000074.1 GCA_003551645.1 Phycisphaerae bacterium | reverse complement strand
CGCTGAAACTGGGCGACCTGGATCCGCTGGCGACCATCGCGGAGGCACTGCGAACCTACCTGACGACCGGCCAACTCCCGCCGCTACCCATAGAATCCGTTGCAGATGGGTGAAATGTTACTCGCCGTCGAGACAGCCACCACCAGCGGGACGGCCAGTCCCAGAGCGTGCGGGCAGGTGATGACCATCACCGTAACCATGCGCTCCAGAGAGAACACGAAGCCGGCCCCGACGAGAAGCCAGACCGCCAGCGTAGCGCCGCCGACGCTGAGGGCGATTATGGTCAGAGCCAGAGCCGCCCGGTTGGCGACGTCCTGAGTGCGGGAGCGCGACTGCTGGGCCTTGCGGACCATCTCGATGACCTGGGAAAGGTACGTCTGGTCGCCGGTCTTGCCGACCTCCATCGTGATAGAGGCCTCGCCGTTGACCGCGCCGCCGATGACCTCGTCGCCCTCGGCCTTTTCGACCGGCTTGCTCTCGCCGGTGAGCATGGACTCGTTGACGCTGGTCCGGCCTTCTGTAACCCGTCCGTCGATGGGGACCTTCTCGCCGGGCTTCACAATCACCTTGTCCGCCGGGCGAAGCTCACTGACGGGCACATCCTCGGTATCGCCGGACTCGGTCAGCCGGTGGGCCTCGGCCGGCATGAGCCGGACGAGGGACTCCAGCGCCTTAGAGGCGCCCATCACGGACTTCATCTCTATCCAGTGCCCCAGCAGCATCACCACGACCAGCGTGGCAAGCTCCCAGAACAGCAACTCGCCCGGCAGACCGAACACCACCGCACTGCTGTAAACGTAGGCCACCGTTATCGCCAGGCCTATCAGCGTCATCATGCCGGGGGTCTTCTTTCGCAACTCGCCGACAAGCCCCGTCAAAAACGGCCAGCCGCCATAGAAGTACACTACCGTGGACAACACCCACTGGAGGTAGCTCTCGCCGGGAAACCGAAGCGTCTGACGGAGGCCGAGCCAGCCCTGGATCATCGGAGACAGCATCAGCACCGGGACGGTCAGCGCCAGCGACACCCAGAACCGCCGGCGGAAGTCGGCCACCATGTGGGCGTGATGGGAGTGATGGTCATGGCCGCTGTGGTGTTCACGGTGCTGGTGATGATCGTGGCTTTGGTGTGCGGACTCGCCTTGTTCATGTTCGGCCGGGCGGTGTCCGCTGTGGCTGTGCTCGTGGTATTCTGGCATATGCTGGCTCCTCAGCGTGGTTGGCAATCGGGGCAGAAATAAGTGCCCCGCTGGTTGATTCGCATGTGCTCCAGTCCCCGGCCGCAACGCGGACACGGCTGACCCGGCTCGCGTCTGTGGACCAGCCACCGCCGGGGCAAGCGCCGGGCGTCGGCGCCTCGCTGGATGGCGGCGGTCAGCACACGCCGCATCACCTTGTGCACATGGTCGATTCGGCGACGACCGGACTGTCGGGCGTCGGCCCTCGGATGCACGCCCGCCTGGAACAGCGTTTCGTCGGCGTAGATGTTGCCCAGTCCGGCCAGTACGGACTGGTTCATAACTGCGGACTTCATGGCTGAGCGACGGCGGCTGATGCGATGCGCGAAGGTTTCCGCATCCAATTCCATCGCGTCGGGGCCTACGCCGCGAGCGGCGAGGAACTCATCCGGGTCGTCGGTAGTGGCGATCTCGCCCAGCATCCGTTGGCAGACGTACGCCAGGCAGGAGCCGTCCTCGAACCACAGCAGCATGCGGCTGTGCCGAGGGGCATCCGAACCGTGGAAGTGCTCCAGAAAGCCGGTCATGCCGAAGTGAAGCCCCAGGTACCCGTCGGAGCGGATGCGCGCGAACAGCCACTTGCCGTGCCGGCGCGGCTCAGACAAAGACGCCGCCTGAAGGGCCTTGCGCAGATCGACAGGTCTCGTGCTGTCCGCCAGGGCACGGTTGTCTGTAACCTCGACCGTCTCGACGGTCTTGTTCAGGCCCGTAGCCGACAAATACTGTCTGAAACGCTCCACGTCCGGCAGTTCCGGCATTGTGTGGCTCCGAAGTCGCCAGCGCTACCTCGGCAGAATCGGGGGACTGGCCCTTTTCGATTCGCTCTCCAGCTCCAGCTTCAGCGAGAGGAAGTCCATCAGGTCCTTCAGAGACAGCACGCCCACCAGTTGCCCGTCCTCGACCACCATCATGCGGCTTTGTCCGCTGCCGCTCATGTGGCTCAGGGCGTGTACCGAGTCGCTGTCGGCGTTGATGGCGTTTTCCTCGCCGCATTCACAGGCGATGTCGCCGACGGTGGTGGACGACCAGCGGTCGCGCGGAACGTCGCTGACCTGTCGGGTGGTAACGCAGCCGAGCAGCCGGCCGGTGTTTTCCTCGACCACCGGGAACATCTTGTAATGCAGCCGGTAGATGTAGTCTTCCACCAGCCGGTCCAGCGGAATGGACGGCGTTACGTAAACGGGACTGTCGTTCATGAAGCGCCTGACCGGCTCGCCCTTCAGCGCCTCCCGGACGATGACCTGCTGGTAGCCCTGCTTGGCGGCCGCCCGCAGGAACAGGCCGATGAATATCCACCACAGACCGCCCAGCGGCGCTCCCCACAGCAGCGTCAAGAAGCCCAGTCCGACAAGCACCATCCCGAACGTGCCGCCGACCCGCGAGGCCGCGCTGGTCGCCGCACGAAGATTGCCCTTGAAATGCCAGATAATCGACCTCAGCACCCGTCCGCCGTCCAGCGGGAAGCCCGGGATCATGTTGAACACCGCCAGCAGGCCGTTAATCAGCGCCAGCCACGCCAGCACCGTGGCGATTGCCCCTGGCAGACCGGCCAGCACGATCAGCAGAGACAGCCCGAAGGATATACCCGCCAGCACCACGCTGGAGATGGGACCGGCGACGGCCATCATGAACTCCGCCTTGGCGCTGGGCGGCTCGTCGGACATCTCCGCCACCCCGCCGAATATGAACAGCGTAATCCCCCGCATCGGCAGGCCGTACCGCCGCGCCACGAGCGAGTGGCTCAGCTCGTGCCAGACGATGGACACGAACAACCCGGCCGCCCCGCCAAGGCCCATCGCCAGATACGCCGGCCAGTCAAGCCCCGGATACTGTGCCGGGAATACCGCCATCGACAGCGACCACGTGACCAGCGCGATGATAATCAGCCAACTGAGGTCGATCTTGACCTCGAAGCCGAACAAGCTGAACAATTTGAAGGTCTTACCGAACATCGGGACACTTTCCTTCTTTCACCAGCGTTGTTGCTCTGAAACGGGGTTTCGCGGGTCATTGTATGCAACCCAATCGCCCATAGTGAGCAAACCGCCGATCCTTCGGCAAAAGCGGCCGAGACGGCGGCCCGCGCCGCCCGCCAGGGCCGGGGCGTTATGGGGAAGCTCAGGCGTTCATCGGCATTCCATTCGTTCATCAGCACGCACCGCACAGGGTTTTGTGCCCGCCGGCATGGTTGTCGTCCCTTCCGGCCGTCTCCGACCCTTCCCGGCCGCGGCTTGCTGTACGTTTTATCGTAAGTAAAATGCGCTATTATGTATAGACAGTTTCACGTTTCCCGGATATAATCCATCGTACCGGGATTTCCCGGATGACCTTGCCCGGCTACGCTGCCGGGCGATTTGACATGTATTATACTGCCCCCCCCCGCTTGCGCCAAGTAGATTCTCGCCGAGTTCCGCCCCGGCCGGGCCTT
>PUND01000096.1 GCA_003551645.1 Phycisphaerae bacterium | reverse complement strand
TTGTGTTGATCTGGGCATCCATACCCCCGGCATACCGCGCGCGAGGGCCTGGCGCAAGTCGGAATTCTCGGAATCTTCAATTATTCTTCGGCCCCCGAATTGCAGACCGCTGAAGTGTTACGTTTTTGCTAACGTCCGACTGCTACTCGGCCGGCTGTCCGGCTTCATCCTTGCTTTGGGCGTATTCGCCTTCCGGCCCGGCCGCCCAGGACATCTGAGCCATCTGCTCCAGCAGGGTCCACCTGTCCAGGGCGTCCCTCTGTGCCAGCGACGCCAGGGACTTGGCCTCTTCCGGCCGGTACTTGGTTAGCATCTTGTACCGGTTCTCGTTATAGGCGTAGTCCTCGAACGAGACGGTCGGGGTTTTGGAGTCCAGTTGGAGTGGGCACTTGCCCTCGTCTATCAGTCGCGGGTCGAATCGGTACAGCGGCCAGAGTCCGGACTGCACGGCCGCCTTTTGCTGGTCCATTCCGGTCCGCATATTTATTCCCTGACCGATGCAGTGCGAGTAGGCGATGACGATGCTCGGGCCCGGGTAGCTCTCGGCCTCGATGAACGCCTTGACGGCCTGGTTGTCCGAGGCGCCCATCGCGACCTGGGCGACGTAGATGTTGCGGTAAGTCATGAGCATCATGCCCAGGTCCTTCTTGGGCAGTGGCTTTCCGGCGGCGGCGAATTTTGCCACGGCCGCCCGAGGCGTTGCCTTGGAGCACTGACCGCCGGTGTTGGAATACACCTGCGTGTCCATTACCAGCAGATTCACGTCGCGTCCGCAGGCGAGCACGTGGTCCAGCCCGCCGTAGCCGATGTCGTAGGCCCAGCCGTCGCCACCCATGCCCCAGACGCTCTTTTTGGCCAGGTCGTCGGCGACGCTCAGAAGCTGCACTGCCTTGGGGTCCTTGCTGGCGGAGAGCTTATTCTTCAGCTCCGCTATCCTCTGCCGCTGCGCCGCGATGCCGGCCTCGCCGGTCTGGTCGGCGTTTATCAGCCCGTCGGCCAGATCGTCGCCGAGGTCCTTGCGTAGGGCGTCCACCAACTCCTTTGCGTATTCCATACGCTTATCAAGTGTCAGGCGGAACCCGAAGGCGAACTCGGCGGCGTCCTCGAACAGGGAGTTGCTCCAGGTGGGGCCTCTGCCGTCAACGTTCACGCAGTATGGCGTGGTGGGCAGGTTGCCGCCGTAGATGCTGGAGCAGCCGGTGGCGTTTCCGATTATCGCCCGGTCGCCAAACAGCTGCGTCATGAGCTTGACATACGGCGTCTCGCCGCAGCCGGCGCAGGCGCCGGAGAACTCGAACAGCGGCCTGAGTAGCTGGCTTCCCTTTACCGTCTGGGTCTTCAGTTGCGTGCGGTCATAATCCGGGATGTTGAGGAAGTAGTTCCAGTTGTCACGCTCGCGTGCGCGGATAGGCGGCTGGAACTCCAGGTTGATCGCCTTTCGCTCGGGGTTCTGCTTGTCCTTGGCCGGGCAGACGTGCACACAGGTCCCGCAGCCGGTGCAGTCTTCGGGGGCGACCTGGATGGTGCACTTAAGCCCGGAGAACTCCTTGCCGCGTGCGTCGGCGCTTCGCCAGGACTCCGGTGCGCCTTCGGCCATAGCCGGGTCGTACATCTTCATGCGGATGGTCCCGTGCGGGCAGACGATGGAGCACTTGCCGCACTGGATGCACAGCTCCTGGTCCCAGACGGGAATCTCCAGGGCGATATTCCGCTTCTCCCACTGTGTGGTGGCGGTCGGCCAGGTGCCGTCCTCGGGCATCTTGCTGACCGGTAGTGTGTCACCCGCCCCGGCCATCAGGGTCGCGGTGACGTCCCTGACGAACTCGGGGGCCTCGTCCGGGACTATCGGCGGGCGGGTCATGTCGCTGCTGGCCTTGTCGGGGACGGGAATCTCCTGAAGGTTCGCAACCGCCTGGTCAACCGCCTCGTTGTTCATGCGGACGATCTTCTCGCCCTTGCTGCCGTAGGCCTTCTTGATGCCGTCCTTGATCTGCTCGATGGCCTGGTCCTGCGGCAGGATGCCGGAGAGGTAGAAAAAGCAGGTCTGCATGATGGTGTTGATGCGGGCGCCGAGGCCGATCTGCTTGGCCACCTCGTAGGCGTTGATGGCGTAGAACTTCAGCTTCTTATCGATGATCTCCTGCTGGACCTCGCGGGGCAGCTTGTCCCAGGTCTCTTCGGGGTCGTAGGGGGCGTTCAGCAGGAAAGTGGAGCCCTCGACGGCGGCCGAGAGCACGTCGTAGCGCTCAAGGAAGAAGAACTGGTGGCAGGCGACGAAGTTTGCCTTGCTGACCAGGTAGCTTGAGCGGATGGGCCTCGGCCCGAACCGCAGGTGGCTGATGGTGACGGCCCCGGCTTTCTTGGAGTCGTACACGAAATAGCCCTGGGCGTAGTTGTCTGTGTTGTCGCCGATGATCTTGATGGAGTTCTTGTTGGCGCTGACGGTCCCGTCCGAGCCAAGCCCGTAGAACATCGCGCGGACAACGTCGTCCGGTTCTGTGGAGAAGTCGTGGTCGTAGTCGATGCTGGTGTTGGTGACGTCGTCTGTGATGCCGACGGTGAAGTGGTTTTTGGGCTTGTCGGCGGCAAGGTTGTCGAAGACGCCCTTGACCATCGCCGGTGTGAATTCCTTGCTGCTCAGCCCGTACCGGCCGCCGACGACCTTTATATCTTCTCTGTCGGTCTCGCGAAGGGCGTCCACCACGTCCAGGTAGAGCGGCTCGCCGCCGGATCCCGGCTCCTTGGTCCGGTCCAGGACGGCTATGGACTTTACGCTCTCGGGAAGCGCCGCCGCGAGATGCTCGTTCGAGAAGGGTCGGTACAGGTGCACCTTCACAAGGCCGACTTTCTCGCCCTGGGCGTTCAGGTACTCGACGCATTCGTGGGCGGCCTCGGTGCCGGAGCCCATCATGACGATGACCCGGTCGGCGTCTTCGGGGCCTTCGTAGTCGAACAGGCGGTACTGCCGCCCGGTGAGCTTGGCCAGACGGTCCATATGCTTCTGCACGATTTCGGGCGTCTTGAGATAGTACTGGTTAACCGTCTCGCGTCCCTGGAAGTACACGTCCGGGTTCTGGCTGGTGCCTCGCAGCACGGGGCGATCCGGCGTCATCGCGCGGCGGCGATGGGCGATTACCAGCTCATCGTCTATCATCTCGCGGATGACTTCCTCGGGTATAACCTCCGCCTTGGCGACTTCGTGGGATACCCGGAAGCCCTCGAAGAAGTGCACGAACGGCACGCGGGCCTCAAGCGTGGCGGCCGATGCGACCAGCGCCATGTCGCCGGCTTCCTGGACCGATCCGGAAGCCAGCAGGCCGAAGCCGGTCTGGCGGACGGCCATGACGTCGCTGTGGTCGCCGAAGATGCTCAGCGCCTGGCACGCCAGCGAGCGGGCCGATACGTGGAAAACCGCCGGGGTAAGCTCGCCGGCGATTTTGTACATCGACGGGATCATCAGCAGCAGGCCCTGCGAGGCGGTGAACGTGGTCGTCAGCGAGCCGGTCTGAAGCGCACCGTGGACGGAAGCAGCCGCTCCGCCCTCGCTCTGAAGCTCCGTCACCAGCGGGACAGTGCCCCAGATGTTCTTCTTGCCTTCGGCGCTCCACTCGTCGGCCCATTCGCCCATAGGGCTGGAGGGTGTGATCGGGTAGATCGCTATGACTTCGCTGACCTTGTGCGCTACGTTTGCGACGGCTTCGTTGCCGTCCATCATCTCCATGGTTGGCGCCATTTTGCCCTTCCTCATCTGTGGTGTTGTTGGGGGACCGAAACCAGTGCTTTCTGCCCGCCTCCGTCGGCTGAGAAGCCGAGAGTTTCATCTGCCGGGGGCGGAGTTCCTTATTCTCCATATCCTGTGGGCGATTTTCAACGAATCTCCGGGCGAGTTTTTTGTTCTCCCCCTCCGCAACGGTGGCGGACCGGCGAAGTGGCCCTTATCGGACATCCGCAGGCCGGAGGCCTTTACCGCCGACCTTGCCGATGGTAAGCTCCCACACATAAGCCGACGCCAAGCTATGCAGAGCATTTTCACGGCGATGAGATACGTCTGGGCGATCCTTTCTGTAGCGATTGTGGCGACGATGGCCTGTGGTCAGGCGGTCGCAAGCCCCGCCGCGCGCGACGAGGCCGACGCCGACCACATCGAGCGAATCACCGAGTTGTGGCGGCAACTGCGGCGGGCCGAGGTCGGTTCGGCCGAATTCCTGTCGGCCCGCGATGCCCTTGACAAACGCATCCGTGAGGTTCCACGCAACCAGCGAGCGGCGGTGGCGACCGCTCTGATGCGGCGAGGCGCCGATGACAGCGTCAACGCCGCGGCCATACGGCTGTTCGGCATCGATCCCATCCCCCTCGGCGAAATCCGACGGATACTGTTTGACGACGATCGGGCCTTCGAGGATCGCATCCTCGTTCGCACATACTACCTGTTCTGCCGCCACGACTTTGACGACCGGCTGCTGACTTTCGATACGCGGCGGGAACTTGTGAACCTGCTGGCCGAGCGAATGGAGCAACTCCGTGGCAGCCTGGCCGATTATGGCGAGCAGCGGCTGATGATCCATCTCTGCTCGGATGCGCTTTCATGGTGCCAAGCGTCCGGGCTGGACGCAGGAGTCTGCGAGCGGCTTATAGAGGCCATGCGCGGCTACGCCGTATCCGCCGACGAGGATGACACGCTCGCGGTGTCAATATGGGGCTGGCTGACACTGCGCGACATGACGGAAGTGTCGCTTAGCAGCGTCAACGGCGCGGTTCTGGCCCTGGGGCATTGGGATCCGCTGATCCGCTGGCGTGCCGCGGCCTTTCTGGGCTCTCGGGCCGATGGCGATGTGGATGTGGCCAGGCGCGTGCTCGCGGCGATCGGCGACCCCCGCGACGAGGCCAGGGCCGCCGCCATCCGAGTGTTCGCTTTCGCCCCGGACATGCTTAGCGGAGAGGTCGAGCCGCTGCTTGCGGATGTGCTGGTCGGCGACCGGGGTGTGGTGGCGGTGTCAGCCGCGGCCGATGTCATCGAGGCCAGGGCCGAAAACGCCCTGGGAATCACGGAAACTCTGCTCGGGGCCTTCCACGACCGCCTCCCGGGGCCGAAACGGACCGATAGTATCTTCCGGGCGCTTGCACACCTTGTACCGCATGCTGACGGGGCGCAGCGGGACCGCATGGTGGAGCTTGCCAAAAGGGAACTCACATACGCCCCCGGCGGCGCTCTGGAGCTTCTGAAGGCGCTCGGCCCGGCCGCGGAGCCGGCGGCGGAGGAGATACTGCGCTACCGCGAGTCGGCCGACCGCCTGCACCGCCATTACATCGACCGTCACGTCCTGCCGGCCATCAAAACCCCGCCGCCCGAACCTACGGACGCCGAGCAGTAAGCCGGATTTGAACTCGCACCGGGGCGGCTTAGCCGCTGACCGTCATGCGGTTGAAATACGGCGGAAAACGTTGGAGGGTCGGATCCGCAGCGGTTATATTGCTGTATGATAACTCGTCGGGCGGTATCGGCGCGCAGCGCGTCGCGAAGCTCGGCGGCGGCTTGTCGGCTTGGCCCGGCCGACGGGCGGCTAGAGCATTCAGGGTAATTCTGTCCGGCCGTTGAGGCCGGCTCGAGGGAGGATGGACCCCAAAAGCCGTTTCCACTATCGCAATCTGGAAGAACTGACCGGCGAGATAGCCCGTCGTGGCTACGACCTGCCGGTAACCGAGGATATATCCATACTTGCGAGTCCGGTCCGCTTCGGCCGGCTGGAGATACCCAACCGCCTGGCCGTCCAGCCGATGGAGGGCTGCGACGGGACCGCCGACGGCGAGCCGACCGACCTGACCGTCCGCAAGTACAACCGCTTCGCCTCCGGCGGGGCGGGGCTTATATGGTGGGAAGCGACCGCGGTAGTGCCCGAAGGCAGGGCCAACCCGCGCCAGCTCTGGCTGCACGACGGCTCGGCGAAGGCGTTTGCCGATATGCTTGCACAGGCAAAAGCAGCCGCCTGCGAGCGTTTCGGCCGGGAGCCGGTGTGCGTGGTCCAGCTTACCCACTCCGGACGATACAGCCGTCCGGGGGGCCGGCCTGAGCCGATCATCGCCCACCACTCACCGGTTCTGGACCCGACGCACGACCTGCCGCCTGATTACCCGCTGATTACCGACGAGGAACTGGACGCCCTGCAGCAGCAGTACGTTCGGGCGGCCGAGCTGGCGGCCGAGGTGGGCTTCCACGCCGTCGATATCAAGAGCTGTCACAGATACCTGATAAGCGAGCTTCTGGCGTCGCACACGCGGCAGGACAGCCACTATGGCGGCAGCTACGAAAACCGCACCCGGTTCCTCCGCGAGACGGTCGAAAAGGTCCTCCGCGCGGTCGGCGACCGCGTCGAGGTAACGTGCCGTTTGAACGTCTATGACGCCATCGCACACCCCTATGGCTGGGGCGTCGCGGCCGGCGCTGAAGCCGGGGCCGACGGCCGACCGCCTGAGCCGGACCTGACGGAGCCGCTGCGGCTGCTGGGCGAGCTGGAATCGCTGGGATTCGGCGGCGTGAACGCCACTGTTGGAAACCCGTACTTCAATCCGCACGTCAACCGGCCGGCCGACTGGATGATCTCGCAGTGGCCCGACCCCCCGGAAGACCCGCTGACCGGCGTGGACCGCATGGTTCGGCTGGTGCGGCAGGTTCGGCAGGGCCGGCCGGAGATGACCGTGGTCGGTTCGGGCTTTTCCTGGCTGCGGCATTATGTCCCGTACTTCGCCGCGGCGGCGGTCGAGTGGGGGTGGATGAACATCGCCGGTCTGGGCAGAGGCGCGCTGGCGTATCCGGACTTCGCCGCTGACATCATCGAAAAAGGCGGCATGGACCGGCACAAGGTTTGTGTGGCGTGCAGCTCGTGCACGCAGATGATGCGAGACGGGCAGGTCTCCGGCTGCGTGGTCAGAGACGCCGACGTTTACGCGCCCATCTTCCGTCAGGGCAGGCGGCGGTCTTTGGACAAGCTGCGCGAGCTTGCGGGCCGATGCCGGCGGTGCGTTGACCCGATGTGCTCGACAAAGTGCCCGGCTGGGGTGGACATCCCGGCGTTCCTGGGCGCCCTCGCCGATGGCGACGAGCGCGAGGCCTACGAGATACTCCGGGAGGCCAACCCGCTGCCGGGAATCTGCGGGGCGGTCTGCCCGGTGGAGGTTCAGTGCGAGTCGGCCTGCATCCGCGAGCTTATCGACGAAGGGGCCGTACCCATCGGCGAGGTCCAGCGGAACCTTTCGACTCTGGCGGTGCAGCGCGGCTGGGCCAAGCTCGACGTGCCTCCGGTGACAACGGGCCGGAGGGTGGCGATTATCGGCGCCGGCCCCGCGGGACTGTCCGCGGCTGTGGAACTGCTGCGACTGGGGCACGCGGTGACGATTTTCGACGCCGCCGGCGAGCCGGGCGGGAAGCTGACGGGCGTGATACCCCCGAACCGGCTCGGTTCTGACCAGGCGCGGACCGAAATAGAGGCAATCTTCGCCTCTGTTCCGGAAGATCGCATCGAGTGGCGATACGGCCGGCCACTGAGCGAGCGGATGACGCTGGACGATGTTCTGTCCGAGGGGTTCGACGCGGCCGTGCTGGCATTCGGACTGGGCGGCTGGACTGGTGGCGATTCCGGGCGTCCGGCGGGCGTGATCGAGGCCACGGCGCTGCTGAGACAGTTAAGCGGCAATCCCGACCATCATTGTCCGTCGCGCGTGGCGGTTATCGGTGGCGGCAACACCGCGGTGGACGCGGCCGTTACCGCCCGTCGTCGCGGCGCGACCGACGTGTATCTGCTTTACCGCCGGAGCATCGAGCAGATGCCCGCCTGGCCGAACGAGCGGCGCGAATTGGTGGATGCGGGGGTTCACCTGATGCTGCTGTGCCGTCCGGACGGCTACGTGACCGACGATGCCGGGCGACTGACCGGCCTGAGGGTGGTTCGGACCGAGTTGTCCGAGCCGGACGATTCCGGCAGGCGTCGGCCGGCGGATGTGCCCAACAGCGAGTTCGTGCTCGATGTGGAGATGGTTGTCGAGGCCATCGGCGAGCGAGGGCCTTCGCCCGATGACGACGGTATCCGCAAGGCGCTCGGCGGTGTGGAGCTGACGGATGACGGGCTTGTAAGGGTAATGCCCGACACTATGGCGACGACTCGCCGGGGCGTCTGGGCGGCCGGCGACGCCGTCAACGGAGGGACCACCGTCGTCCGAGCGGTCGCGGAAGGCCGGTGCGCGGCAAGAGACATCGGTGTCCGGTTGGCGGTCGGGACAAAATAAAAAAAATCCGCCGCTCGGGCCGTCTGTGCATATCAATGGGCAAGCTTACATTGCGCGAAAAGACCCGCGTTTCGAGTCACTAACTCGGCGCCGTTGTTGTTGTCTGAAAATCTCGGTGCGTACAATAGCACCGAAGACGTCGCACACGTCAAATTGGCCGCCGGATCGAGGGAGACCGGGCAGGGAAGTCCGGCCTCGGAGAAAGCGGCTGGCTGAATAAGGAACCCCGGAATCGGCGCCGCCGGTACACGCTGAGGGCAAGAAGCCCCGAGCGGCGCTCGGTAAAGCGGAACCGAGGACGGTTACTAAAGTCCCGCCGTGGAAGCACCGATGCAGCCGGTAAGGCACGCACATGGCGGAAGTGACTATGGATAGCCGAGTATTTTAGACATAAGGAGATGAAAAATGGTCACCGTTCGAGGCGGCATGGCGGAATTCAAGTTCTTCAGACCGGATGCCGAGCAGGTGCATGTGGCCGGCGACTTCAACGGCTGGCGGCTTGGAGAGTTGCCGATGCAGCCGATGGAAGACGGTCACTGGCTGGCTCGGGTTCGGCTGCCCGCCGGTGATTTCAGGTTCAGATACTGCGCCGATGGGCAGTGGTACACCGACTATGCGGCATTCGGGCTTGAGCCGGGACAGTTCGGCCTGGACAGCGTTGTCCGCGTGGAGCCGCAGGCGCTGGCGTTTCAGCAGTCCCAGGACCATAAGGCGGACATCGCGGCCGCATAAGCGCGTTTCACATATAACCCCTTGCTGGACCGGCCGGAGGAGAAAAACTTCGGCCGGTTTTTTACCCGCTGCCGGGCTGCTGTTCGGTTGCCCCGGCCTGTTCCGGCTCGGAGGCCGGCTCCTGTGAATCCGCCTGGGTGTTCCCGGTCTGTTCGGCCGCCTCGGATGCATCATCCTTATCCGCCCCGCCGCGAAGCTCCTGGACGCGCGGCAGGTCGTCCAGCGAGTTCAGGCCGAATACCTCCAGAAACCGTCGCGTTGTGCCGTAAAGCATTGGCCTGCCAAGCACCTCGGCGCGTCCGACGATCTTGACCAGGCCCTTTTCCATCAGCCCGCGGAGTATGTCGCCACAGGCGACGCCGCGGACGGCCTCTATGTCAGCCCGCAGCACGGGCTGGCGATAAGCCACGATTGCCAGTGTTTCCATCGCCGCGGCCGACAGCTTCGCCTCCGACCTGCTCCGCAGCAGCCGGCTGAGCACGTCGTGGTACTCCGGGCGGGTCATCATCCGGTACCCGCCGGCTATCTGTTCGATGCGAAACGCCGAGCCGAGTTCGTCGTATCGGCGGTTGAGATATTCCACCGCCTCACGGACGGCCCGTTCGCCGCCAAGCTCGGCCGCCCGCGATATCTTGCCCGCCGATAGCGGCGAATCGCTGGCGAACAGCGCCGCCTCGACCGTAGCGGCGATCTCCCGCTCGGCCGCGGAGGCGTCGGTATGGTCGTCGGTTTGCTCGCTCATGTCGGAAGCGTACCCGCGGCCCGGCCGAAAGGTCAAGCGCCACAACGGCGGCGGTTCGGGGGGATGCGCGGGCTGGCCAGAATCAGCGGCGGCGGGTCACCGCACGGGGCCGGCGGGTGTGAGGACGTCCGACCGCGCGGTTCAGAAATCGCGCCGGCAGAATATCCACGCGGCGCCGCCCAGAACCACCACCTCGAACGCCAGCGACGTGCCGAGTATCCACCACACTGAGCGCGCCCGCGTCATGGCGACGACCCGCTGCTGCAACTGGCTTTGCGGGACATAGCCAATCGAGTGGTCTCCGGGGGCTTGCGGTTCGGAGAAGTCGTCTTCGTCGAATCCGGGCAACTCGGCCGTTGATACAAGAACCCGCTCAAGCAGGTCGATGGTTTCCCCTGTCTTGGGCAGGAACGTCTTTGCCGTGACGATGCCCTTATGTATGCGCTCGATTGTCGCCTGCTGGTCCCGCTGCCGCGTAAGCTCACGGCGGTGGTTTTCCAGGCGGGGTCGCATACGTGACTCACCGTCCGTGTCGGTTTGTGCGGTTTGCTCAAGCGCCGATTCCATATCAGCGATGGCCCGTTCGCGGCGCTCTATCAGGATATCCCCCTCGGCGCGAAGGTTTATGAGGACCGAATCGACGCTGTTGAGCACATACAGGCCGAACCAGAAGCCGATGGTAAGTAGCAGGGCGGCCACCGTGGACCGCGTGAGCACCCCCAGCCCGACGCAGACACAGAAGAGGAAACTGAAAAAGGCCACCACTATCGGGATCGCCAGCAGCAGGCCCGGCTCCCACGCGCCGCCGCGAATGCCGATTATCAGGATGCTGATGCCCGTGAAAACCGCCACCTGAAGCGTAACAAACAGCAGGCCGCCGACATACTCGGTCAGCATCAGCCGCAGTCGTCCGATGGGCTTGGCGAGCACCAGGTCTATCGTGCCGCCGGCCATCAAATCGGGGAAAATGCCGGCCGTGGAAATAAGCGCCAGTATTGTCGCGATCCAACTGAGCCACACGCTCAGCCCTACGTTGGTGAACATGAGCTTGTAGAACGCCTCCGGGGACATCTGTGCGGTGGAGAGCATTGGCGTGTCGAGCTGATAGCCCAGGAAGGTCAGGCCCTGTTCGTTGATTCCGACCGTCGCCTGTGAGGCCGCCACCAGGATGGTCAGCACCATGGCCAGCCAGAAAATCTTGCGTGCCCTGAGCCGCCGCAGCCCGTCGTTGAGGATGGTCAGTGTCTGGCTCACCGGGCGCCTCCTTTGACGCGGTTGTTGGAAGAGACCGTCTCGATAAACAGGTCCTCCAGCGATTGCCGCACCGGTTTGAACGAACGTATTACCAGCCCGGCTGCCCGCAGGCGGTCCAGGGCAACCTGGGCCTTGGCGGGGTCCGGTGAAGCGACGCGTACCCTGTCACCGTCCATCTCGACACCGCAGCCATCGGACAACCGGCCTCGCAAAACTTCCGGCGTCGCCGCCTCCGGCTGTGATGGCGTCTCGGACGAGGCCATCGGCTCACAGCCAAGCGCGGTCCAAGCCGTGCGGGCGGCCTTGTCCGGGTCCAGGCCGTGAAGTTCGATTTCGTAATAGGTTCGTTCCGCGGTCAATTCCTCCATCGAGCCCTGTCGGACCACAAGCCCTTCCACCAGTATCGCCACACGGTCGCAGATCATCTCGACCTCGCCGAGCATGTGGCTGTTGAGAAAGACCGTCTTTCCCGCCTGTCTGAGGTGTCCGAGCAGATCGCGTATGCCCCGGCGGCCGACCGGGTCCACGCCGTCGGTCGGTTCATCCAGGAGAATAAGCTCCGGGTCGTTGACCAGCGCCTGCGCCAGGGCGATCCGTTGTACCATGCCCTTGGAGAAGGCGGCGATGCGTTTGTCGGACCACTGGGTCATCCCGACAGTGTCAAGCAGTTCGTTCGCCCTGCGCTTGCGCATCCGGCGGGGCACCTTCGCCAGTGCCCCGTAGTGTTCCACCGCCTGGCGGGCGGTTAGGTATCGCGGGAACCGTCCGTTCTCCGGCAGATAGCCGGTGCGTGCGAGAGTGGCCGTGTGGGCGATCGGCCTGGCGAGCACCGTCCCCTCGGCGCGGGTCGGGCGGACGATGGTCATCATGATCTTGACCAGTGTGCTCTTTCCCGCCCCGTTTGGACCGAGCAGCCCGAAGATCTCACCCCGCCGCACCTGCATCCGGACGCCCCTCAGAGCGTGGACCTTTCCGCGATATGTCTTGGCCACGTGGTGCAGATCCACCGCGAGTGAACTGTCACTGGTCAAAACTGTGACTCCCTTTCCGGACCATCGCCCTTGCCCTGCGCCCATGGCACGGCGGATAACTATCGCATAAGCCGGCGCTCGCTGTCCAGTCCCGGCGCGGCCGCTTCAGCCGTCACAGGGTGCGTAAAAATCCCGTGGCGGTTGGCCGATGCGGTTGGTCAGCTCGCCGATTCTCTCGATGCGGCAGGTCATGGCCTGTCCGCCTTGGAGCAACTTGCCGGTCGCCTTGCCGACGCCGGACGGCGTCCCTGTGGCGATGACATCTCCGGGCGTCAGCGTCATAATGTGGCTGATGAACGAGACAACCTCGAATACGTCGTGAATCATGTAGCGGGTGCTGGAGTCCTGGCGAAGCTCGCCGTCAACCTTCAGCGAGATCCTCAGGTCATGCGGGTCGCCAAGCTCATCGGGCGTTACCAGCCACGGCCCCATCGGGCAGAACCGGTCGGACCACTTGCCGTGAAGCCAGTCGAAGAAGGCGTCCTTGGGGCGCTCCGTCCGCCCGGCTGCGAAGGTCATCGACCTGGCGGAGATGTCGTTGGCGATGGTGTAGCCGGCGACATGTTCTTTCGCCTTGGTCGGTGAAACGCATTTCGCCTCCCGACCGATGACGGCCGCAAGCTCCACCTCATGGTCGATTTCGCGGCTGTCGCAGGGCCAGGGTATCTCTTCTCCGCCCGCGGCGACGGCCGTCGGCGGCATCAGAAACGGCCGGGGCGTCAGCTTCGCCTCGGCGCCGGAGGGCAGGTCGCCGCGGTCCATCTCGCGGTGGTGTTCGGCGTAGTTTACGGCTAGCCCTATCAGCTTAGGCGGCTTTGGAATCGGCGCCAGCAGACGAACCTCTCGAAGCTTAATTGCCGGCACATCCTCCGCTGCGCCGGCCAACTCGTCAGTAGCTGCGGGACCATCTGCCAGCGCGTCGGCCAGCGTCAGCGGCGCATCGGGCAGGGCGGAGGGGATATCCCTGACCGAATCGTCGTGGACGATGCCGTAGCTGGGCCGGTCGTCGATGATATAGCTTGCCAGTTTCACGGCCATTGCGATGATATGAACCCCGCCGGCCGGCCACAATCATCTTCTAGCCGTGAGGCGGCGCCTTGCCTTCTGGCCATGGTGTGCTATGGTGGGCGAAAGTCCACCCTATAACAGAGAAATGGAGAGCTTATATGGCCGCTTGCAAGATCGGCGTCGTCATCCACACGAAGTTGCGTGACAACCTGTTCACCACCGAGGACATGGAACGCCTGGAGAAGCTCGGCGAGGTGGTCTGGACCGGCTCGCCGGAACCGCTGCCGGTTGATGAGGCGACAGCGATTCTCGCCGACTGCGACGTCGGCATCGGCTCCTGGGGAACGCCCGGCCCGAAAGAGGAAGTTCTGTCGGAATGCCCCAAGCTTCGTCTTTGGGTTCACGCGGCCGGCTCGGTGAAGAAATTCTTCGGCCCGCATCTGAAGGACCGCGATATACTTATCGCATCGTGCGCGCCGGCGATCGCCAAGAACGTGGCCGAGTTTACGCTGGGCCTGATGATAGTCGGGCTGAAGCGTACGCCGCAGAACGCCGGCGCTAACCGCAGCGGCAAGGCCGGCAAGCCCGAAAACAGTCGCCCGCTCGGCTCATCCGCAATCGGCGTGGTGGGGGCGTCACAGGTCGGCCGACGCGTGGTCAAGCTGTTGCGGTCGTTCGGCGCAAGTGTGTTGGTGTACGACCCGTACCTGACCGCAGACGAGGCGTCGGAGCTTGACGCCGAAAAGGCCGACGACCTGACAGAGCTTTGCCGACGCTGCCACGCCGTCACCCTGCACACGCCGGCGACGCCCGAGACCGACAAGATGATCGGTGCCGAGCAGCTCCAGGCGATGGCCGACGATGCGATTCTGGTGAACACCGCACGCGGCAAGTGCGTTGATGAGCAGGCGCTGATAGCGGAACTTGAAAAAGGCCGGCTGTTCGCGTTTCTGGACGTTACCGATCCGGAGCCGGCGGCCGACGACTCTCCGCTGCGGAAGCTCGGCAACGTCGTGCTGACCTCGCACATCGCCGGCAACGCCGACGTCAAGATAGGCAGACAGGCCGTGGACGACATCGAGCGATGGCTCAACGGAAAGCGCCCCCTGATGGCGCCGACACAGGGCGAGCTGCACCGGCTGGCGTGATGGGTTTGGTTGATTGGTTGACTGGTCAATTGGTTGCCAGGTCGCACCGTGGGTCGGGGCATACTCCCGAAGTCTCGGAGGGATGCCTTCGGCAGGCCCCCGTTGGGCTGCCTGATTTGCCCGACGAGACGTGCTGTTTTCGTGCTTCTGAGTTCAAATTTGTTTCGGATTTCGAGTTTCGGATTTCGGATTTGCTTCGTGCCTCCGGCCTTAGAAGCCGCCCGACATTAACAGTCATAGGTAGGGCCTGCTCGAACTGCGGGCTGCCCGACCTGCAGGCCCGAGGCCGATAGCGGGAGAACTATTGTGGACATCAGCTTCAGTATTTTTCCGAAGTTCTACAAGCATCTGTCGGTAAGCGAGCTTGCTTCTCTGGTTCGCGAGGTGGGGTTGGATACGACCAACCTGGTCATCCGCGACGGATTCTGGGTTCGCCCGGGCCATTTGGCCGAGGATGTGCCCGAGTTCGTCAAGGCGATGTCCTCGGCCGGCATCGAGGTGCGGTTCGCCACTGCGGGGTTCTCGGCCGAGCAGATAATGCAAGACGACGAGCCGCTGCGCATACTCGCCGACAACGGCATCACCGAGTTCCGCATGGGTTACTTCAAAGGCGGCGACAAGCCCCCGGCCGAGGCACTGGCCGAGGACCGCGCCCAGATGTGCCAGGTGGCGTCGATCTGCGAGCAGGTGGGCATCCGCGTGGTGTACCAGGTGCACCACGGGACACACATCGTCTGCCCGACGGCCGCTTATGACCTGGTGAAGTCCCTGCCAGCGGAGTATGTCGGTGTTATGCTGGACCCCGGAAACCAGGCGTTCGAGGGTTTCGAGAAATGGTCCCGCTCCGCGTCGCTTCTGGGCGAGCAACTGGTGGCCATCGGTGTCAAGGACGTCGCCTGGCTGCGCGACGAATCCCAGGCCGACGAGCCGCACAAGGGCTGGAAGCTTTCGTGGGCTACGCTGGATGAGGGTCTGACCAACTGGTACGACCTAATGCGGGCGCTGAAGGCGAACTACTTCAACGGCACGTTCGTCTGGATGCCTTTCTACGACGAGGACAACCCCGAGGAGATGACCCGCAAGCTCAAACGCGAAGTCGCTTATCTCCGAAAGGTCGTCGCGGACGTCGAGGCCGAGGAGTAACCACCGGCGCTGAATGGGCCTTGGAGGCCGCTTGCGGTGAACAGCGTTGGTCCGAGCGCGCAGAGGGTCATGCCGATTCCCGGGGAACAGGCCGCCTGGCGGTGCGGGGGGCAGCCGTCTCAATTCGGTCCTAACATAGGCCGAATTTAGCTTGAGCGGCAGGGGTGTTGCCGGCATGATAGGCGTTCATGGACGTCCGAGCGCTTTTGAGGGACATCACGGCCGACAGGCGGTATCGCGACCAGATTGCGCACGTTCGCGAGGTCTCGGCCCGCGAGGCCCGCTACGCCGAGCCGCAAGCGACGATTCCGGAAGTGCTCCGCTCGATACTCCGCCGCCAGAACGTACACCGGCTGTACACCCACCAGGCACAGGCGCTGGACGCCGCGGCCGAGGGGCGAGACGCGGTGGTGGTCACGGGCACGGCGTCGGGCAAGACGCTGTGCTACAACCTGCCGGTGGTCTCGACCGCTCTGGAAGACGCCGACGCCCGGGCGCTCTACATGTTCCCCACCAAGGCGCTGACGCAGGACCAGTGCGGCGTTCTGCGGCGGTGGGCCGG
>PUND01000095.1 GCA_003551645.1 Phycisphaerae bacterium | reverse complement strand
CTCGGCGAGCCGATGGAGCATCTGGTTGGCGAGTATCTTGCCCGCGGACACGTCGTCGCCGTAGCTGAACCCGCCGGGAATGACCAGAAACTGCGCTTCGGTGAGTGGGGCGGCATCTTCCATCAGCCGATACACGTGTACTCGTCGGGCCTCGAAGCCCGCCTGTGCCAGAGCGTGCTGGGTCTCGCGGTCACAGTTGGTCCCCGCCGTTCGCAGCACTATCGCTTTTGGTGTGGCCATTGTCTCGCCTTCGGAAGATCTTTCACAGCCGGCGGTACATCTCGTGCGTCACCAGACGCATGCCGACCTTCTGATACAGCTTTATCGCCGAGCGGTTTGCCTCCGACACCCGCAGGACCACATCCTCGGCTCCGAGTTCGCGGAGTTCCTCTAACGCCCGCTCCATGAGCATCCTCCCGATGCCCTTGCGTCCGTGCCGCCTGGCGACGCAGATGTCGGTAATCTCGCCGCGCAGGCGGATGCGCCAGATCGGACCCGGCTCCATTATCACCGCCAGCAGGTAGCCGACAACCTGTCCGGCTTCGTCCTGGGCGACAAGCAGAAGGTGGTTCGGGTCGTCCATCGTCCCGAGCAGTTGGCGACGCTGAACCCCGACGTAGTCGTCGGTCCAGTCCCATCGTTGCGGGTCGTAGCGGAGATGCTGCTCGGCCATGTTGCGCCACATCTCGGCCACGGCGTCCACGTCGCCCGGCTCCATCGGGCGGATAGTGTAACTGTGTCTGGGCATCGGTTTGGGAGTCTATCGCCCCACACCGTCTATGTCGAGCCGCATCAGACAGCCGGAGCCAGTAGCTCGTTGTCAGGAGCCAGGAAGAAGACGGCGCTACCGGCTACCGGCTGCCCGGCGTCGGACAGACATGGCCGATCTGAGGCGGAAGCACGAAATCCGAAATTCGAAATCCGAGACAAATCCGAAGCACGAAACCGCGGGGGCGCCGGACGCTGTTTTTGTTTCCAACCATCCCGTGCATCCCTGCTTTCTATAAGGCCCGGCCGCAAAGACGCCCGTTGCGGGAAAACCGAAGCCCGAATTCCCTGAATGGCTTTGACGCCGGTTTGCATAGCATTCGCTGTCGGGCAAGTCGCGACCTGCGGCAATTCGCGATTCGCTGGTCACTGGTCGCTATTCGCTGGTCTTTTCCGCTTGACAGTCGGCGGCGCGGTCCGTAGCGTACCCGGCGTTGCAGGTGTCCCGGCTATCGTCGGGACGAAAAGGGAAGGCCGTGAGAATCGGCCGCGGACGCGCCGCTGTAACCGGCGACGACCGCCGCATAGGCCACTGCCGAGACGTGTAGTCGAGGCGGGAAGGCGCGGCGGGAGGTTTCCGACGTCTCTAACGACGCCGGATGGACCCGGAAGCCAGAAGACCTGCCTGCGACCAACCTGGTTCGGCCTTCGCGAGCACACCGAGGCCGTCCGGAACGGTCGATAGGAGCCATCGAACGCCCCGGAACCTCCGCTCGCGAGGACCGGGGTTTTTTGCTTTCCGGGTCCGCTCGCGGCAAGGCGGCCGACGGCTCCATCGGCTCTCCGCGAAGCGTCCCCACAGCCCCTCCAGGTTGCCGCGGATCGGTCTTGCGCCCGGACTGGTGCGCTATCGCTCAATGGGTGCCATGGATGTGGAGGAGGCAAAGATGTATCGGAATATCGCAGTTGTGGGTATGGTTGCATTGTTGTTGGCGGCCGCGGATTTGAGCAGCGCGGCTCTTGCGGAACCGCCGGTCGCGGTCGGATCGGGACAGAACACGGCGCACGTTCTGATAAACTTCGGCAGCGGAGCCAATTATCAGTTCGACGTGTCGTTCGACGGAGATGTTAAGGGTATCGCTCTTCTGGATATGATCGATGCCGAGACAGCGCTTGAGGCACACATACTGGAGTTCGACTTCGGGCGTATGGTTGACGGCTTCAGTTATGACGGCCACAGCGACATCGGATACGGCGGGGGTGAGGACTGGTGGCACTACTGGACTCGCGAGTCCGCCGAAGATGACTGGGTATCCGCTGACGTTGGCGCCGGGGGTCGCACCGTCGATGACGGCACATGGGACGGCTGGGTTTACGGCCGGGGCACCGAGCCGGTGGTGCCTGAGCCGGGGACGTTTGCCCTGCTGGCGGTCGCTGCGTGTGCGGCCCTGCCGGGGTCTCGACGAAGGATACATCGCGGAAATGTGCGCAACTGACGCCACTACACGAGGCCGCTCCCGCGCCGCTCCGGGTGCGTTCACGCTCATTGAGCTGCTGGTGGTAATCGCCATCATCGCTCTGTTGATGAGCATACTGATGCCCGCCCTCGGCAGGGCGCGGGAGGTGGCCCGTGGCGTAAAGTGCCTGACCAACCTGCACAACCTGGGCGTCGCCATGGCGCAGTACCAGTCCGACAACAGGGACTATTTCTGGGCCGCCGCCGACGATGACAACCATGTGTATTTCTGGGGCACCAACGCCGACCCGGTGGATGCACAGGCCAGTCCATTCATGCGGCATGTGGGCAATCGTGAGAACCTGCTCTGTCCGGATATGCCGTGGGGCGACTACCTGCCCGAAGGCGCGGTCAACGAACCGACAACGACCTACGGCTATAACGCCTGGGCGCTGGACCCACCTTTCTGGCGGCGCACCGGCGAGGACGGCAAGAGCATGACGAGAAGGCGCGGCACCGACTTTCCCCGGCCGAGCGAGTTGTTCGTGTTCGCCGACTCGGCCGTTTACAACACTTGGACAGGCAGCGGCGTGTTCCAGAACAGCAGCTCGCTGGACCCGCCGCAACTGCCGCCGTGGGGTCCGAACAACGATCCCACCACGCATTTCCGCCACGGCGGTAGTGTCCACGCCCTGTGCGCAGACGGTCACGCGGCCGCGTTCGAGCCGGGTGATGGGCGGGTGGTCGTGCCGGAGCACAATCTCGGATTCGTGGGAGATAAGAATGCCCCGCACTATGATCAGCCGTAGATGGTTGCCGTTGGTGATGTTGGCTGCCGCCTGCATAGCCGGCTGCTCGGGTGAGTACCGGCAGCGGCAGGTGGATTCCGACGATGCCCGAGCCGCGGAGGTCCGCGGGATGATCCAGTCGCTGCGGTCGGCCGGCGAGGGCGATCGGGAGCGGGTTGCCCGTGACTCGTCCGTTCCGGACCTTGACGACCGCCAGGCGTCATATCTGCTGGAAGTGCTGGAGCGTGTCGCCTCCGCCGACAGCGCGGAGCTTGAGCGGCTGGACCGGTTCGGCCGGGATGTGTACCGGGCCACTATACTACTGGACGAGGGCGGCGACGAAAGGCGCATCCCTCTTCTGCTTTCGCCTGTTCAGGGCGAACTGCGCTGGGCCAGGCCGAACTGACGGCCGACCTCGCCCGACACCAGAGCCGGCACGGATGAGTGGTTCAGAGCGGCGGTTCTCTATGAGCTTCCGCGACCGACGTCGAAGCCACTTCCGGCCGGGGCGGAACTCGGCGAGAATCTCCTTGGCGCAAGCGGGCGGGGGGGCAGTATAATGCATGTCACATCGCCCGGCAGCGTAGCCGGGCAAGGTCATCCGGGAAATCCCGGATTAAGGCAGCGTTGTTTGCGGCCAAAGCCACGTTGGTTCATAAGGGACGGCATTGCACTATGGCCTTGCCGGATGAATTTGATCCATGTGAAGGGGGCAGGGAGCCGATCATGAAACAGACGGGAGGATTCACACT
>PUND01000078.1 GCA_003551645.1 Phycisphaerae bacterium | reverse complement strand
CCGAACAGCGCCAGCTTGCGGATGTGGTGTCGTCGGCAGAAATCCACCAACTTCGCCCGCGGAATGTCTATGCGCGCACGTGTCATCTCAGGCGTCCGATAGGCAATCTATACCGTCGTATAGCTCGTGCACAATGGCCTTGTTGTTCCGGTATTCTCTACGTTCGACAACGTCGGGCCGCTATTGTTCGGCAAGTTCCTTCATCACCACCGCGTCTCGGGCCGAGAGGTCCGGGTAGTCCTCGTCGGTTCCGACGTCGGGGCGGCGTTTCCAGCTTCGGGCGCAGCGGGTGTACTTATCCCTCGTATCGAGCACCTCGACCTCCGCCCAGGCGTCCTCGGGCAGTGAATCCACCCGCTCCAGACGGGCGTAGCCGACGCCCAGCAGGTCTTCCAGTTCGTGCAGATAGGTCTCGATCATCCCCGCGGAGATATCATCGTCCTGGGGGACTCTGAAGACCGCTTCGGTGTCCAGCGGATTCTTGACTCCGGTTGCGCGGAGCTTTTCCAGCTTGGCAAGCCCATCGTCGCGCAGGTCCATCAGGCGCTGCCATATCCACGCCGGACCGGCAACCAGCTTATCCGTGGACCACGACATTATCAGGTCGGGGTTCACCGGCGTCAGGTCCTCGGCCAGCTCCAGCACCTCCTCGTCGTACTCCGGCAGCAACGTCAGATGTACGCTGTGCGGCGTGTCCTTACCGCGGTTGGGTATGTGGTCCCAGGCCTCCTCGGCCGTGTGCGGAATGACCGGCGCCAGCAGCTTCACCAGAGTAACGAGCATCTCGTGGATGACTGTCTGGCTGGCCCGGCGGCGGATGGCGTCGGGCGATTCGCAGTACAGCCGGTCCTTCACCGCCTGCAGATATACGCTGGACGCCTCGACCGCGCAGAACTCATACAGCCGGCGGGTGGCCTTGTGGAACTCGTACGCCTCGTAAGCGTTGCGGACATCGCGGATAAGCCGGTGCAGCTCCATCCGCATCCACAGGTCGATGGAGTGTGCGGACGGCTCGGCGGCATCCTCGGCCGGGTCGAAGTCGAAACACGCCCCCATGCAGAACCGCAGCGTGTTGCGAATCTTGCGGTAGATGTCCTCGGCCTGTGCGATGAGGTTGTCGCTGCAGCGCACATCGTCGCGGTAGTCCTGCCAGGCCGCCCAGAGCCGGAGGATGTCCGCCCCGCGGCCCTCGAGCTGTTTGATGACGTCCACGGCGTTGCCCAGCGACTTGCTCATCTTGTAGCCGTCCTCGGTGACCACGAACCCGTGCGTCAGGATGGTTCTGAACGGGGGCTTTCCGCGCGCGCCCAGCGCCGGAAGCAGCGAAAGCTGGAACCACCCGCGGTGCTGGTCGGAACCCTCCAGGTACATGTCCACCGGGATGTCGTGGACCAGATTCCTGCGGGTCGCCGCGGCGAACCAGCTTGAGCCGGACTCGAACCACACATCCAGTATGTCCTCCCCGGCCGTCAGCTCGTCCGGATTGAACCGCTCGGGGTTCGCCAGGTCCGGGTCTTCCGAGGGGTCGTAGTCGCCGAGTATCTGTCGCGGCGTGAAGGTGAACCAGGCGTCGGAACCCTCGCGGGCCACGAAATCCGCCGCCTCCCGGACGCTCGCCGGGGTCATCAGCGGCTCATCGTCGGCGTTGTAGAAAACCGGTATGGGCAGTCCCCACGCCCGCTGGCGCGAGATGCACCAGTCAGGGCGGGTCTGGAGCATGTCCGCCAGGCGGTTCTGACCCCAGCCGGGGATAAACCGCACGCCGCCGTGTTCCGGCGACTTGCGGCAGGCGTCCACGGCAAGCTCACGAAGCGACTTGCTGGTCCCCGGCAGCGGGCGGTCCACCGCCACGAACCACTGCTTGGTCGCGCGGAAGATGGTCGGGCCTTTCGACCGCCAGTCGTGAGGGTAGGAGTGCGTCACCGTGTGCCGCAGGGCGAGGAGCTTCTTTTCAAGCAGCTTGTCGCATACCAGCGGGTTCGCCTCCCAGACGGTCTTACCGACAAGGAACTCCGGCGAGGTCTTGTCGAACCGGCCGTCCGGCAGAACCGGGCAGTAGATGTCCAGACCGTGCTTCAGCGCCGTGCCGTAGTCCTCCATGCCGTGGCCGGGCGCGGTGTGGACCAGGCCCGTGCCCTCTTCCAGCGTAACGTAGTCCGCCGGGACCACCGGGCAGACCTTCTCGTCGCAAAGCGGGTGTCGGTAGGTGATGCCGGCGCCGACAAGCTCCGCGCCGGTCATCCGGGAGACGACTTCGTGTGAGCGTATATAGCCCGGCCGCTTCTCATTGATGACGGCGACGATTCTCTCGGCCAGTTCATCGGCGGCCACAAAGGTGACCGGACCGTCGTGGGTATCCGCATGGACGGCCGCGTAGCGGAAGTCCGGATGCGCCGCCACCGCCAGGTTCGCCGGGATGGTCCAGGGCGTGGTGGTCCAGACCATAAGGTACACTGAGTCGCCTTCCTTATGGCCGATCGCCTCGGCGCCTTCGACCACGGGGAAAAGAACGTAGATGCTCTCATCCTCTCGCTGGTGGTATTCCAGCTCCGCCTCGGCCAGCGCCGTGCGGTTGTCGATGGACCAGTGAACCGGCTTGAGCTGACGGAAGACCAGTCCCTGCTCGACCAGCCGGGCGAATATCTCCATAACCGACGCCTCGTATTGCGGGGCCATGGTGATGTACGGCTCGTCGAAATCGCCCAGTACGCCCAGCCGTCGGAACTGCTCGGACTGCACGCGGGTGAACTTCTCGGCCAGGGCGAAGCACTTGCGCCGGATATCCATCGGCTCGACCTGACCGGCCTTGCCGCCCAGGTCGTCGAGTATCTTCTGCTCGATGGGCAGGCCATGGCAGTCCCAGCCGGGCAGGTAGGGCGCATCGTGCCCGGTCATGGTCTTGGCCTTTACGACCATGTCCTTGAGGGCCTTGTTGAGCGCGTGGCCCATATGGATGTCGCCGTTGGCGTACGGCGGGCCGTCGTGCAGGATGAAGCGCTTCGCGCCCTCGCGGGCCTTGCGAATCTGCCCGTAAAGGTCCTCGCTGCGCCACTTGGCCTGTATCGCCGGTTCCTTCTCCAGCAGCTTCGCGCGCATGTCGAAGTCGGTCCGCGGCAGATTAAGCGTGTCCTTGTAGGTATTCGATCCTTTGCTCATTCGGGCCTCCCGGGCCTTTCATAACGTGTCGGAATTCGTCCAATCGGTATAGGCGAAAAACGCCCTTCGGGGAAGCGAAAAAGCCCTTACCGAAGGCCACTCACCCGTAGGCGGTCGTAAACCGACAATCGGCAATATGTCCGTCCTGCTCATTCCGCCGGCTTTACGCGGCGGCCCAGCAGGTCAATCTGTCTCCAGGCGCCGGACTCAAACCTCCAGGCAAGGGCCGCGCCCAGTAGAATGATACACGCGCTGGCGGCGATCCATGGCCCCAAGCTGGTCAGCTCCGGCGCCAACGTCGCGACCAGTAACCCCCCGCCGATAAGCACCCCCCAGTGGAAAGCCAGTGTCACCACCATCGGCCAGCGCGTGTCGCCGGCGCCCCGCAGTGCGCTTGTGTAAACTATTCCCAGGGCGTCGAATAGCTGGAAGGCGGCCGCGAACAGCATGATATTGCCGCCTATGCCGACGATCTGTTCACGCATGCGCCGGGCGGCCTCCTCGGTCTCCTGCGGGGCGACCTCAATGAAAAAATCAACCATCGGGTAGCGAAACACCACAAACGCCAGGGCGCAGATTCCCATGTAAGTCATCGCCACCGAAAGGGCGGTGTGGGTGCGTTTGCGGGCCAGGTCCGGCCGACCGCCGCCAATATATCGCCCCGTCAGAGCGGTAGTGGCCGCTCCAACGCCTATCGCGGGCATGAACGACAGCGACATGTACCGCAGCACCGCCACCGTCGCTGTCAGGTGCAGAGCGCCGAAGAAGGTTCCAATAAGCACCGACGAGAATACCAGCCAGGAGGCCACGTCGTTCCATATCTGCACGCCCGCCGGCCAGCCGACCCGCAGAATGTCCCGGATGTGCCTTAATCTGAGCAGCCCGGGCCGGCGGGTGGCGAAATGCCGGTCCATCGACGTTGAGGCAAACACCACCGCCAGCACGACAAGCTGAACGACCCACGCGGCTATGGTGCCTATCGCCGCACCCTCAAGCTCCAGCCGCGGGAAACCCCACCTGCCGAAGATGAGCACGTAGTTGCCCAGGATGTTGCAGAGGTTCCCGACCAGCGAGGCCGTCAGGACTATCCCCGGACGGTGGATGCCGAAAAAGAACTTCTCCAGCGCCCGCGAGCTGAGCGTAATCGCCAGCGTGAGGATCATGTAGCGGAAGTACATTACCTCCATCGCCTGTATGGTCGGCTCGTGGTCGAGGATGGCGAACAGGCGGTCGGCGAAGATGACCAGCGGCGCCGCCAGTACCCCGGCGATTACTGAAATCGCCACGCCGGCCCAGGCATACTGCCCGCAGCGGCGGAAGCGCCCGGCGCCGAGGTTCTGTGCCACGAACGCGCTGATGACCGTCAGCGTCCCCAGCACGAACGCCTCCGGTGCGAAGGACCAGATGCCGCCCACGAACTGCGCCGCAAACGGCTCCGGCCCGACTCGCGAGACCATCACCCCGTCCACGAACCTTACGATCGTGGTGTTGAGCATGGTCAAGGCCGCTGGCCAGCTCAGCTTGAGCACCTCGGCCAGCCCGGTCAGTCGGCCTTCGCGTTGGAAAGTTTCGGTGTTATGCATCGTTGGCTCGCGCGGGGCGAAAGTGGACATCATAGCAGCCCCGGAACAAATTGCCCGCCTTAGGACCGGTCGACGGCGCAAAAGGAAAGCACGGAGACAGGGGATGCGGAAGGATCGACGCTCGGGTTAGCCGAATCGCACCGGCGCCGGCGTGCGGAAAGAACATTGCCTGCCACTGTGCCGTCTTTGTGCCCGAGGCAACGCGCGAAACTGCTCCTACTTGACGACCATATCGCATCCGATGGCGATGCACGCGGCCATTGAGCCGAGGTTGGTCGAGACCGATGTAATACCGTGGCGGCGCAGCAACGAAGACGCGATACTCGCGCGTCGTCCGCTTCCGCAGAACGTAACGATTGGGCCGTCAATCGCCTTCATCTCATCTATGCGCCGCGGCAGCTCGCCGAGGAACACATGGACGGCGTTTTCCAGGTGGCCGCTGCTGTATTCGTCAATCTTCCTGACGTCGAGGACGGTCCGGCTGGTGTCGGCGCTTTCCAGTTGCTGCTTAAGCTGCCTGGCCGTGACGACGGATAGTGTTTGCAGCTCTCGGCCTTCGGTTGCCCATCCGTGCAGCCCATCGTGCAGATAGCCGTCTATCCGGTCGTAGCCGATCCGGATAAGGTGGCGAACAGCCGTCGGCACCTCGTCGGTGCTCGAGACCACCAGCAGAATGGGGATGTCGTAGTCCAGCAGATAGCCGGCGTAAACGGGAACCATATCCAGCGGTATGTTGAGACTTCCCGGAACGGCCGCTCCGGCGAATGCCTCCGGTTCGCGCAAATCCACCACGACCCCTCCGTTGTCTATCGCCTGTTGGAACGCTTCCGGCGTCATCGGTTGCGGGTTCGGCAGCTCCGTCAGAGCAGGGGCCGAACCGTGTTGGTTGTATTCCTCCATCCGGCTGAAATACGGCGGCTTGTAGTGATGCTCGCTGGTCTTTCGCCCGATGAAATCCGCCCGGTCGGCCACTTGCAGAGCCGCGTTGAACCGACGCTCGTAACCCAGCGAGGAAAACTCCCGCGCCGCCATGTCGCTGCCGCACACCGAGCCGGCGCCGTGTGCCGGGTACAAGAGCACGTGATCGCCCAACGGCAGCAGTTTCTCGAAGATGCTGTCGTATAGCAGCCCGGCGACTTCCTCGGCACGATCCGGATAGAAGTCGGTTCGTCCGACGTCTCCGAGGAACAGCGCATCGCCGGTGAACACGGCGACAGGCGCATCCGAGAATGCGGTGTCGATCAGTACGATGGAGATGCTGTCGTCAGTGTGCCCCGGTGTCTGAAGCACCCGGAGAAGCATATCTCCGAGCGCGAACTCGTCGCTGTCGGAAACAGTCTTGCCGAACCCCCAGTCCAGACCTTCCCCGTGGAAGATTTCGGCCCCCGTGCGGCGCTGGAGGTCCGGTGCGCCGCTGATGTAGTCCTCGTTCTTGTGCGTCTCGAAAATGTGGCTTATGCGGCACTGATACCGTCGGGCTATGTCGAGGTACGCATCCGTGTCGCGCCGGGGGTCTATGACGGCGGCCTGTCCGCCGTGGCCGATAACGTAGGAAATATGCGCCAATCCCTCGGAGTGGACCGTTTCCAGGAACATCTTCTCTGCCATCGTTACTACTCCCGTACAATCATTAGTTATTCGCTATGTGTGTCTATGTATTGCTTGACGAACTCGGCGATTGACTTGTCGTCGCACTCGAAACCCATCTGTTCGGCGGCGCCGATGGTCTGCTCGCCGGTCATGCCGTTTTTGACCGCCAGGTCCATCATCACAAACGCACCGGCCCTTTTGCCGCCGCTGCAGTGCACCAAGACGGGTTTCGCGGCCCGGTGCAATGTCTCGCGGAACCGGTCCACAAGCTCCGAATCCATGCCCTCGGCGGTAACCGGAATGCTTACGTACTCAAGTCCGAAGCTCTCGGCCTTGGCCCCCTCTGCATCCGTCGACATCGGCTGCATGTCCTCGCCGTCGGCCCGCAGGTTGATGACCGTCCGGAAGCCGTCGTCGGCCATGCCCTTCAACTCCGCCTCGCTGGGCTGCGCGCCAACGGTTATCTCGTCGTTGATACTGATCCGTTCGGGCATGGTTGTCTCCTTCGTCAATGACTGCGGATATCGCGGCTTTTCGTCAGTATAGGCGGGGGTTCCCGAGCTTCCAGCAAATCTGAACCCGGACCGACGAGGCGCCCGGGCAAGAGGAGGCCGCAAATGGCCCCCCCGAGCAAAGCAGGCCTGGCTGGCCGCCTTGATTCGTCGGCCCCGGCGGGCTAGCATCTGTACTGTTGGGAGTAAAATATGGAACTAGCCGTCAGCAGCTCGCCGAACCTTCACGGAACCGTTCGCATCCCCCCGAACAAGAGCCACTCTTTCCGTGCACTGATAATGGCCGCCCTCGCCGAGGGCAACAGTCACATCGTATCCCCGGCCGTCTCCAACGACTGGATGCGCGGTGTCGAGGCGCTGGAGATGTTCGGCGCCGAGGTGGACCCCAAAGCCAACAACGTGTGGGAGGTAATCGGCACCGCCGGCCGGCTGAAGATCCCCGACGATGTGATCGACTGCGGCAACAGCGGGATCATCCTGAGATTTTTCATGGCCGTGGCGGCCCTGTGCGAGGGATATACGGTGCTTACAGGCGACCACTCGCTGCGACACCTGCGGCTTTGCCGGCCGCTGGTGGATGCCCTGAACAACCTGGGCGCATGGGCGGTCTGCACCAAGGGAGACGATCACGCGCCGGTGGTTGTCCGCGGCCGACTCGGCGGCGGCAGCACCGAGATAGACGGCATGGACTCCCAGCCGGTGTCGGCGCTTCTGACCGCATCGGCCCTTGCGGACGCTCCCACCGAGATAAACGTCCGCCGCGCCGGCGAAAAGCCGTGGGTAGCCCTGACGCTGGACTGGCTCGACCGCTGCAACGTGGACTACGCCAACGAGAACTTCGAGCGTTACCACGTCCGCGGCAAAGGCAGATGGCCCGGCTTCGAGGCCCGCATTCCGCTGGACTGGTCGGCGGCGCTGTACCCGGTCGCCGCGGCGGTCCTGACGCCGGACAGCGAACTGGCGCTTCCCGGCATGGATTTCGACGATGTGCAGGGCGACAAGGAAGTCGTCAACGTGCTCCGGGACATGGGCGCCGACATCGAGACGACCGCCGAGGGGGTCGTCGCGCGGTCGTCGGAGCTTACCGGGCGGGAGATAGACTGTAACGATTTCATCGACCAGTTCATGCTGCTGGCGGTCGTGGGGGCGTGCGCTTCAGGCGAGACCGTGCTGACCAACGCCGAGGTCGCCCGGCACAAGGAATGCGACCGGATAGCCGCGATGGCCCAGGCCCTGAAGCAGCTCGGCGCCGACGTCGAGGAACGTGGCGACGGGCTTGTCGTGCGACAAAGCAAGTTGCACGGGACACGCCTGGAAAGCAGGGGCGACCACCGCATGGTGATGACGCTGTCGGTCGCCGGGCTGGTCGCCGACGGGCAGACGCTCATCTCCGAGATCGAGTGCATCAAGAAGACATTCCCCGACTTCGTCCAGCAGATGCGGTCCGTCGGCTGCGACATGACGACGCGCGAATAGCCGCCTGTCGGGCATGCCAACGGCCGTGTGGTACGACTCATGGTTGTATCCAACGTTCCGGCCACGTATTTTATTGGACGCCGCATACTTGTGTACGGCTCCGCAAAGGAAGGCGCTTGATATGGCCGACGGCCCCAACGTTCTTATTATCATGGCCGACCAGCTTCGCGCCGATGCGATGGGCTGCTATGGAAACGACCTCTGCCGGACGCCCAACCTGGATGCGCTGGCATCCGGCGGCGTGGTGATGGAGAACTGCTACACACCCAATCCCATCTGCGTACCCGCCCGGGCGTCGCTGACCACCGGCAACTACCCCCACCGGGCGACCGGCGGGAAGGGCAACAGCGGCCGAATTCGCGACGACCAGCTAAAGCTCGCCGAGCACTTCGCGGCCGGCGGCTATCGCACCTACGCCTGCGGCAAGCTGCACTACGTTCCCTACTCGCCGCCTGATCAGCCCCGCCTGACGCACGGATTCCAGGTCTGGGACAGTTGCGAGTCCGGCCGGGCCGTCCAGCAGTACGACCCGTCCGGCGGCAGATGCGGAATAGAGGACTATCACGACTATCTCGCCGACGTCGGATGGCCGGGCTACAGCAGGGCGCACGGCGTCGGCAACAACGACGTCCGCCCGTGCCCGTCGCCGCTGCCGGCAGAGCACCACGTTGACCGCTGGGTCGCCGACAGGGCCATCGACCGGCTATGCGAGCACATGCGAAAGCATGCCGACGAGCCGTTCCTGATGTTCTGCGGCTTTCCAAAGCCCCATTCTCCCTACGACCCGCCGGCTGAATATGCCCGGCTGTACGACCCGCGCCAGATTCCGCCTCCGGCGGGCGACGAATCCCTGCTGGACGAGAAAAACCCATTCCTTCAGTTGACCCGCATAACCCACGCCCAGGATTCGCTAAGCCCCGCGGCCAGGCAGGTCATCAAGGCCTACTACTACGCCACCATAACCCACCAGGACGAGCAGGTGGGCCGCGTGCTCAAGGCGCTTGAGGCCGCCGGTGTCGCCGGCAACACCATCGTGGTGTACACGGCCGACCACGGCGACCTGATGGGCGATTTCGGGGCATACTTCAAGTGCAACTTCCTGGACGGCTCCGCCCGCGTGCCGCTGATAATCCGCGGCCCGAACGTCCCGGCCGGCGAACGCAGAAGCCAGCTCGCCGGGCTTCAGGACCTGCTGCCCACGCTGGCGTCCATGACCGGCCGCGAACTGGACCGGCAGGTGGACGGGCTGGACCTCTCGGCCGCGATGTACGACGCCGGCGCGCATACGCGTGAGCTTTTTTACGCACATTGCCACGACGACCCGCGGCAGTCGGCCATGATTACCGACGGCCGATGGAAATACTGCTATGCCCAGTGGGGCGGCGTGGAGGAGCTGTACGACCTGTGCGAAGACCCCTCCGAGGTCAGGAATCTGGCGATGGACCGTCAATCCGCCGCCCGGGACCGCCTGGGCGAATGGCGCGAACGCCTGATTGCGGAGGCCCGCCGGTGGGACGACACCGGCCTTATCGACGACGACGGCGAGCTGGTCCGCTCGCCGCTGGACCGCGACGCCATAAGCGCCAAGCCCGTCGGCGGCATGGGATGGCGCTGGTTCTGAGGGAACGGATGACCGACGAGTTGCGAGAAATCGCCGGGTTCCTCTGCCGCTGGCTGCTGCTGGCGCTGGTGGCGGTGATGCTGGCCGGGGCCGCCGTTGCCGCGGCGATGGCCGCCGAGGCGATCACAGTGGAGACCGCTGCGGACGCGGTTTTGCCGGACGGGATCGCACGCGAGGGCCACAGCGTCTTGCTTGTCGGCTACGTTCAACCCCGGCTGCCTTACTCGGCATCGGGCGTGATGCTGTACCGACGCGGCGGGGATGCTCGCGTCGGCTCGGTCGGGGTGCGGGACGGACAGGTGAACTGGTCCCCGGCGGTGGGGCAGGCGGGCCTGCGGCGGATCGACTTCCGCGGCCAGCCCTACGGGCCGCTTGCTCTGGAGCGGCACAGCGTCCGGCTGCTGGTGGTCTCGACTGAGCAGAAGCTCTACCTCGTGGATGCCGTCTGGGCGGAACGCCTCTCTGATAATCGCCGCAACGAGCTTGCGGAGATGCTCTCCCGGATGGACGCCGACGGGGCGGTTGCGCTGTTCCACACCGGGCCTGTGGGCGACTTCAACCACTGCCGCGAGACGCTCCGTGAGCGGGGTTTTCAACACGCTGTGCTGATGGATGTTGACGACGACGGCGACCCCGCCTATGTCCTGCGGCGGACGGCACGGCGGATCCGGCGCTGGCGTCACAACCGCAATATGTTCGTGATAACCGACGATGCCGATCTCGCCGCGGCGGCCGCGGCCGACGGATTCCGCACGCACCTGTTGACGACACGGCCCGATCCGCCGCCGGCCGACGACAATCTACGCATCCACCACACGCTCGAAGAGTTGAAAGATGACCTGCCACTTGCGCCGATACCTTGACCGTAGGCGCCTGATAAGGTTGAATGACCGACACAACACGGATCGGCCAGTTACGGAGGATGGCTAATGTTGCGAATGAAAAGGATTCTGCCGGTGCTGATTTTCGCCGGGGCATTTGCCGCCGGCTGCGCGCCCCAGGGTGAACCGACGTTGACGCGGATGCCCTTTCCCGACGTGGACAGTTCTCCGCACAGCCCGCCCCGGCGTGAAACGGATCGCACACCCACGCCCCGCCCGGAGCCGGAACAGCCGCAAAGGACGGCCGAGACACAGGCGCCCCGTCGGCGGAACGAGCGTGAGTGGCGATACATAGTTATTCACCACAGCGCCACCGAGCGAGGCAACGCCGCCACATTCGACGCCGCTCATCGGCGGAGGGGCTGGGACGGACTGGGATATCACTTCGTCATCAACAACGGCGCCGGCGGCCCGGACGGGAATATCGAGGTCGGCCACCGCTGGCACGAGCAGACGCACGGAGCACACTGCCGGACGCCCGGCAACGAGCACAACGAATACGGCATCGGTATCTGCCTGGTGGGGGACTTCTCGGACCGCAGGCCGTCGCGGGCGCAACTGCGCTCCCTGCAAAACCTGGTCGGCCGGCTGGCCAGCCGCTACGACATTCCCCCGGAAAGGGTCATCGGACACGGCGAGGCGCCCCAGCAGTCCACCGCCTGCCCTGGCAGGCACCTGCAGAGCTACATCGAGCGCGAACTCCGCCCCTGGCTGCGATCCCGCCGCGCTGTGGCCGGACGCTGAGTGCTGGCGGATAACTTGGTTGCACGGTGTCCGCTGTCGGAAGCCATCGCGCAAACCACGGCACCCGGCTTACAAGCTACTGTGGTTCAAAGCTGCCAAATCGCTCCATGAATGATTTCAGGGCCCCCTCCAACCTGCTGAACACTAAATCGGATTTCTTCAGATATCGCCTGACAAGATAGAACGTTTTACAGTTCTTCCTGGGCTTTCGGGACCACTCTTCTCCTTCCCCGCGTTGATAAGCTTCCTTAAAACGGCTGTGTATTTCGGCAGGGCTACGGCCATTCGTATTGGATCGCAGTTGAATCTGACCTGCTGTATCGTTCAAGCAGTGCGCCTTCAGGCCTTCGTTTAGCTCAATATGAAACCACAGGTATGCTCCGGTATCATCTATCGCTTCTTGCATGGCCTGCAAAAAACGGAAGCCAGGGGGCATCTGCTTATTCAGAGCAAGCCAAACACCGCTCTGTTGGTTTTTGTCCAGGGACCATTCAGCGCCCTGCCAGACATCGTCCCTATCGAGGTATATTTGGAAGAAAAACAGCATCACATGATGAAGGAAGCGAATGTCATTCGTGCCGTATATGCTTGTGTTGTTAAGAGCTTCAGTTATTTTGTTGTGTTGCTCATGGTGCCCGCTTTCATAGCAGTCTCGGACTGATTGCAGCAGAGATAGCTCTCTTCGAAGGAAGGTGCGGTACTGATTTACCAGAAAGCCCCACTCGGTATGAGCACAACTGAGTTCGTCAAGGACATCAAGAACGTCCTGATAGGTCATGACTGGATACTTGTCCCGAGTATCACGATGGTAGCACGCTTCACATAAACCAAGGGGTATTACGTGTCCATATCTTTCGAGCTGCCCCAGGGTGCCTATACTCTTGGTCTTGTTCTCGAATACGACCTTAGACTCGTCGCCAGCGGAGATAACAATGTCATATCTGCGCCCACCAGTACCCCGCTTTTCCGTGTGGATCGTGAAGTCAAAGTTTTCAAGCAATATGGAACGGGCCGGCTTAGCCCTTTCGGGTATGCGTTCGGCAAACAGGCGCAGAAAGCGATCTCCGAAACCGTGTTCGGCCTTGGGATCGAGAAACCATGCAATCATGGCTGAATGGAATTGCTCACGCTGGCCCTGCCGTAGCACATCGACAAATGTGCGTCTCTGCTGTTCACGCCCTATGTTGGATGGGTTGCTCATCTGCTGGCTCCTCTTGTGCATTTGCACAATTGTCACCGGCTACTTGCTGAGTTCAAGTACGTAACAGCCGCATCGGCCGTCCGCCTGGGCGTTGAAGTAGATGCGCCGCCCGTCGGCGGAAGGGACGGGGTGGGGGTGGTTGCCGTCGCGGTGGTCCCATCGGGTGTGCGAGAACCGTACCAGGTCTTCGCGGCGGCCGTCGGTCAGATCGATGCTCGCGATGGCGCAGGCGGTGTGGTCTTGCTCGGGCACATCGATAATCAGTCGCCGGCCGTCGGCAGTGACAGTGCCGTGGATGCCCGGGACGGATTCCAGCACGGTTCGGATACGTCGGCTGCCGTCGGCGGGCAGGGCGATGAGGTCCTGCACCTCGCCCCCGGCCCGCATGGCCAGGACGCACGAACCGTCGGGCGACCATATCGGGTGGTGCGTGAACGCGCCGAGGAACCGCGCATCGCGAACGTCGGCATCGAAGCTCACGATGGTCTTGAAGCTTGCCCCGCCCCCGCCGGCCAGCCGCCGGTAGTGTTCGTCGGTGAAGACGGCGAAAAACCGCGCACCGTCCGGCGACCACTTGAGGTTCATCAGGTTCAGCTCTTCCGGCGGCGGCTTGTATTCATCATCGGGCACCGCCGCAAGGCAGTCGAGCACGTCGGCCTCGGCGATGGTCGCGCCTGTGTCGTCCACCACGCGGATTCCCTGCCTCAGCCGGTGGGGGTTGGGCGTGGCGCCGAGCCACTGCACCAGACCCCGGCCGATGCCGGAGTGCCACTGTCGCAGCGAACCCGGCCGGCGGACCTGCTCGCCGGTGGATAGGTGCACGATGCTCCACTCGCTGACCGCCTCGTCGGTACCGTGGCGTATGGCGACACGGTCGTCGTCCAGCCAGAGTCCGAAGCGGCCGACGTGGCCGATGGCCTCGGCCGGCTCGCCGAGCGTCCGCTGAACTTCGCCGTCCCGACCGACGATCGCGACCGTCGCCGCCCCGGGTATCGCGTCACTTTCGAAGACGCTCACGATTGCCCGTCGCCCGTCGGGGCTTTCCGGACAGACGTCGTAGTAGGCGTGCAGGACCGGCCGGTCCGCCGGACCCAGCCGAACAAGCGGCAACCGTGTCTCAATCATAAGCTTGCCTCCCGTCGGCCCGGCTTACCGCGGGCGGACGGGAAAAACAAGCGTCGCAATCAGCCGCGGACAAAGCCCGCGGCCCCGACATCAATGGCTGTGATGTCCGCCGCAGCAACCCGCCGCGTGTGAGGGGTTGTCGGCTATGATGCCCTCGAGCTTTTCCTGCTTCTCCTCGTCGCTAAGCTCATCCCAGGCCGGAGGGCAACTGCCGCAGCAGAAGCCGATGGTCTTGCCGTTCCACTCGCGGGTCAGGCCCTCGGGTATCTCGGTATGTCGGTCAAGCTCGATGTCGGTCATGATTGGGCAGTGGGTGTTGGCGATAACCGCCTCATCGTCGCCGGCCGCCGTCGGCTCGGCATCACACCCGGTGGCAAGGGCCATAAGACCGAAGGCAATAAGCAAAACCGCCGCCGCGCTGATCCAGTGTGTTCGCATCGTGAGTCTCCTTCTTCTGGTTGTTAACGCTCAAATAGCGGACCGTACAGCCCCGAGCCGCACGACCCGATAGTCTTCTTTACCAGCATAGGCGCCGTGCCTATGCGGAACACCCGCAGGGGCAGCCCCAGCCGGTGCGCCAGATCGATAATGACCACGCCTGTCTTCTGGCCGCTGGTGCCGATGGCGGTGCGGTCGCCGTACCGCTCGTGTGCGAAGTGGTGAAGCCGCTCGGCCGACATGCCGGCTGGTTTTTTCGGCCGGGGCGTGGGTCGGGTGGTTTCGTCCTGTTCAGTGTCCATTCAGACCCTACGAATCCGGCCGGTCGTCCAGAAGCGTTGCGACCTTGTCTGCGACCTCGCCCGCCGACACTGCCTGTGCTATCCGCTGCGCCAGCCGTGGCTCCCGGCCCATGCCTCCGCCGGCGTAGAGGTCGAAGGCCTCGACCCGCTCAGGCCCGCCGCCGGCGCGCCGGCCGCTGAGTCCGACATCGGCGACGGCCGTGTGGGCGCAACCGTTGGGGCAACCGGAGATGCACACTGTGGTCCCTTCGGCGGGTATGCCCGCAATCGCGGCGCGGACATCCTCGGCCGCTGTCCGCGTATCCACCAGTGCCCTGCGGCACCAGCGGCTTCCGGGGCAGGCGACGACAGTTGCCCGGCCGCCCTGCGCCCCGTGCAGCGCGTGGTGGGAATGGACCTGTCGGACCAGTTCCTCCCTCGACAAGCCGTAAACCACGACGCTGTGATCGCAGGCGATGCTCACTACCGCCGCCTCGTCAGCCAGTTGGGCCAGTGCCTCGGCCGACGCCGGCGAAACGTCGCCGTTGGGAAAATGCAGCCGAACTTCTTCTCTCAGCCCGGTCTCGGTAGTAGGCACGTATATCTCCGGCTGCGGGGCGTCGCGTCGGACCTGCTCGAAGGTCTCTGTCAGCTCGGCCAGGAACGGCCCCTCGATCATGCGTTCGCGGACGTGTCGCAGGCGGGCCTTTCGGCGGTTGGTCCGGTCGCCACGTCGAGCGAACATTCGTACGGCCGCCTCGGCCAGGTGCACCGCGTCTTCAGGCGCCAGCCAGGCGCGGAACGTGATTCCGGTCGCGGGCCTGGCGCCCAGCGAGCCGGCGACGACCGCCGCAAGGCCCGTTTGCCCGTCTCTTTCGGCGGCGTACAGTCCGAGGTCGTTTATATACGGCCGTCCACAGCTTGCGCCACATGACAGTGCTATCTTGAACTTCATGGGCAGCTCGTGGATGCCGCCCATCGCCTCCAGCCGCCGGCGGATTGCCCGCCCAAGCGGCAGCAGGTCCGGCGAGCCGTCTCGGACACCGGAGCAGGGGCAGACCGTGATGTTGCGCAGCGTGTCGCCGCAGGCGCCGAGAGTGCTTAGTCCCGCCTCGGCCAGCGCCCGCTGGACGGCCGGGACCTTGGCGGCAGGGACGTCGTGAAACTCGATATCCTGGCGAGTCGTCAGGTGCAGGGGGGTGTCGGGAGTATACGTCTCGGCGATATCCGCAAGCGCCCGCCACTGATCGGCCGAGAGCCGGCCGCCGAGGACCTTCAGCCGCTGCATCCAGAGATTCTCCTGCCGCTGCGGGTACAGACCGAGCAGACGCGCCGAACCATCGTTGTCGGGTACCTGCCGGCATGGGAATTCTGGCATCTTCAACGGGGGCCTTCCTCTCGCGTGAGGTATCCGCGGCTGTTGTGTCCGCGTGCGGCTCGCGGAGCTTTCGGTTCTTGTGTTGTGCTATATGCAGTAGTCCGGGGTCTCGCTTGCCGAGTGGTTCTCGTCCACAAGCTCTTTCAGCGTGG
>PUND01000150.1 GCA_003551645.1 Phycisphaerae bacterium | reverse complement strand
GGGAGCCGGTGGCGAAGGTTGACCTGATTGTCCCCAGCGATGCGATAGGGGCGGTAATGATGCTCGTAGAGGAGCGACGCGGCGAGTATCAGCATACGGAGTACCTCTCGGCGGAGCGCGTGATACTGACCTACGAGCTTCCGCTGGCCGAGATCATCTACGATTTCTACGACAAGCTTAAAAGTGCCACTCGCGGCTATGGCACGATGGATACCGATCTTCTGGGCTATCGGGCCAACGACCTGGTGAAGCTGGATATCCTGGTCAACGGTCAGCCGCTGGATGCGCTGGCGGTCATCTGTCACCGAGATAAGGCCGACCAGCGCGGGCGGCGCATCATACAGAAGCTTCGCAAGGAGATACCCCGCCATCTGTTCGAGGTGCCGCTGCAGGCGGCAATCGGTTCGCGGGTAATAGCCCGCGAGACCATAAAGGCCATACGCAAGAACGTGACGTCCAAATGCTACGGCGGCGACGTCACCCGAAAGCGCAAGCTGCTGGAAAAGCAAAAGGCCGGCAAACGGCGCATGAAAATGGTCGGCAACGTTGAGATTCCACAGCAGGCGTTCCTGTCGGTCCTCGGCGATGAAGAGGATTGAATCTCCAAGATGCCGAAGATTACGAAGACCACAAGGCACATGACGGCAAGGTCTTGAAAAACAAGCTGATACGGTATCGCTTTGTCCTCGTCGCACCTCCTGGGGAGATGCTTACATTTGCGAACGGCCGCTTCCGCGTGTAAGAATATACTCTGAACCCGCTGCCGTTGGGGGCCTTGCGGTATCCGCATGCTTCGTGGCCTGAGCGTTCGGCAGGGGGTGGAACCGAAAACCTCTGGAGGAAACCTACTCGGCGATTCGATGATGCGCGGCGGTAAGCATTTGATGCAGGAAGACGGAAGCTCCCCCGGCCGTAGCGATCTCAGCTTGCTGCGGCAGTTCTTCAGGTACGTCAGGCCGTACAAGCGGCCCATGGTGGGCGTATACGGGCTGCACCTTGTTAACGGGTTGCTCAACCTGCTGCCGGCGTACAGCTTGCGGTACTATTTCGACATGGTGGTATCGCCGCGCGAGGTATCCCTGCTGGGCTGGACGGTCGATCCTCGTCCCTACGTCCAGACCACCGCCGACAAGGTCACCTGGTCGGTGGTGTACTTCGTCTCGCTTATTGCTCTGATAGTTTTCGCCAACATCATCGGCGTGGTGATGTGGCGGCTGGGGACCCGCGTCATTCAGCGGCTGCTGCTGGATATCAAGACCCACATCATCCACCATCTGCACAAGCTTTCACTGTCGTTCTTCCATCGCGAGCGGACCGGCAGCGTCATGACACGCGCGGTTGACGATGTGATGCAGATACAGCGGATGCTCAGAAGCTCTTTCGACCTGACGTACTCAGGCATGCATCTGCTGCTGGCGCCGGTGCTGATGCTCTCGATGAGCCCGGTGCTGTTCCTGTTCTGCCTGCCGCCGCTGCCGATTATCTTCTACTCGGTCTGGCGCATCCGCCGGAAGCTCCGGCCGCTGTATCGCCGCCAGCGAGAAAAGCAGGCCCAGGTCAACGCCGCCGTCCAGGAACAGCTATCCGGTATCCGCGAGATAAAGGCCTTCGGCCAGCAGGACACGGCGGCCGAGGATATCACCAGGGTCAACGAGGACTACCTGCACGCTGTCAACGACGCGATGAAGGTCTTCAGCGTCAACCACCAGACCATGCACGGCACAAGGGACTTCGCGATGGTCCTGCTGGCCACCGGCGGAGGGCTGTTGATAATCACCGGCATCGGCGATGTCAGCATCGGCATGATACTGGCGTTCCTGCCGCTGATGCGGTCGTTCTTCAACCCCTTCGTGCAGCTGGGCAGGTTCTATGACGTCATCCAGCGGGGCTTGGCCAGCACCGAACGGGTGTTCGAGTTCTTCGAGATAGAGCCGGATATCCGCGACAAGGAGGGCGCGAGAAAGGTCTCCATAGAACAGGGCCATGTGGAGTTCGAGGACGTCACCTTCGGCTACGAGCCGAATCTGCCGGTATTGCGTGATTTGACGCTCGAAGCAAAGCCCGGGCAGACCGTCGCGATAGTCGGTTCGACCGGGTCAGGCAAGAGCACTCTGGTCTCGCTGATACCAAGGTTCTACGACCCGCAGCAGGGGCGGATCCTCATGGACGGCCAACCGCTGACGGACATCAAGATGGAGTGCGTCCGAGACGCCGTGGGCATCGTCTTCCAGGAGACATTCCTGTTTTACGGGACCATAGCCGATAACATCGGCTTCAGCCGCCCGGACGCCTCGCGGGAGGAGATAGTCGAGGCCGCGGCACTTGCGAATATCCACGATTTCATTGAGACGCTGCCCGACGGCTACGACACGCGTGTCGGCGAAAGGGGGGTGACGCTCTCGGGCGGGCAGCGACAGCGGGTGGCGATAGCCAGGATGATACTCAAGGACCCCGCTATCGCCATACTGGACGAGGCCACCAGTTCGCTGGACACCGCCACCGAGCGGCTGATCCAGCAGAGCATGGAACACCTGATGGCCGGCCGGACGAGCTTCATAATCGCACACCGGCTCTCGACAGTCCGCAAGGCCGACCTCATCGTGGTGCTCGAGGATGGGCGTGTCGTCGAGAAGGGCACCCACGAAGAGCTGATTTCAGGAAACGGGCGCTATTCAGAGCTGGCGGTCGGGGTTATGTGACACCGTCCGGCTGACCGAAAGCGGCATAAGGACAGGGATGTACCGGATACGGGGGAATTGTTTCCGGCCCGGCCCGGCTCATACACAACACGGAAAAGGGGTTCAGTGGCGGTGAGCAGACTATCCAGGTCCGTGAGCCGGCTTGGGGCCGCTACGGAAGAACATCGGGATACACCCGTTCATACGGCCGTCTATTCCGGCTTCTGTCACATACGCTTTTCTCGGACATGCCGAAGCGCCTGTCGATGCGCTATAATGACGAACATTCGAGCAGGCGTGGTGCCGTGGTCCGATAATCGCCGGCGGGGCGGGCCGGTCGCGCGTAGAGCTTGCGGCGGGGCTTGTCGGCCGATAGCTTATGGACCTCAGGACGCTTCGGATTTGTGGACGCATCGGTGTGGGGCCTGGAGAGACGATATGGCATTGACGGTATTTCAGAAGCTTCGTACGGGGTTCGCGGTTGCGTTGGCGTGTGCGGGCGTAGTGGCGGCGATGGTCCCCGGTTGCGTGCAGCCGGAGGAAATCGACGGGCGGATTATAACTCGCTACCAGCGGGAGATGGCCGAGCGCTCCCCCCAGCCCAGAGAGAACCGTGATTCCGTGGAGTTTTTCAGTCCGGCGTCGGACGTCGAGCTGCCCCCGCTTAACATAGAAGACGGCGAACCGAAGCGGGTGATGCTCTCGCTGGACGAGGCCGTCATGTACGCCCTGGCGGGCAACCCCGGGATAGCCGTGGCGAGCTTCGACCCGGCCATAGCCCGCGAGCAGACAATCCGCGCCGCGGCCGAGTTCGACGTCCTGCTCAGCGGCGGATTTCTCTATCAGCAGGACGACGTTCCGGCGGGTGACCCTATCATCGGCGGAGAGTCGGACGTGAGGCGGCTTTTCTTCGGCCTTGGCCAGAGACTCATCACCGGCGGGGAGTGGTCGCTGGATATGAGTATGACGCGGACCTGGGACGACAGTCCCCTTCGGACGCTAAGCACCCGCTATGAGCCGACGCTGTCGCTGGAGTTCACCCAGCCGCTGCTGAGGGGCGCCTGGTCGGAATACAATCTGGCTCGTGTGCGGCTTGCACGGCTT
>PUND01000030.1 GCA_003551645.1 Phycisphaerae bacterium | reverse complement strand
AGGTCGGGACGATCTCGCCGCCGCCGGTTCCCCGAAGCCCCAGCCCTCTTATGAGGGCTTCGGGGAACCGCCACACGAACGCAATCAAACTCAAAGTATGGTCAAGATACAAGGTCGGGCGCAGTGGCTGACGAATCGCCGCCCTTAGTGAATGCCGAAATGCGAAGGACGAAATAAGCACGAAGGACTGAAACTCGAATTCCTTGAGCACCGGCGCGTTTGTGCGACCGCCAGTTTGGGTCATTCGAATTTCGCTTTTCTGATTTGTTTCGGATTTCGAGTTTAGGATTTCGTGCTGCAGGCGTAGCCACAGGTCGGGCATACTGCCCGACAGCCCGGTAGCCCGTCGTCAGGAGCCGGCAAGCCGGGTCCACCAGTTAACCAATTAACCAGTCCACCAACATGACCGCATCCGAGACATCAGACATGCTTATCGCCGCGGGACTGCACAAGTCGTTCGGCAAGGGCCGTTCGAAGGTGCATGTCCTGCGCGGGCTGGATCTGCGTGTGAAGCGCGGCGAGTTCCTGGCCGTCATGGGACCCAGCGGCTGCGGCAAAAGCACGCTGCTGCACGTCATAGGGCTTATGACGTCCCCGGACGCCGGCGAGGTGCATCTGGACGGGCGACGCGTAGGAAGCAGCGAGTCCGAAAGGGCGCGGCTGCGGCGCAGCCATGTGGGGTTCGTGTTTCAACGGTTCAACCTCATATCGGTGCTCAGCGCGCGGGACAATGCGGCGATATCGCTGCGGGTTCGCGGGCTTCAGCGGAACGGGCGCATCGACGAGCTGCTTACGTCGATGGGCGTGGCGCACGTGGCCGACAGAAAGCCCGGCGACATGTCAATCGGCGAACAGCAGCGGGTCGCCGTGGTCAGGGCACTGGCGCACGAGCCGGCGCTGCTGCTTGCCGACGAGCCGACCGGGAACCTGGACTCCGACAACAGCCGCTCGCTGCTGGAGCTGCTTCGCGATATCAATACCCGTCGAGGCCAGACGCTGGTTATGATAACCCACTCCGCCGACGCCGCCGCCTGCGCCGACCGCGTGGTGCAAATGAAGGACGGGCTAATCGTTGACCGATAGACCGCGACCCCGAATGCTTGAGCCACATTTGCCCGACGATGTGTCGGTGCGACGGTGGATTCTTGTCTATTCGGTGTACTTCGTCCTGCTGGCGGCGCCGCTGATAGTGCTGCTGATCGCACAGGGCGACTCCTGGGAGGACTGGGCACACAACACAAGTGTCACGTTCCGCACCGCGACGGTCGCGGCGAAACTGCTGGGTCTGGCGCTGTACCTGTCGCTGTGCTGCACCTTTTTGCCGATGCCGTCGATGTGGATCGTCTCGGCGGTGGCCTCACAGCACGTCGCCATTACCGGCGACGCCTGGACAACCACGCTGATAGTGGCCTCGATAGGCGCGTTCGCCAGCATGATGGCGAACCTCAACGACTACCACATATTCACCTGGATGCTGCGGCACAGGCGGATAGCGGCCGTGCGGCACACGAGGACCTACCGGCGCGCGGCGAGGTGGTTTTCCCGCTCGCCTTTTTTCCTCGTGGTTGTCTTTAACTTCATACCGTTTCCGATTGACGTTGTGCGAATGCTGGCCACGACATACCGGTATCCGCGCGTGCCGTTCGCGGCGGCCAACTTCTCAGGCAGGTTCGTTCGCTACGGCGTAGTGGCGTTCGTGACCTACCAGCTTGCCGATTACGGCTGGGTGGCGACGATAACGCTGCTGGGCTTTGCCTTGGTGATGGGGCTTGGACGTGTCATACTGTCGGTAGTCAGACGCATGCAGCACAGAAGCTCAAGCAGGGCCGCCGAGATAGAATCAGCAGTCAAGCAGACGCCCCGGGAGTCTTAACAATGCTGTCGAAATTCGTAGCCGCGATGATGTCATACGCCATGGGATTCCTTGCCGGCGCCGAGGCGCCGCCGGAGCAGCAGCCGCCCACGGCCGAGGCCGATCAGGCCGAAACCCGACCCGCCGATCCGCAGACGCAGCAGACAACCGACCCGGAGGCTATGAAGATTCTCGAAAATCTCGAGGCCGCCGGCGCCGAGCACCAGGCCCTACGTGCCGAGCTAAAATACGAGGTCATAGACCGGCTCACCGGCGACAGCGAGGAACGGGAAGGAAAGGTCTTCTTCCGCGGCCAAAGCGATGAGGAACCGGAGAAGTTCCGTATCAGCTTTCGCACGCTCCGCCAGGCCGGCGGACCAAGGATCGCCGAGCGGGTGGATTACGCCTTCGACGGAAAATGGCTGACTGTCGCCAGGCACCGGACAAAGCAGATGACCCGCTACCAGGTGGTTCCCGACGGCGAGCAGGCCCGGCCGATGGAGCTTGGCAGGGGCCCGTTCCCCATACCGTTCGGTCAGCGGGCCGAGGACGTGGTGCGGCACTTCCACGTCTCGACGCGCGATCGGAAGGAAGACGAGCCGGAAGGAACCGACTATCTCAAGCTGGTGACGCGCGACGAATATGCCGAGCAGATCGCCTTCACCCAACTGGAAATGTGGGTCTGCGAACAGAGGCACCTCCCGGTGAAGCTGATCAGCCGCGACAAGAATGAGCGGATCACGACGGCCGGGTTCGAGGAGATCGAGACCGACGTCGAGCTTGACGACGACATATTCCACCTGCCCCGCCCGGCTGGCTGGCAGTACAGCGAGGAGCGGCTCGAGCAATCCGGCGGTCCACAGATGCCCTGATTGCGGGTTGCGAATTTCCCGCAACCGACGTCTGTGCGGCGGGGCCTGATAGAAAGCAGGGATGCGGGGGATGCACGGGATGGTTGTTGAGAAGAGACAGCGCCCGGCGCCCCGGGGTTCGTGCTTCGGATTTCGTGCTTCGTGCTTGCGCGCAGCCGCGGATCGCGCATACCTGCCCGACGTCACCCGTATGGCGAGTACCTGCGTTGCTCGCGGGTAAGCAAACCGGGCACTGGCTTCCGGCTACCGGCTACTCATCACGCCTTTGCTTCCAGCCAGGCGGCCTTGTCGGTCTCCGTCAGCGGCTTTGGCTCGGAGGCGAAGCGGACCTTGATGACATTGGCCGGCTTCATCGGCGGCCTGACCGGCAGGCCCGAAAGCACCAGCCGTCCGTTGTGCTCCTGGCGGACCTTCAGGCGCTTGCCCTCGCCAAGCAGCGTGGCCGACTTCACCTTGGCGCCGACGAGCGGCACGACCGCTTCCTTACCCGGCCAGCGGAATATGCACAGGTAAGCATCGTTGCCCTTGCGGGTCCACAGCCCGATCTGCCCGGCCGGCAGGTCGCATCTCTGGGAGTCGTAGATGGCCTCGCCGTAGGTGTCAACCCATTCGCCAATCGCCTTCAGCCGCGATGTCTCTTCGTTGCGGATGGACCCGTCGGGCTTCGGGCCGACGTTGAGCAGGTAGTTGCCCTCGCCGGCGGCGGCCCTGCAGAGATTCTGTATGAGCTGCGGAACGGTCTTGAAGTTCGGGTTATTGCGGATATAGCCCCACCCGCATGAGTCGCCGATGGTCATGCAGCTTTCCCACCCGCGGCCGGGGTCGGAGGCGGTAACGTGCTGCTCCGGCGTGTCGAGGTCCTCGTTCGTGCCGGAGCGGTTGTTGATGAGTATGTGCGGCTGGTGGCGGCGGACCATGTTGTTGAGTTTCTTCGATTGCCAGAAACCGGCCTGTCTTTCGTGGGGCAGGTCGGGCACCCAGCCGCCGTCGTACCACAGCACGTCGATGCGCCCGTATCGGGTCATCAGCTCCTCGACCTGCTGATGGACCTGGCGGACCATGGCCTTTGCCGAATCGGGGTACTTGTCCCGCTCGAAATAGCCGGGGAACCGCCAGTCCAGCAGCGAGTAGTAGAAGCCGACCTTCAGACCCGCCTTGCGGCAGGCGGTAACGTATTCGGCCACGAGGTCGCGGCCGAAGGGGCTGTTGGTGGACTTGTAGTCGCTGACCTGCGAGTCGAACAGGCAGAAGCCGTCGTGGTGGCGTGTGGTAACCACCATGTACTTCATGCCGGCCTGCTTGGCGATTGAGACCCACTCGTCGGCGTCGAACTTCTTCGGGTTGAAGCGGTCGGCGAGCTTGGCGTATTCATCCGTCGGTATCCGCTCCCGGTACATTACCCACTCGCCCCGGCCGGGAATGGCGTACAGCCCGAAGTGCACGAACATTCCGAAACGCGCCTTGTGAAACCACCGCATCCGCTCCTGCTGCGACACCGCACCGCTCGAACGCTTCCGCGCCATAAGGGATACTCCTTTCAAAGGTTTCTGAATGCCAACCGCGTGGCGTCATACACCCGGTGTTGCGCAAATGCAAGTGTCCGCACAATTGTTCGGCCGAAATGATTTTGCGCATGTTGACGAAACCTCCGGCCGGCGGTAGTGTTTCAGGAGGTCAGGGGGAGCGAGAAAAGCCAGGCGAATAAACAGAACCCGTAAGAGGAGACCAACCATGTTCGCAAGATTCCTGCCGATCCTGATCGCCCTGCCGACCGTCTTTGCGCTGCTGACTGCCGCCGGCTGCGACAGGCACGAATTCGCCGACCCCGCCGGCAACCTCGATGCGCCCACGGATAATCCCGTCAGGACCTTCTACGCAGATGAGCCGGACAAGGTCCCCGACTGGACCGACGAGTTTCCCTGGGATAACGTCGTCTCGGTCGATGAGTTCGGCGGCACGGACGCCGAGCGTTTCGAGAAGGCCCAGGCGGAGGTAGTGGCCGCCGGCGGCGGAGTGGTGTACTTCCCCGCGGGTGTATATCGGTTCGACGACGACCTGCTCGTCGAAGACGGTGTGATTATCCGCGGCGCGACGCCGAGCGACGTTACTGACGCCAAGCAGCAGGACTACCGGCCGAAGACCCAGTTCGAGTTCCCCAAATACGAGCCGACCTTCGAGGGCGACGGCACACCCATCGACACCGCCTTCAAGAACATCCAACTGGTCGATCCCGAGCACGCGAGCAACGTGGCCGTGATCAACGTGGGAATCAACCGCGGGCACATCTACTTCTCCGACGTGCACGAGCCGGATGAGGACAAGATCCACGCCGCGGGCGTCAACCGCCTGGTATTCGGCTGCCGGCTGACCAACACCGCATACATCGACCCGACCATCCCCTACACCGACTTCGACCAGCACCCCTGGCAGCGGTGGACGGCCCGGCACAGGGCGGCCATACACATCGAGGCCGAGGAGAACATCCTCGTCGCAAACAACCGGATACCCGAAAGCGGCGACGACAACTTCCTGATGAAGCCGTTCGTGGTCCATCGCCCGCTCGACGGCGACACCAAGCCGTTCATACCCGGCAATCGGCCGTCGGAGAAGGTGGTCATCGAGGAGGGCGTCGAGTTCGACTTCGACAACCGCCCCGGCATCTACGTCAACGAATACGGCGACATAGGCCCCCACGGCGACGACGTCCCCAACGCCACGCCGGATAAGTACCCCTGGGCGTTCCGAAAGGGCATCGTCGTCCGGGACAACTACATCTACGCCACCGGGCGAACGTGCATAAGCTTCACCGGCGACGGGACCATCTGCGCCGACAACGTCATGCGCATGCCCCGCGGGCTGTGGCGGCCGACCTGCAAGGGCTTCGAGACCTCCAACGCCTCCAGCACCAACGACAACCGCGCCATCCGCGCGCGCGGCTATCGCTGGACCATCTCAGGCAACGACTACGAGGTGTACTCCAACATTACCTATTGCCGACAGCACGAAATCGGCGACGGCGAGGGTATCATGCACGAAAACCACACCAACGCCATCGTGCGGGACAGCCGTATCATCGACAACGTCGGAAACCAGTATATCTGCATCTGGCGGGTGGAGGTTGACGGGCTTCTGATAGCCCGTAACGAAATCCACAATGTCACCGGTGGAGGACGGGGAATCTGGGTGCTGGGCGTAAAGCGGCATATAGACGACCCCTGCCCGGTGTCCAACTGCCGTATCATCGATAACACCATCAAAGTCCGCGAGGACCGCTCGCCCGGCACCGGCCGTGAGGAACTGCTTATTATGGGCGACAATCCCTCGGACAACGTCGTACGCGGCAACCGCTACATCGGACAGGGCAAGGGCCGGCTGGTCAACACCGCCGAGGCGACCCTCGAAGACAACACCGGTTTCGAGGTCTTCGAAAGCCAGGAAGAGGCCCAGCAGTGGCAGCCGGAGTAGCCGCCTCCCACAGCCGGTAAGGATGTGCCGTCAGACAGGATGGGCGGCGAAATCCCGCTGCCCGCAGGCCCGGTTATCGCTGTAGCACCGGCTTCAAACGGCCGATACAGGTTGATGCGGAGATTTCCCTCCGACAGACCTCCGCATACCAACGGCACGGAGGCACCCCTATGTCCGAAGATGCGGCAAGAACGTTTCAGCGACTGATTGACGACATCACCCGCCTGCCGGATGTGCCACCGGACTCAGCGAACAGCCACCTGCGCAGTAGCGAAGCACTGGTCCGGCGGGTGAACCGGGCCGTTCTGGGGCGGCCGGCCGCGGCCGGGCTTATCGGCTCGAACCCGCCCCGCGTGGCCGAGGACAACCACGCCAATCACGCGATGCTGATGTCGTGCCTGTATCGGCTGAACGACTTCCGGTTGCTGGCGCGGCTGCTGCCGTGGGTGTACCGCTCGTACCACGCACGTGGCTTCCGCTACGAATACTTTCCCGTGGTACTGCGGGCGTGGAAACAGGCCATCACGGAGGAGCCGGACATCTCAGACAGCAAGCCGCTGCTTGCGCCTTATGACTGGATGCTTTCCCACCACGAGGAGGTCGTCGCGATGGCCGAAGACCCCTCGCTGCCGTCCCTGCCGGCGAACAGCGTATGGTCCGAAGAGGCCGAGCCGCTGCTGGCCGCCCTGCTGGAAGGCAGACGCGACCAGTGCCTGTCCGCCGCGCGGGCATTCGTGGAGTCGCCCCGCGACCTGCCGGAGTTCTACACAAAGGCCGTTCAGCCGGCCCTGTATCGCGTGGGCACGCTGTGGGAGAGCGGCAGAATATCCGTCGCGCAGGAACACCTGGCAACGTCGCTGGTCTCTAGGGTGATGGCCGATCTGTACACGCGATACTTCGACCCCGAAAAGAGCAAGGGGCTTGCGATCATCTCGGCATGTCAGGGCGAGTTGCACCAGACCGGAGCGAGGATGGTCGCCGACCTGCTGGAGCTTGACGGCTGGATGGTCCGCTTTCTCGGCGCCGACACGCCGCCGGAGGATCTGGCGAAGGAGATTGGCGAACGTCCCTGCCACCTCCTCGGGCTGTCGGCCGCGATCGCCTTTCACCTGGACAAGCTCAAAGACACTATCTCGCTTATCAGGCAAAGCACCGGCGAGCAACAGCCGAAGATAATGGTTGGCGGACTGGCGTTCGACCCGATGCCGGAACTTGCCGAAGTCCTCGGCGCCGACGGATACGCCCCCCATGCCCGGGCCGCTGTGGAGCTTGCCGACCAATGGTGGATGAGGAACGAGTACAAGCCGGTTCCCTGCTAGTGGAACACGCCCCCGAAGCGCTGGCGCGCTATCTCGACCGATTCTGCCCACTCATTGTGATTCTATTCGACGCCGAGGGGCGGATATTCGGCTGCAACGCCGCGTTCGCCGAGCTGATGGGGCGAGCCGACTGCCGTTGCGACCAGCTCATAACCAGCATCGTCGAATGCGAACAGATCGAACAACTTCTGCCGCGCGGCAGCGAGACTTTCCGACAGGTCCGCCTGACCGTCACCGGCGAAGGCGGCGACCATCTGCTCAAGGCCACCGTCATCCGTATCCAGGACGGATACGCCATCGTCGGGGCGACTCCTCACGTTACCGACCAAAGCGCCATGAACGAGATGTCCTCGGTCAACAACGACCTGTCCAACATCACTCGCGAACTGCACAGGAAGAATCGCGAGCTTGAGAAGGCCAAAGCGGAAATCGAACGACTGGCCAGGACCGACGGCCTGACCGGGCTTCTGAACCGTCAGCATTTCATGGCGGAGCTGGACCGGGCCGTTTCGGCCACCCGGCGACACCGACGGCACCTGGCCGTGGTGATGGCCGATTTGGACCACTTCAAGCGGATCAACGACACCTTCGGCCACCAGGCCGGAGACGCCGCGCTGGAGAGGTTCTCCGGCTTGCTCGCGGGAAACTCCCGGAAGGAAGACATCCTGTGCCGCTACGGCGGCGAGGAGTTCATCTGCGCCATGCCGGACACCGACCGGGAATCGGCCACTGCCTTCGCCGAACGGGTGCGCCTGGCACTCGCCGAGACTACCATCCCGCGAATTGACGCGCGGATCACCGCCAGCTTCGGAGTCGCCCCGCTGCAAACAAAGGATACGCCGCACTCGCTTATAAAACGGGCCGACGAAGCACTATACGCCGCCAAGGACGCCGGCAGGAACCGCGTCAGCATCGCTGAAACCCGCGCGGCCGTCGGATAGCCCCCCACTACGACCACATGGTCGAGTATTTCTCCAGCGCATCCATCAGTGCGGCGACGTTTTCCAGCGGGATGCCGGGATACATGTCCACGCGGAACATCAGTCCGCCTTCGGGGCTGCCCAGTTGCTCGGCCTCGTAGCGGATAAGCGCATCGATCTCCGCGGGGGTGCCGAATCGCACAGTGTTCTGGCGGTCAACGTCCAGGTCCACGCAGACCCGCCCTTTGAGGTGGTCGCGAATCCAGTCTATCCCGTTGACCAGGTCCTGGATGTTCAGACAACCCACGCCGACTTCCAGCAGGTCCTCGGCCAGCGTGCGTATGTCGCCGTCGCTGTGCATGCTGACCATTATCCCCACATCTCGCACGCGGGACATCATACGCCGGTACACCGGCTTGATGTATCGGCGGAAGTGCTCGGGCATCAGCATCGGCCCGACCTGCATTCCAAGGTCTTCGGGGAAAGCGAAGTGGTCCGGCCGCCATCGCAGCATCCGCTCGACAAGGGCGGTGTTGAACCGCTCGACCATCTCCACCAGGGCGTCCAGCCGCGGCTCGCCGTCGGCCATGTCCAGCATCAGATTCTCGTAGCCGCGCAGGTCGCACAGTTGCAGAAAAGTGTGCCCGTGTCGCAGCGATGCGCTCGTGTAGCCGTTGCGCCGCTTCGCGGCCTCAAACTGACGCCGCTTCGCATCCCAGTCGCAGCTCCAGCGGCCGTCGCAGGTATCCGCATCGGGCGGCCGGTAGCCGTCAAAGGCCGACCAGTCCGCAAGCGGATGCTCCACGACCTGCCCGGTGATGCCGGCTTCGGTGGTTCTCCAGACGCATCCCCAGCAGTCACGGGCCGGGCTGTCGGCCCGCTGCTCCGGAGGTAGCGGCGGCTCGACCCGCTCGCGCCGCCGGAAGCCCGGGAACAGGTACCGATGCCGCTCCATCAGGTCCTGAAGCGCCCGCTGGTCGTAGTGGAACCAGCACGACGGATTCAGCCCGAAGTGCACCGGGATCCGCTCGGGTTTCTGAAACCGCATCGCCTTGGCCGTGTCTTCGACTAAACCCATTCTCAGCGACTCCTGTATCGCCACAGAGGCACGTAGAACCAAGAGGAAAAGCTATACCTGAAAAGTCGCGTCCTTAACAGGCACGGGTTTCAGCCGGCCCGTATTTTCTTCCGCCTCTGTGCCCTCCGCGTCTCCGCGGCCCATTGTCTGTAGCTGCCATTGCGTCAGTCCGCCGCCGGGCCGGGCCAGTCGGGGTTGGTTTCGGGAATGTTCGCCTCGACGCGCTTGAGCCACTCGTGGAGCATCCCGGCGAGGCGGTCGGCCCGCTGCCGGTCGTCGGCCGCCAGGTCGCGAGTCTCGGAGATATCCTCGCGCAGGTTGTAAAGCTCGCGTCGGCCGTCCTCGAAGAACTCGATGAGCTTCCAGTCCCCCTCGCGCACCGAGCAGCCGGGCCGGCCGCCCTGGTTGGAATAGTGCGGGTAGTGCCAGAAGATCGGCCCGCGCCGGAAGCCCTCATCGCCGCGCAGCAGCGGCGCGAAGCTGACGCCGTCGCAGTGCTGGCTCGGCCGCGGCTCCAGGCCGGCAAGCTCCAGGATGGTCGGATAGAAGTCCGTGCTGGTAATCGCCGTCCGGCAGACGCCGCCGGGTCGCGTCAGACCCGGCGCCCGCACGATCAACGGCTCGCGGACGGCCCCCTCGTACATCCAGCCCTTGCCCTCGGAAAGCGGCGCGTTGCAGGTGGGGCTGCTCTCAGCCGTCGCCAGCCCGCCGTTGTCGGAGAAGAACATCACCACCGTATCGTCGGCGATGCCCTCTGCGGCCAGGGCGTCCAGCAGCCGCCCGACGTTGGTATCCACCGTCTGCACCATGGCCGCGTAGCCGGGGTCGGACTGGAACCGCCGCCGGACGACCCGCTGGTGCATCTTGTGCTCGCAGGGGAAGTATTCGCCCGCCTCCATCGGGTCACGCTTGTCCAGGCCCATTCCGGCCGCCTTGTCGCGATACTTCTGGACCAGTTCGGGTTTGCCCTCTATCGGCACGTGCACCGCGTAGTAGGACAGGTGCATGAAGAACGGCCGGGAGTCGCGGTTCTCTATCAGCCGGATCGCCTCATCGGTCAGCCGGTCGGTCAGGTACTCGCCTTCCGGGCCGTCCGGCAGCTTCGGGTTGCCATAAGGGCTGAAGTACGTCCGCGGGCTGCCGCCCCGCCAGCCGCCGACGTTGACCTCAAAGCCGTGCGCCTCCGGAGTGTACGGCTCATCGCCCAGGTGCCACTTGCCGATGTGCCACGCGGCGTAGCCACCCTCGGCCATGGCCTTTGCGAGCGATGTATGCTCCAGCGGCAGGTGGTGCAGGTACGGCGCCGACAGCAGCCGGCCGCGGGCCTGACCGGCGATGAAGTTCGTCAGCGGTATCCGCGCCGGGTACTGCCCGGTCAGTATGCTCGCCCGCGTCGGCGAGCAGACCGGTGCCGCCGCGTAGGCGTCCGTGAAACGCATCGACTCCCCGGCCAGGGCGTCCAGCCGCGGCGTCTCGTAAAACGCCGAGCCGTAACAGCCCAGGTCCGCCCAGCCAAGGTCGTCCAGCAGTATGAATATGACATTCGGCCGCTCAGCCATCAGCCGCTCCGCCTGGCTGCGAAACGCATCGCTCAACACTCGCACATCCTATCCCCGGCCGGGCCTGCCCGCAACGCACAGCGGCCATGGATAAGCCCCGCCGAACCGGCCGCTTGAGCCGAGCCGCGCCGCCGCGGCGACGGTTATGCTCATGTATCTCCATATCAGCACGCCAGGCGCCCCCGGGCCGGCTTCTGTCACAACTGCGTGTGCAGAAAGCTATTACGTATACGTACGCCGTCGCCGGCGAAGGATTTTAGCCCTGTAGGGCAAACACCTTACATGAATTTTTTTGTATTTTTTCGGGATTTTCGCTTGACATATCCCGGATTTGTGCTAGAGTCGCCTACAGAGTCGAGGTGGTGTGGGGCACTGCCCGACGGAGTTGGAGGAGAAGTCGCGAGAATTCGCTCTCTCGCCGGCACAGGCCGCACGGCCGAGTCCCTGACCGAGTAGCATTACAGTCGTGGACCTTTTAGTGCAAAGGAGAGAGCGAAGATGAGGCGAACAGTTCCAGTAACGGCGGGTGTCTGCTTACTTATCGCGGCGCTGGCGGCCATGCCCGCGCAGGGTGCGGTTGTAAGCGGCACAGAGTATTTCGAATCGGTTGAGTATGGCTGGGAGGCGGATGTCGACTATGCCGTGTACGCCCCGGGCGATTACCCCGGCACGCATCCGTATGAGGAAGATCACTACATCTACGTCTACCAGATCTTCAACTATGCTGTCAGCCAGAAGACCCTGTCGGCGTTCAGCGTGGGTCTGGATGATGGCGCCGCTGCCACCGACCCCGGCGACGACGACACCTATGGCGTAACCGGCGGCGAGGCACCGCTGCTGTCGCGCCTGATCGGCGACCCGCCCGGGAGCGTGGCCTGGACAATCGACATCGACCCCGATGATTATTCCACGGCGCTGGTTTACAGCTCGCCGAACTCCTGGCAGTGGAAGACGGCCTCCCTGGTCGATGGCGGCCAAAGCGTAGAGCGCAAGCTGCCCAGCCCCATCCCCGAACCGGCGACCATGGGCCTTCTGGGCCTCGGCGGGCTTGCTTTGATGCTTCGTCGCCGCAGGAGAACCTGAGGGTCTAGGCGGAACAGTGTCCTGCCGGGGCGCGTGTTGCGCCATGGGAGGACTTAACGTCCGCACCGACCCGCCAGGGCCGCCTGGTACGGCGGCACAACAGAGGACGCGACGTGAAAGAGGCGTGAAAGAGGGCTGAAACCATGGGCGCAACACACCAACAACCGGTTGCGGCGGGGCAAACAGCGACCGCCCCGCCGCAGACCCTGCAGCCACGCCGGCCTCGGACCGAGACCGGCGGCCGGAGCACCGACGAAACGAGCCGGGGGCAAACCATGACTAACACCACAACCGAGCACCAGCGCACAGATGCCGCGTTCGTCTGGCGGTCCGAGGCGATGGAACGGGCCGTCCGCCTGGCGGACTCGGCCGCGGCCTCGGACGCCTCCGTGCTCATCGAGGGCGAAAGCGGCACGGGCAAGGAGCTTATAGCCCAGCGAATCCACGCCCGGAGCAAGCGCAACACCGGACCTTTCATACCCATCAACTGCGCCGGCATCAGCGAATCCCTGTTTGAGAGCCAGTTCTTCGGTCACGTGCAGGGATCGTTCACCGGCGCCAGCCGGGACATGCAGGGCATCGTCAGGACCGCCGAGGGCGGCACGGTCCTTCTGGACGAGGTCGGCGACATACCCCTGGAAATGCAGGCCAAGTTCCTCCGGCTCCTCCAGCAGGGAGAGGTGTTGCCGGTCGGCTACTCGGCCCCGGTTACGGTGAATACGCGGTTCCTCGCCGCCACCGCCACGCCGCTGGTGGAGCTGGTCGACCGGGGCGGCTTCCGACGCGACCTCTACTACCGGTTGAACATCATGCGCGTCCCGCTGCCCGCCCTGCGTCAACGGCCCGAGGATGTCCCCCTGCTGGTGGACCACTACTCGCGCCGCATCGCCGAAAGGGACGGACGCGGCACCATAGAATTCGACGCCGACACGCTCGCCGCCCTGCAAGCGTATCCCTGGCCCGGAAACGTCCGGGAACTCGTCTCCTGGGTCGAACGGGCCTACATAACCGGACTGGACCCCAAAGCGCTGACCGAGATGCTCTGGCAGGAGCACGCCGAGCACCGGAACCGCTGTGAAGCCCACGACGAAACCCCCACCAGCATACCGGATGCCGAAAAGCAGGCCATCCGCAACGCCCTGGACCAGACAGGCGGCAATCGCACACAGGCGGCCAAGCTGCTGAAAATCAACCGTAATACACTCGCGCGCAAACTGCGGCAGTACCAGATCGACTGACCGCCGACGTTGCCCGCCAGAGCCGCCCGCCGGGTCCGCTGTAACACTTCCGCTCCCTGTCGCTATTACTCACTTCTGATATAATACACCCCCCCATTCGCGCCGCGTGCCCCTCTGTAGTTTCGGCCCATAAAGGGCTGGCCGCACGCGCATACGCCACGCGCGCCCACAACTCAATATACACGCATATACAATACCACTTCTACACTGCCACATTTACGCGCGGCGACGCCACATTTTGTGGCAACCACATTGTGCACATCCTGGCGCGCATACCTTACTTAACTTCCACATAGCCGCCGTACACTACTACAGTTAACCGATTCCTCCCGCTCCGGTACCACAATGGCACGTCGGTTGCTCTGTACCCGTAGAGTCAAAAGGAGTCCATAAGTGACGAGGACGCATTTGAATTTAGTTCGACCGCCGCACAGGGAGTCCCCATCAGTGCGACACGGCAGCGAAACTCATGATATAGCCCTTTTCTATCCCCAGCAGTCACTGCTGGACCAGATAAGCGAGGCCGCCGCCGAAGGCAACTATGCACTGACTGTATCCCTGGCGCGCAACGCATCCGCCCTCCGCGATATAATGCGAAACGCGGATGCCGCCGTCATCGACGCCACGCCCGACCCCGCCAGGGCGGCCGCCGCGCTGACCTCGCTGCTGAAGCTGGTCCCGCCCCGCCGCCTGGCCGTCTATACGGAACTACTCCACGCGGGACTGGAGATCTTCGTCCGCTCGCGTGGACCCTTCCTGCTGATGGGACCGATGAGCCGCCGACTCTGGAACGACTACCTCGCCTACGCGACAACGGAGTCGGCCGATGCGCCGGAGACGCTGACCGCGCCGCCCGTGGCAAAGAGGCGGCACGCATAACGGATAACCAGTGTGACCGCGTTGGTCACAATTTTGTACCCAGGACAAGGAGTGCAGCCATGGACACATTTGGAGCGAGTGGACTCAGGAGAATGAACGATGAGCAGCTTTACGAACTGTCGGCACTTATCGACGGCGAACTGGATCGCCGCCACAGCCGGAGAATTTCCCGCGGCTACATCAGAAGCACCTACATGAGAGACCGCGTAAGAGGACCGGAAAAGGCCGAGCGACCCGAACGGCGGGAAGCGGCATAAACCATGTTCAACAACAGTCGAAGGGGCAGCACAATGAAAGCGAAGCACAGGACAACTCGCAGTCACGGACGGAAGCACATCAATTCGACCCGCGGGCCGCTGCGGGACGCATCAGACCAGACGGATGCGACCGAACGCGAGCGGTGGTTGCGGATCGAGGACTTCTGGGCGGGCCGGACACCGGCGAGACAACATCGCTGGGCCGTCGCCGCCTGAGACAACCGGCCCGAGGCACAAGCCGCCGGGCCAGGGAGGACTGCAATGTACAACCTGCTGAGATACATGACCGGTGAGGAGTTGCTGCTGCTGAGGATCGAAGTCGGCGAGGCCATAGCGCCCATGATAGATGCCGAGCTGGACCGAAGGGCGCTTCAGCCGCAGGAGCCGACGCAGCCGGCCGCGGAGCCGGCCGTAACTCCCGCCGCCGCATCGTCGGCGAACAGCCGGGCCGCATAAGCCCGCCCAGGCCGCCGGCATTCGGATGCGCCCGATAACACGAGGCGGTCCGGCCGACGCGGCCGAAACGGGACAACCGGCGAAGCCGACAGACAACGGAAAAGCCGTCGCCAGCCGACGGGAAGGACCGCAGTGTCGAGGACGGTCCAACCCGCGGCGGCCGGCCGGCGACGGCACGGGACACACAGGCCGCAACACAGTTGGAGGAAGTACAACAGATGCACGGGCACAGGGCAAGTCGCCCCAGGCCCGAACTCGACCGCGGGCACATAAACGCCCGCGTACGCAGCACCCGCCCCGGCACGGGCCGAGGCGGAACGAAAACAAGACTTGATTCAAACGCCCGCAAAAGCGGGCAAAGGAGTTGCAGAGATGAGACGTTCTTTGATCACAGCACTGGGTATCTTCACAGTCGCACTCGTTCTCGCGACAAACGTGGCCGCCGGGCCTCTGACGGGAGACCCGTCGGCTGACGGCTGGCGCATCGAGGGCAACTCATTCGACAAGGGCGTATATGCCAACAACGCCTCGGGCGCACCTGCCGCGACTTTCAGCTTCGACATATACTCAGCCAGCTTCACACTGGACACCACGGACCACGCCGCAATTATTGACAGTTTCACCGGCGCTGGGCTGGACTGGCTGGCGGGAGACCGTGTGATAGGTCTCGGCGGAGCTTTTGTAGATAACACCATAGACGGTACCGGCTGGGACCCGGACGACTGGCAGTGGGCTCCATATTCCGCCGGGGGCGAGGAATTCAACGACGACGTAAGCGGTTCCTCGAATCCCCAGGCAAAATTTGGAACCGATTATGCCGACTGGTCACCCAGCACCGTCGCCCCTCTCAAGGATGGTGATGGCTCGGCCAGCACCAGCGGTGGCGGCTTCGGTACTATTCACATGCGCACCCAGATAAGCTTCGGCGACCGCACTGAGGACGGAAACAGCACACCCGACCTGCCTGACCTTCTCCGACGCGTTGACGAATACGGTACGTCGGAGGAGATCAGCAAAGAATTTGGTCGGCTCATCTACATAGCCGATGGGGAGGTCCCCGAGAGCTGGCAATGGCTTGTGAACATCGACCTGCTTGAGCGCGAGTTCGAGGGCGAACCAACGCCCCTGCCCGGAGACCTGGCGATCTCGTCTGTGCAACGCGGCCCTAACCGGTTTACAGATGGGCTTACACATACCGTCCCCGAACCCGCGACGATGGGCCTGCTTGGGCTTGGCGGACTGGGCGTCATCCTGAAGCGTAAGCGTCAGTAAGAAGCGCAGCACAAAAGGAGTTGCTCCGGCGGGTCGGTCTTTCCTCT